>JAFLRM010000044.1 GCA_022511465.1 Acetatifactor sp. | reverse complement strand
ACCACACGGACCTGAACCGTGCGCGTCTGCCAATTCCGCCATTCCTGCGAACAAAATATATTCTATCGTGTCTCCCTCAAAAAGTCAATAGAGTTTTTGAATTTTTTTATTACTTTCTTTGCATTATTTTCTCGTAACTATTCAGAAGACCATAAAAACAGCCACGCAGATGTGTCTGCATGGCTGTCAATGACTTATTTATAAGTAGCTGTTGAACAGGTTACCCATATTGTAGTTATTGCCGTAGGTACCTGTACCTGTGTAAGTACTTGCCTTGGTGAGCGCCTGATCCGCACTGAAGTTGATCATGGATGCGGAAGCGGACACGCTATAGGCATAGGAACCGGTGCCATTGAACAAGTTCTGAACCTTTGTCATGTCGGCACCCTTGAAAGTGTCCTTATTAATGGACAGGGTGTTGTCCTTGTTGATCGTGATCCCAATCTCTGCCAGCGCCTTCTCATTTATCTTGGTGGTATTCTGCAGATGAGACACGCGGTTAGCGATGGAGCTGTCCGCCACATCACCGGAAGCCGTGGCCTTGATCACAGCATTGTAATCCTTCACAAAGTCATTCACCGCACTGTAGATGGCATCCACATCATAGCCATACTTGGTGCTCTTCACACCGTTCTCGTCGGTGGTGGTAATGTCCTTCTTGCGGAACACGGACTTAGTACCTTTCGTCAACAGAGCATCGGCGGATTCCTTCAGATCGTCCGTTGCTTTCTGCACTTCCGTGTACGCCTTGGTCTCGTCCTTGCTGAGACTGTTGGCGCTGCTTCTTCTGGATGTCGTCTGCTTCGCAATCGACTTCACCGACTCGTCATCCGATTTGGTGTTGTAGTAAGCCTTCATCAGCTTAGCGTAGGTGCCGTTCTTAAGGCTAATATAATCTCCCAGGAAATTACCCGCGTAACCTCCGCTATTTCCTCCTAACCCGGAGAATAAAAAAGAATAATCATTTTTCGGTTGAATACTGATACTCATATTGTCTACCTCCTTGTTGACCGCATCCAGCAATCCTGAAAACTCGGCCTCCATGCCACTTATTCACCATTAATATAGCACAGGTTACCAGAAAATGTAAAGGGCGTTTTATGCTTTTTATAAACAATTTTTCAGCTCGTTACTTTGTTTGGTTCCAGTAATCAAGCTTTGGTAACTGTGCTTCAAAATACGCTCGTGCCTGCTCTGGAGGCCAGTTCTCATTTGACATATGTTCGACAAGGAAATTTATCAGTTCCTCCAGACTTGTATAAACGAATTTCCCATCCGCATAGCACCATTTACAGTACTCTTCATTGAATGTACCGTCGGTCTCTTTACTGATAGAAGAATCATCAAGCGGCATACCGCAGCATTGGCAGATCAGTTTCCTTGGAGAGCCAAGAAGCGTATTGATAGAAACGTCAAACAGTTTTGACAGCAGTTTTAGGGTTTCCGTATTTGGTACGGTCTCACCTGTTTCCCAGCGGGATACAGCTTGGCGGGTAACATAGAGTTTTTCTGCGAGCTCATCCTGAGTTAATCCGTTTTTGGTCCGCAGTTCTAATATAACATTCTTCGTTTCCATATAAACGATCACCTCCCGTAGATACTATATCACCGCTGTTCCAGAAAGCCAAGCAACCAGCTGTTGCGATTCCCTTTCGTCATCCCATGCCAATCTTCAGCTCTTCCTAAAATAACCGATCCCTACGGCCCCCATTCCCACGTTGCAGGCGTTGGAGAAGGAAGCCTTCTGCACGATCACCTTATCAAAATGTACTCTCTTTTCCAACTCGGACTTGATAAGCTCCAGACGCCTTACACTGCAGCCCACATGGGTGATGATCACGATCCCCGGATCAATTCGGCGCCTGCGAAAGAGATGCTGTCTGATACAGCGTTTCAGACAACTATCAACATTTCCGAACATGGCTCCTGTAACCGTGATCTTGCTCTGCCTCATACCCAGAATAGGGTGCAGGCGGAGCAAAGAACACAAGTTGTTGACCAGGGCGTTTGTGTGTCCGCTCTGATAAAAGATATCCGTGGCAGGCAGGAAGAATCGGAAAGCCACCTGCTCCTTCATTCGCTCCACCTCCTCACAGATCTCCGCCACCTTGTATCCCTTCTGGGCCAATCTGGCCGCATGCAGTGTCACCAGTCCGGCTCCGCACGAAACCTGTCCCGAGTTGATGACATGCACATGGTCAAATCCGCCGGCCGCCTTTGATGCGATCTCAAAACTCTTTCTCACGTCGGATGCCATGGCAATGTGGATGACTTCCTCCGCCTGAGTCAGCACATCCGCAAAGAACTGCTCATACTCCTCCACCGACACACTGCTGGAGACAACGCGCTCCTCACTCTCAAGCAGATACTGGGAGAGACTGTCGGTGTCGATCTCTCGGGTGTCTGCAAAACGCCCCCTGTTCGTATTGATATACAGATACATCACCTTGATGTCGTACTGCTCCAGGAATTCGTCCGGCATATCGCTGGTGCAGTCGGTTGTGATACAGACCTTCTTGCGCTTTTTGCGATTGCTCCTCTGCACTTCATTCTCCGAACCGGCCGAAGCGCTTGTGTTGGAACGATACTCCAGAATATCGTCCGGAATAAATCTCAAAATTTCCGACTCCAGCCTTGCACTCTGGATCGGCTTCTCCAGATATCCGTCAAAATCATTGTCCTGACAGATCTGCTTTGCGTCCGCCAATGTGTGGGCTGTGAGTACGATCACCGCAGACTCCCTGCACAGGCCGTTCTCCTGCCTCCTTAAAATATCCAGTGTCTCCGCTCCGTCCATATCCGGCATCATATAATCCATCAGGATCACATGATAATATTTGTTCCGTGCCTTCTCCAGACACTCCTCCCCGCTGGATGCCGTATCCACCTGAACCTTGGTGGCCTCCAGAAGCTTTCTGATCACCAGACAGTTCATCTCATTGTCATCCACCACCAAAACACGGGCCTCCGGTGCCTCAAAGCTCTGCTGGTAGCGTTCAGCGTCCACATGCTGCTCTCCCTCCATAAACTGTACTGCACCCACAGGATGCGGATCGATCACCTGCTGTTCAAGCGTCACCGTAAAGGTAGATCCCTTGGTGTAGATACTGTCCACCGTGATCTCTCCGCCCATCAGATCCACCAGCTGCTTACAGATGGAGAGTCCCAGACCACTGCCCTCCACCTTTCGGTTTTCCCGCTCGTCTACCCTGCGGAAAGCGTCATACAGATATTTCAGATCTTCCTTGCGGATACCGATGCCGGTGTCCTTCACGGAAAGCCGCAGTGTGACCCTGTCCTGCGCCGTCATCTCACCGCTAACCGCCAGCGTTATCGTTCCCTCCCGGGTGTATTTCACCGCATTGGTCAGCAGATTCAACATCACCTGCTTGAGCCTTCTCTCATCTCCATACAAACCTCTGGGAAGGTTGGGATCCATATCAATCTGGAAGTTCAGATCCTTCTCGCCTGCCCGGACAAGCATGATGTCTACAATTTCCTGACACCACTCCTGAAGCTCATACTCCACCGGGAGGATCTCCATCCGTTTCATCTCCATGCGGGACAGATCCAGTATATCGTTCACCAGACTTAAGAGCATCTTGCTGGCCACCTGAATATTGGCCGCGTACTCTCTGGTGCTGTTGTCCCAGTTTTCCCTGAGGATCATCTCGTTCAGGCCGATGATCGTGTTGATGGGCGTGCGGATCTCATGGCTCATGCTGGCAAAAAATGTGTTCTGGGCATCGCTCGCCTTCTCCAGCTCCTTCTTCTGCTTCTCCGCCACACTTCTCTCAATCTCATAAACCCTCATCTGAAACCTTAAGATCAGGCTGACTGTCAGCCCTGCCACGAGCACCGCAAAGAAAGAGTCCATATAGCTTGCGGCTCTGGAAGCCATGGGTGTGATATATTCCGGATGTAAAAATCCAATCGTATAAACCACAACATCTACCACGATTGCACCGATCGCAAAGATTATCATCCGTTTGCCGGAGAACATCAGAAACACATAGAATATCCCCAGCACCATCCACACGGTGGCACCTCCCTCCAGTCCACCGCTTAAGAGAAACATCGCCGGAAAGACCACCATGATGATCAAGACTCCCACGATCACCGCAGCCAGATCGATCTTGTGATACTTAAAAGTAGCCACCAGCGCCACGACCATAGCCAGAAAGAGGGTAAGCAAAGGTATATAAACCACATCGACATCCATCAGGGCCAGACATTCCACAATGCCTGCCAATATCAAGGTGGAACCTAAGATAATGATCACCCGGAAAATGCGCTCCCTGAGAGCCAAATTTCGCCCAAATATAAGCTGTGACAGTTTCTTAAGCATTATACCTCGCCTCCTCTCCCGCTTTTAATGCGATTTTTGATCTTTAAGATATTTTCCACCGCCGACATATAGTCCGACATCTCAATCTTACGGCGCAGGGGTGCCACGGAAGGCTTCAGGGGTGTTCCATGGTACTGATACTTCTGCATTTCCTCCAGAATTTCCAGCATACGGGCCCCATCCAGGGCGTACATGGCATCCTCCATATCGATGGCCATCTGGTCAAATCTCTCATCCGACAGTTCCGGAAGATCCAACTCCGCCGCCTGCTCTTCATCGCTCTCTCCGTGGTGCAGGAAGTCATGCAGAAGCTGCAGCACTCTCCGGTACTCCTTCATCATCAGCTGATGATGTGCCAGGATATAGTCAAATTTACCGCTTTTCCCGGACAATTCCAGATTTTTAGCCATCTCCGACAGCTTCTCCGCTCCGATGCTCAGCATAGTACTCTTGACCGCATGGACGGTGATGATGTAATTTTTCCAAGCCCTGTCTCCAAAGAGCTGATCCAGCTTCTCCAGAGTCTCCGCACCGTTCTGGTCATACAGGGACAGGATCTCCAAGTACTGCTTTCTTCCACCACAGTAGATGATCCCCTTCTCCACATTCAGATCGCCAACCACAAGTTCATCTCCCAGCATCATGGGGCCGGCTCCGCTTACTTCCGGCTCTGCCTGTGCATCTTCACTCACCCGGATCAGCTTATTCTCAGGCAGGTTTCGCATCAGCACGCGCTCCAGCACAGAGAGTTCCACCGGCTTCTCCACAAAGTCCGCAAACCCCTCCGAAAGGAACATCTCTCGCATTCCCGCCACGGCGTTGGCGGTCAGAGCGATCACGGGAACTTTGCTGTAATAGGTCCCCACCTTTTTGCGGATATTGTGCAGGGTCTCGATTCCGTCCATCTCCGGCATCATGTGATCCATGAACACAAAATCATAATCCATCGTCTCGATCTTGGAGAGCGCCTCTGTGCCGCTCTCAGCCGCGGTCACGCGGATCTGATACTTCTCCAAAAGCCCCTGGATCACCTTGATATTCATTATGTTGTCATCCACCACCAACACATGAACATCCGGCGCCACAAATCTTGTCGGGCGCACGACATACGTCTCTTTGTGTGTGGAAAAATTGTCATTCAGTATATTTACGATCGGCAATACATAGAAAGGTTTGAATACGCGCAATATATTTTCATTTGCGATCAGCTTGTCGTTCAGCCTGTCGATCACGGCGATCACACAGGTATGTTTGGAAAGCACGTCAAAATACTCCGGATCCTCCATGTACTCCTGCCTGCTGATAAAGATGTGAGTAAAGCTCTCCTTCTCCTGCCTTCTCTTCAGTTCCGCCAGATTGCGGCACATATGGCTTCTCACCTGAATCTGCTCGATCATATGTTTGATTATGTCCGTATATTCGTCGCGGACCGCCATCGTCTCAAACTGCTCCATGTTGACATAGACAGCAACATACAGTTTCTCTTTGTTCTGAATATTGGTGATAGGCTGTTCCTCCACCACACGCTGCGGGATCACCACCTTCATGGTAGTTCCCTTCCCGAATTTGCTCTTGACGGTGATCACACCACCCATCTTCTGTACGATGGCCTTAGAAATAGCCATTCCCAGACCGACGCCGCCCTCCTGACGGTTCCTCTTGGCGTCCACCTGGTTAAAGCTGGTGAACAGCTTTTCCAGAGCCACCTCATCCATTCCGATACCGGTGTCCTTCACCGTCACGATCAGATTGATACCGTACTCTTCCCTGCGCATGGCGAAGGAGATCGTCACACAGCCGCTGTTGGTAAACTTAATGGCGTTTCTCACCAGGTTCATAATGACTCTGCGGATCTTTTTCTCGTCGCCGTACAGCACCCTGGGAAGCTCCGCATCACAGTCCACCACCAGCTCGATGGGCTTATCCTGCTTGTCTGCCACTGTCATATTGATCACATCGTTGATAGTGGAGGTGATGTTGTATGTTTCTTCTTCAATCTCCATCTTGCCGGACTGCAACTCCGAAAAGTCCAGGATGTCGCTGACTACCGTCATCAGATTCCGGCCTGCCACCTGGATGTCGTACACGTCCTCCTTCATCTGCTGCGGATCCTCCGACTGGAGCACGATCTCGCTCATCCCGTAGATGGTGTTGATCGGAGTGCGCAGCTCATGACTCACATTCGCCAGAAAATCATTCTTGCTCTGCTCTGCCTCCTGAAGGCCAGCGATCACCTGCATCAGCTGTTCGCTGCTCTCACTCCTCTTTTTTACCCAGATATAGACCAAATACTCCACCACAAATATATTGATGATCTGCACAGCCACCTGGGGAACTTCCTGAATTGACTGAAAACGGATGATATCCGTCCAAAAAGCGTAATACATCAGAATCATCACCGAAGCCGTGGCAGCGACGTAACTGACCTCAGCCACACCATACAGTCCCAGCATCACGGCAAAAACCAAAAGCGTGGTCAGCACAGAGGACACATTCTCCGAGTTAACCGCATAGATAAACACGCTGGTTTGCATCATAACAGCTGTAGACAACACCCGGAACTGATAGGTTTTATAGGACACCTTAAACATAAACCAACTGATTGTCATCACTACAGCCAGAATCACCATCTCCCAATTTCCCCAGTGCATCCGCAGGGCACTGATAAACATATTGATATTGTAAATGGTGTACAGTATTAAAATGAATCGTTCCAGCCCCCGCTGTCCTCTTTCCAGACTTTCTATCCGTTCCACTTGTCCACCTCCATCTAGCATCCTTATCGAAAAAAACATACCGGCGCAGGTATATCAGCGCAGGTATGCTTTTGTCGTTATCATTCATCCTCTGTTTATCAATATTTGCCGAAACCATCATTCAGGGAAATGATCTGCTCGTTTCTGCTCGCGTTGCTGCGATAAGTAGCTCTGGTATCGTCCACCAGGCTGCCCGCCCGTGCACCCAGTCTGAACACCGCAAGAAGCTCTCGCATTCTGCTTGCCTGGCCGGAAAGTTCTACACTGGCTGCAGCGCACTCCTCGCTGGTAGCGGAATTGTTCTGCACCACCTGAGATACCTGCTCGATCGCCTGATCGATCTGATCGATGGCGGTCGCCTGATAATTGGAGGACTCGGCAATGCCTCCCACGATCGTTTCGCTCTGTTGTACCACGCTGGTGATCGCTTCCAGAGCGCTTGCCGTCTCGTTCGCAATGTGGGAACCTGCGCTCACCTTCTGGATGGAGTCCTCGATCATCTCTGCGGTCTCCGCTGCTGCAGCAGAACTCTTGGCTGCCAGATTGCGCACCTCCTCTGCCACAACGGCAAAGCCCTTGCCGGCATCGCCCGCTCTCGCTGCCTCCACTGCGGCGTTCAACGCCAAAATGTTCGTCTGGAACGCGATATCGTCGATCACCTTGATGATCTTGGAGATGCTTGCTGATGCCTTGTTGATCTCCTCCATGGCAGTCACCATATCCTGCATCTGGCTGTTGCCTTTCTTTACGTTCGCGATCGCCTGTGCCATCAGCTCTGCGGCGGTGTTGGCTTCCTCGGCGTTCTGCTTGGTCTTCTCCGCGATATCACTGATGGAAGCAGTGATCTGCTCGATGGCGCTTGCCTGCTCTGTGGAACCCTGTGCCAACGCCTCGCTGGCGCTTGCCACCTGAGAAGCGCTGGTATTCACCTGATAAGCGCCGTCACTTATGCTGGACAGCGCGTGACGGTTGCGGGCAACCAGCTGCTTTAAGGCGATGCCCATAGCGTCCTCATCGGACTTCGGCTTTACTTCGATGTCAAGATTGCCGTCCGCAACCTCCTGCACAATATTTGTCTGATATTTAATATTGTCGATCACTTCCTGCAACTGGTCCAGCATGGTGCCAAACTCGTCATTGCCGTCCTTAGTTATGGTGATATCTACTTTGCCTGCTGCCAGACTCGTGGCTGCCTTGGCTAACTGAGCCGTTGCCAGACGGACCCGCCTGCCCAGATGGGTAGACACAAACGCCATAATGCCGAATATAAGCACAAAGACAACCGCCTCAAAGATTGCGTAATTATGCAAATATTCTTTCTGATTCGCCACTGTGATAATATCCCCTGCAGCATTGTAGCCGACATACAAAAGCACGATCAGGATGATGCCAATGATGACATAGCTGACAACCAGTTTGGTGTGAAATTTTACATTCTTCATAGTATTTACTCTCCTTCTTCCGAAACATCGCCGCTTGCCTGCTCCAGCAAGGACAAATCTTCATCATTCAACAATTTATCAGGGTCAAGCAAAAGCTTTACAGCATCGCCAATCTTGCCGATCCCATACACATACTTCTGCTGTACCTTTTCCCCATGCCTGATCGTCGGGGATGGCAGGATATCTTCATCCTTGATCTCCACCACCTCTGCGATCTTCTCCACGATCAGTCCCACAACGGTGGACTTCACAGTGATCACAATGATACAGGTTCTGTCATTGTACTCAATAGGAGGCTGTTTGAATCGCAATCTCACGTCGATCACCGGAATGATCTTGCCGCGCAGATTGATCAATCCCTTGATGTAATCTTCGCTCTCCGGAATGGCTGTCACTTCTTGATAGACGATAATCTCATTGACATACTGGATCTTGATCCCGAAATATTCGTTTCCGGACTTGAAGGTCACATACTTGCCCTTTTGAGTATCGCGCTCTTGCACGTCATTCTCAATCATAGACTTCTTTCCTTTCTCTTTTATTTAAAACAATATTACTTGCTATATGCTTCCAAAAGTCCCGCGGGATCCAGGATCAAGGCAATACTTCCGTCACCCATCTGTGTACATCCGGACAATCCTTCCACCTTCTTGATATAATCGGGAATCGGTTTGACAACGATCTCCTGCTTGCCGACCAGCCGATCCACCAACAGGCAGATATTCTCTTTGTCCACCTCTATGATCACCAACATACCCCGCTTTAGATCCGGCTCATAGTTTGGCAGGTGGTAGAAATCACCCAGTCTGAGCACGGGAAATGCCTCTCCTCGGATCATAACAAATTCCTGTCCGTCCGGATCCTGCTGCAGCATGTCTTCCCGCACGCCCACGAACTCCTTCACGACGCCGGTCTCGATGACGAAGGAGGTTTTGTTCACCACCATCACGATACCGTCGATGATAGCCAGCGTAAGCGGAATCTTCATGTTCATGACGCTGCCCTCACCGGGAGTGCTCTCTATCTCCAGAGAGCCTCCGATGGATTGGAGATTGGACACCACCACGTCCATGCCCACACCTCTTCCGGAGTACTCCGTCACCTGCTCATTGGTGGAGAAACCGGGAAGCGTGATGAATTGGTACACTTCCTTGTCCGTGTAGGCACTGTCCAGCTTGTAGGGATCCAAGAGTCCCTGCTTTCTCGCCTTGGCTATGATCTTCTCCCGATCCAGACCGGCGCCATTGTCCTGAACGCTGATCCACACCTTACCGGATTCGGTCTTGGCCGACAGCGTGACCTTTCCCTTCTCCGTCTTGCCCGCCGCCTGTCGTTCCTCTATGCTCTCGATACCGTGATCCACAGAGTTGCGCACCAGGTGCATCAGCGGATCCGATATATGTTCAATAATGTTTTTATCTACTTCCGTATTTTCACCGACCATCTCGAACTCGACGTCCTTGCCAAGCTTTCTGGAGACGTCAAAAACGATGCGGTTCATCTTCTGGAACGTGTTGGTCAGGGGCACCATTCGCATGCTCATGATCACGTTCTGCAGATCGGTGGAAATCTTGGTCATCTGACCTGCTGCCTTATTGAAGTTATCCAATTTCAAGCCCGGCACTCTCAGGTCAGAATTCTGCAGTACCACAGACTCCGCAATGACTAGCTCCCCGATCAGATCCATCAGCATATCCATCTTGCTGACATCCACGCTGATGAAGGCAGCTTTCTCTCCCTTTTTGGGCTTATCCTTGGCCAGTTTCTTGGCTTTGCCGGGCTCCTTGGACTCGATGACGAAGTCACCGGGGGCGATCTTCTCGGGAATCTTCGGCTTCTCGGGCTCCTTAGATTCCTCCGGTTGCTCCGTTATAGCACCTTCCGTTCCCTGAGCCTTTGCCTCAATCTCCTCCACACTGGAGTCCAGATCGATGCGGATCTCAGAGCCGACTGCGTCAAAGCCCTGCTGATACTCCTCAGCGGTACATTCGTAAATGTCCACCTTCTTTAATTCGTAACCCTCCTGGATCAGTCCACGCAGATCTTCTTCACTGCTCTGGGTCTGCAGAAGGATCTTAAAACCATTCTCTGCGATCTCATCCGCACTACTCTCGTCAGAGATGATATCCTCGGGATAATACAGCAGATCCTCCGCGATCTCTTTCAAGGAATAGACGATCTTATATGCATGTACGTTGGCGAGCTGAATGCCCGGATCGTAAGTCAGATAGATCCGGTAAAAATGACTGGCACTGGTCGCCACAGGCGCAATGTAGAACTGCTTGGGCTCCTCGTGCACATTTTCCTTTATAACTTTTTCCTTCTCCTTCTTGTCTCCTTTGATGGAGTTAAGAAATTTGTCCACGGAAGCAATGATCTCGGTGGCATCGCCATCGGCGGAGTCTCCGTTTTGGAGCTTCTCCATCTCACCGTTTATAAAGTCGGCCACCTCAAGAACATGCTCCACCAGCTCCAGGTGAGGCACATCCTGCGGATGTGACTCTCTCAGATAGTAGAATACATCCTCCAGCTTGTGAGAGACCTTGGTGATCTCGTCGAACATCATGACACCGGAAGAACCTTTGATGGTGTGCATGGTACGGAAGATCTCGTTGATGCCGTCATCATCGAAGCACTCTTCGTCCTTCTGTTCCAGCACGATCTCCTGAAGCCTCTCGAGCAGCTGCGTGTTCTCGAACAGATACATGTCGAGCATGCCTTCTGCGTTAAACTCCTCGGCCATTTTGCGCTCCTTTCTGTGATCATTGATCGATCAGGCCAAGCTTCTTGAGCGCCTGCTCAAATTTCTCCTGATCAATGGGCTTGCCGGAGTAAACGGTACATCCCAGGTCAAACGCCATTTTTACGTTCTTCTCATCGTTCAGTGCTGTGGCCATGATAACTTTCACCGCATCTTCAGCTGAGATATTGCGCTCCTTCTCCAGATTGCGAATACCTACAAGTGCCTGATAGCCGTCCATAACGGGCATCATGATGTCCAGACACACCAGATCGTAGGGTTCACCATCCTCCAAGGCCATCATGAAAGCATCCACCGCCTCCATGCCATCCACGGTAACATCACACTCTCCATACTTTGATAAAAAGTTTGTCATAAACTTCCTCGTCACAAAATCGTCTTCTGCCAGCAAAATTTTCATAGCTAGTCTCCTTTCATTTTATTTAAAATTGTATATGTTCTCTTTGCAATATCGGAAAGCTTCTCCTGATACTCCACAGCTCCCATCTCATAAGCCACCTTGGGCATTCCGTATACCACGCAGGTGGAAGCATCCTGACCGATCGTCCTGGCACCCGCCTTGCGCATCGCAAGAAGCCCCTTAGCTCCGTCTCCGCCCATTCCCGTCAGTATGATACCGACCGCATTTTTACCGGCCACATTGGCCACGGAATCAAACAACACATCCACGGAAGGACAGTGGCCGTTGACCTTGGGCTCTTTTTTACAGAGAATTTGGTATTCTCCGTGGGCATTTACAATGTGCATCTGCATATCGCCCCCCGGAGCCAGCAAAACCTGCCCCGGCTGTACTACGTCGCCGGTTCTGGCTTCCTTCACCCGCACCTGACACTCGGCGTCCAGGCGGCTTGCGTACATCTCCGTAAATCCTGCAGGCATGTGCTGCACGATCACCACGCCCGGTATATCGGGTTTAAACTCCTTGATCACCGCAGCGATCGCCTCCGTACCCCCGGTAGACGCTCCGATCGCCACGACAGTCTTCCTCAGATTGTCGTGCACGGCAACCGATGGAGCAGGCATCGATACTTTTAGGTTGTTAAGCTTTGCCACTGAAGCAATCTTGATCTTACTGGGCAGCTCATGGCTGATGAAGATCTCCAACTGCTGTTTATCTGCGGTTTGAGGTTTTGCCACAAAATCTACCGCTCCGGCACTCAAAGCGTCAAAAACTTTTTCGCTCAGGGAGCTGATGACTATCACCGGCATCGGATACTGGGGCATCAGCTTCCGCAAAAACTCAATACCATTCATGCGCGGCAGCTCAATGTCCAAAGTCATGACATCCGGTTTGTACTCCAATATAGCATCTCTGGCCTCGTAAGGATCTCCCGCAGTAGCTACCACTTCGATCTCCGGGTCCTTGTTCAGGTTTTGCACCAACAACGACCGAAATACCAGGGAATCCTCAACCACTAACACTCGTATTCGACTCATATACTTCCCTCGTTTTCCTGTTACTCTATTCCCCTAAGAACATCCTCCCTCATAATTTTTTACGAAAGATCGACGGCTGGATCATCTGCAGGGGGATGACACCCCGATCCAGCGTCTCCGTCCTCCCAATAAACAGATAGCCGCCCGGTTCCATAGCATCATACACTTTCTGCATCAGCTGCCTTCTCGTCTCGTGGTCGAAGTAGATCATAACATTTCTCAAAAAAATAATGTGCATCTTTCGCTTGAAGGGAAAGGCATCCATCAGATTGAACTGTCGAAACAGCACCTGTTCCTTGACTTCCTTTGTGATCTCATAGGTCTCTCCCCCGGGCTGCGGACGTAGGAAACGTCTCTTCCACGTGTCCGGGAGCGCCTCTATCTGCTCCCTGGTGTATACCCCGGCCACTGCCTGCTTAAGCGCGTCTGTGGAAACGTCCGTGGCCAGCACTTTAGTGTCCCAGGAAGAATGCTCCAGCCCAAAGAAATCCATGAGCAACATGGCCGTCATATACGGCTCCTGCCCGGTGGAAGCTGCGCCGCACCAGATATAAAGGTCTTTCTTGGCGGCCTCCTTCTGTCTGAGCCAGGGCAGTACTTCCTTCCTCAGATAATCGAAGTGTTCAAACTCCCGCATAAAAAAGGTGTGGTTGGTGGAAAGGATATTGACAAGCTCCTTCTCCAGTTTCCCGGAGTGATCCGTCTCCACGGCATTCATATATTCCATATAGTTCCGAAAGCCGGCCGACCGGACATAATTCTCCAGTCTTCCGCTGACAATCTCTTTCTTGTTAGCCATGTCAATCCCGTAGCGGCTTTTCAGAAAACGTAATATTCTCAAAAATTCTTCGTCCGTCATTTTCATCGCTATATGCCCCTCCGGATCAGAAACAGGTACGTGTAGTGTGCTGAATGGAACGTGTCAGCACACTAGTGCAGCTGTCTGGCTATTTTTTTCAAAATGTCGAAAATCTCCGGGTTGAACTTGGAACCGGAGTCCTTCTCCATAATAGTCAGTGCCTCATCTCTGGTGTAGGCCTCCCTGTAGGTCCGCTTCTCCGTCAGGGAACAGTAGGCACCGACGATCGCCACGATCTGAGCGGAAAGAGGAATCTCCTTTTCCTTCAGCCCGCAGGGATAACCGCTGCCGTCCCACCGCTCGTGATGATAATGAGCGATGTCTCCCGACATGTGTATAAAATCATTGTAGTCGCCGTTATTCTCAATGTCCCGAAGGATCCTGGCTCCAATGGTAGTGTGCTTTTGCAGGGTCTCCCACTCCTCGTCAGTAAGCCGCTCCTCCTTCTGAAGGATGCTGGTGGGAACTGCCACATTCCCCAGATCGCTCAGAGGCGCCGCCAGCTCTATGGTTTCCACGTAAGTATCGGAAATCACGGAATCGTAGGCTGCGGAGAGCTGCATGGCTTCCGCCAGAATACGGCAGTTATAGCTAAGCCGCTCCATATGCTCCACATCATAGCAGGCATTCTCTCTTGCCACTCGGGTCAGCGTATAGAGCATATTTTTCTTCTCCAGCTCCATCTGGCGCAGCTGCTCATTGACAGCCGCCTGCAGCTTTCTGTTGATCTCCAAGAGTTCCTTATTGTAATCGTTCAGCTTCAGGTGCAGATTCACCCTCGCCTTGACCACCTCCGGAATAAAAGGCTTGGTGATATAGTCCTCTCCACCCAGAGTGAATCCCTTCACAATATCTGCCGGTTCATCGAAAGCCGAGATAAAAATGACCGGGATATCCCTTGTAGCGCTATCTCCCTTGATGATCCTACAAAACTCATACCCGTCCATCTCCGGCATGGCAATATCCGAAATGATCAGCTGCGGATGGAAGCGCTCCACAATCTTTAACGCCTGTACGCCGTTCTCCGTCAACATCGGCAGATATCCCATATCCTCTATGATCTCTTTCAGCACAAAACGATTGGCCTCCACATCGTCCACGATCAGGACAATTGAGGCATTCTTGTTATTCTGTTCCGCCATATCAACTGTCCCCCGTGTTCGCTGTCAGTTTACTCAGCTCCTTTTCCAACAGTTCGTCGGCCGCCATAGTTTTGTCATAATCAGCCTTCTGTACCGCCATCTTCAAACGCAACATTGCACTCTTCACTTCTCTGGGCGCTTCCTCAGTGAGCTGCCTGATCGTCTCGCAAAACATCTCAGCCTTCTCCCAGTTCTCCATCTCCACGCTGAGTTTCAGCTTTGACATATCCTTTTGGATCTCTTTTAGATTCTCAGGCTCACCAAACTTTTTGATGTTCTGCATGTCGCCGTTGTCCTGCTGCATACTCTGCAGCTTACGCAGCTCTGCGCGGGGATCCCTCTGCTCCACTTTGTCTATGCCTTCCTCTTGGGGCAGCTCCAGCCAAATGTGGAAGGAGAACATGGAACCTTTCCCCGCTTCACTGTCCAGACGGATATTTCCGCCCATCAGCTCCACCAGCTGCTTGCAGATATTCAAACCAAGCCCCGTGCCTCCATACTTTCTGGTAGTGGAGGCAGACACCTGGGAAAAACTCTTAAACAATTTGTCCTGATCGGCCTTATCAATGCCGATGCCGGTGTCGATCACCAAAAAAAACAATTCCACCTTGTTCTTCATCTGGGCCGTCTTGACGATCTCCAGAGATATCTTACCAATGGAAGTAAATTTGTAGGCATTGGACAGCAGATTGTTCAAAATCTGCACGATTCGCAGTTCATCACCGATCACAAACTCAGGCACTTCGGGGGAGATGGTCACAAAAAAACCCAGTCCCTTCTCTGTGATCTTCTTGCTGTGATTGGCTTTCACATAGTCCACCATGTTCCGGAAATTAAATTCCCGGGGTTCCAGTGTAAACTTGCCTGCCTCCAGCTTGGAGAAATCCAGGATACTGTTGATGATGGCATTCATATCCGCGCAGCCTCTCTCCACCAAAGACAGGAGATTTAGCTTCTTCTGATCGCTCTCCATCTCCACCAAGGCTTGTGTGTTGCCCAAAATACCATTGACCGGTGTGCGCAGCTCGTGGGTCACATTTGCCACAAACTCCGACTTCACCTTCAAAGCCGCCTCCATCTCCTGACCCGCCTGTGTATTCTGATTGATCAGGTAATTTCTCTCAGCGGCATCATACGCCATGCAATAATAAATGGTGGGATCCTGATCGTCCTGAAATACTTTACACCGCACCGGAAAACAAGTTCTGTTCTTGCGGTAGGCTTCCATGTCCTGCTCCTCCGCAGAGCCGAGGGGAACATTGAGCGCAAGGTCTCCCTCCTCGTCCTGAAATTTCCCCGGAAAAATATCCATGATGGTACATCTTGACCAATTCTCGTATTCCAATAGGAGCTTTGCCTTTTTGTTGGCATAGCGTATCCTGCCCTCACTGTCAAAAATCAGGATCATCTCCAACGCATTATCTAGGGGAAACTGAAAATAGCGATCTTGTTCCATTATTTTTCTCCAAAAAAAATACCAACACTATGGTATCTTCTCCTAAACAAACTCTGAGACCATTATAATAAATTGCGGAAAAATATACAAGGGAATTGTTAAAAATGAATCGAAAAAAATGTACTATCGTCATCGTTAATATGCATTTTCCCGCAATCACCACTCCAAACAGCATCTTACAGGTAAAAGAGAGACGACAGGTTTCCCTGTCGCCTCTCTTTTGCCGTGTCACACTTTATTAGAATCCGGAAGATTCCACCTTTTTGTTGACACTGTCCACTGTAATTTACCGCAATTCCCCAAAATTGCCATCACTGCGGACAAAATCTATACATTCACCCTGACAGGCCGGTTTTATTCTCAAAAGCCAAGCCACGCGATCACGTGCTTTCATAAAACCGGCACTGCACGGGAGGAATGTCCATATTTTTACACAATTATTATGCAAACAACTTTATGCGATTTCTTAGTGAGGGCATACGACATAGGTTGTCTGAGATATCATATCTCCAATCAGCATACCTCCACATTTAGTGCACCTCTGTGCTTTAAAAATTGTGTAAGTGCAGCCGCCAGTACTGTTACGCAAGTGTTCCCCAACGGTTCCGGACACAAAGGTATGATCACAGGCTTCATGACTGCTGATATCCTCCACCGGATAGACATTACCTTCCTCATCTATAAACTGCACATCATAATACACCTTTTCCATATCATAGTTTGGATCGCCCAACTCATCCGGAGCAAACACCATATCACCTTCCAGATAGCCGTTCAACCTGTCCTCATAATTCTTGCTATCCTCAATCAATCTAACCGCCTGCACATCCGGATAGGCAAACGCCGTCAGAGAATTGACAAACGTCATGCCCACGATCACAGCAACTGCCGCTGCCTTAACCCAAGGCTTATTCTCTTTTCCTAATTTCATAATGTTGTTCAACCTCTCTTCCATTCTTTTCTCTTGTTTTGATCTCTTTCCTTTCTTCGAGAAAGCGATCTGCATAGTATGGCGCTTTTCCTTTCTGGCCCGCAGGACGAGCATGGTCATGTATACCTTCTGCTCCTCCTCGTCCCTGCCTGCAAGCACTTCCTCATCACAGACATACTCACGAACCTTCTTGATCTGTCCGTGCAGGAACCACGCAAAGGGATTGAACCAGTGAAGTCCCAAGGCGATCAGCGCAAGAAACTGCCAGAGCATGTCCCATCTCCTAATATGTACCAATTCATGCCTTAACAGCAGTTCCGTCTCCAGAGGACTTTCCGCCTTTGAACAGAAGATCACAGGCCGGAATACTCCCATGGTAAAGCATGCATTCTCCTGACGACAAATGCGCAGCGTCACCTTCCTACGGATATGATACTCTCCGCAAAGACCCTGAAACAGCCCCTCGGACTCTCCGGTTTCAACAAAACTCTGACCTATCAGTTCTTTTCTGTAAGACCAGCTCCTGATCACATGGTAGAGAAAACAAATGACCGCACCTCCCACCCAGATACCGATCAACAGCATCTGGATCCGGAGGATCTCATTGTAATAGTACCCTGTCCCATCTCCCGTTACCAGTGTCGCCCTATCGCTCCAAGTGTAGATCAAGCCTTCCCCGGCAGGTTCCAGGCTCTTTGGTATGGCCGGGAAATATGCCAGCAAAGCTTGGTACAACTGTTTTAAAAATAAAAGCGGCACCAGATAGAACAGCACGCATATTTTCAAGAACAGATATCTCAACTTCTCAAAATGGCATTCGCGAAAGCCTATCATAAAGATCAGGTAAAACAGAGTGATACAGCTTCCCGACAGTGTCGTCAACAGAATATATTCCATCTCTCACCTTCTACTTTTTCTTTTGTTGTATGAGCCGTAATAATCTGCCCACTTCCTCATCGCTAAGGCCCCCATCCTGCGTGAACGCGAGCACCAGATTACTCAGCCTGCCGCCATACATGGTGTCGATCACTTCCTGTGTCTGATGGTGTGCATACTCCTCCCTGGTACAGACTGGCTTCACGATCCGCTTCTCTCTCTTTAAAAGTCCCTTTTCCTCCAGCCGTATCAGAAAGGTGTTCAGTGTCTGACGCTTCCACTCCTTTCCCTCCGCCAGAAATATTTTCAGAAGGGTAGACTGCTTGATTCCTTCCTGATATTTCCACACCATCTCCATCACTTCGAATTCCGTCTCTGAAATGCGATATTTCATTTTAACCCCTTTTGACTACGCTTAGTAGTCTACACGTTTTTATTATAACCTATTGTCTTTTTTTGTCAACTGCTGTTTTACACTTTATTCATCAGCGCGTCCGCTATATATATACAAAAAGTGCCGGAAACCGTTCCACGATAATGGGAACGATCAGGCACTTTCAGTATAACGGGTAATGATCCGGATTGCAATTTTTATTTTTCTTCCTCCGGATCCTCCGTTCCGGTGGTCTCAGTGTCGGTGTCCTCCGGCGTGAAGTTGTCCGGATTCCCCTCCATCTCATCAATCTCATGAAGCTCTTGCTGACACTTGGCATCCAGCGCAATGGCCCGCAAAATGCGGTTTACATCCTCCGGCGAGAACATCCCGATTGCCTTGGACAACTGGCCGATGTTACTCCGATTCACCATCAGGGAGCCGCCGCCCGACAAGGGGACGGTGAGTACTTGCTTGGGGTTGCTCATGTCGCCCAGGCAGATAGCATTTTTTTCATAATCACAGACAAAAGTCACACCGTTATAGGTGATGACGCCGTCTTTTGCCAGATAACCGTAGGGGACTTTATCCGAACGGTTGGTTCCCATAGAGTTATCCAATATGTTTCGAAAGCTTGCATCTTTCTTTGGCGTAGTTCTCCCCGACTCTCGCAAGAAGCCGCCTCTCGCACTGACGTCTATTCCCAAAACTGCCATACTTCCTCTCTTCCTCCTTATCCCCAGAAATCATACTTATTAAAAGACGAGCTGTAACTGCTGCCATTGGAACCGTACTGCCTGCTCAGACTCTCCACATTGGTCTGCGCGTTGTCGGAAATTCTGCCCGCCAGATAGGACAGCTTCTTCATGATGCCGCCCGCATTTCCCAGCACCTTCTCCAGCGTTTCCAAATCTGCTGCCTGAAGCTTCTCCTTGTCCAAATTCAAAGTTCCGTTCTTGGACATGGTGATGCCGATGCTTTGAAGCGCCTCCTTGTTGTCAGCGAAAAAGCCTGTCAGATTCTTACTGTAAAATGTATCCAGCGTACCATCCATGGAATCTAAGATCTCAAACGTGTTGTTGTAGCTCTCAATAAGCTCCTCCACGCTGTCATAAATGTCCTGCTTGCTTCCGCGCTCTCTCGCCTTCTCAAAGATGGACTTCTCTCCCTCAGCGGTGAATACTGCCGCCTTCTTCTCCAGCTGATCCGCCTTCTTCTCCAGCTTCTCGTAATTTGTCTTTTTGGTGGAGTCAGCGGCAGAACTTTGCTTCTGCTTCAGTGCACTGAGCAGACCGTTGTCGGAACCGCTCCTATTCACATAATCCAGGAGCGAACTTCGGTTGATCGGAAGTCCGGCCTTTCTCGCAGATTCGTTTAGCATTTGTGTCGTGATCCTCATACTTAAGCCTCCTTATTTTATACTCTCCTGAAATTCCTGATACTGCCTTTTCACCTCGGGATAGCGCGTCTTCGGCACGGATATCTCCTTCCCCGTAGTCAGCTTTAGAATGTAGCTGCTGATCTTTTCAATGTAGCGCATATTGATCAGAAAACTCTGATGCGCCCTCAAAAACCCCAGCCCCTTGAGATCCTCCTCGATCTCACCCAGCTTCCTATAAAGGCTGTAGGTTCCCTTTGTGGTGTAAAATATATTTTTGTGCCGGTTGGTCTCTATGTACAGGATCTCGTCCGCCCGAAGACCGACACTCCCCTCCACAAAGGAATATTGTAGATTTGCAAGCTCCATTTCCATCCCTCGCTTCTGATCATTCGTCTCAGAATAGTTATCGGTTCCTTTGTCCGCAAACTGTAAACGAAAGGCACAAAACGACCATCAAAGTGCACCAAATTGCTATAAAGATGTATTTCAATGCAAAAAGACGGTATAAAAATAGTCCCAACGGCTACCTGCCGCCGGGACTATTTCCCACTTTTCTTATAATGGCAATATCAATATGATCATGCTGCTATAGTGTGGCACAAACTTATCAAATGGAACGGAACTTAGAGATTTCCTTCTTCAGATCATCGGACACTTGGTCGTTGACTGCAGTGCAGTCCTGAATCTGTCCCATGTTGTCTGACAGCATCTGCATAATGCCTGACAGGTTGGATACTCTGTCATTCTCCTCCCCGATAGCGCTGGATATCTGACCAATTCTGGTGTGGACATTGGTAGAAGCGGAAGAAAGCGCATCTGCCTTCACACTGAAATCTCCCATCATGTTCTCCAATGCCTCCGCATCCTGAAGGTACTCCATGGAGGACTCCACAAAACCGTCATAATCTTTTAATACATTTGTGTTCACGAATTTCAGCAGCTGGTTGGAGGAGTCCGCCAGGCTCTCCACCGAGGAGATCACGTGGTTGCTGATCTCCTGAATGCTGTTGGCTGTGTTACGGCTGTTGTCAGCCAGCACGCGGATCTCATCCGCCACCACAGCGAAGCCCCTGCCCGCCTCTCCGGCTCTGGCAGCCTCGATGGAGGCGTTCAGCGCAAGCAGGTTGGTCTGGCTTGCTATAGACAGGATTTCGTCCGTCAGATTCTGTATGGAGTTTACGCTCTTGCTGCTCTCCACCGCACTGGCAAGATCCTCCCGCATGGAGGATGTGATCTTCACCGACTCCTCCTTGCTGCGGGTGGCAAGCCCTCTGATATTGTTGGCACGCTCCTTCATCTCTGAAGCATACTTTCTGCCGGACACCGTGGAATCCATAATGGAGTTGCTACTATCACTCAGAGACTGCATATCCTCGGAAATCTCTCCCAGCGCATCCGCGATGGTGCGGATCTCATCACAGAGTTCTGCTGCCTCTCCGGTCACCATCCTGGTGTTCTCGGTAGAATCTGACACTGTTGTCACAATATTGCGAGCGGCATCATCCAGAGAAACGGAGTGTCCGTGAATACTCTTCATGATCTCCTGAAGCTTAGTCAAAAACAGGTTGATACCATACACGAGCCGCCCTATCTCATCCTGCTTCTTGCAGTAGATACGGTCTCCCAAGTCGCCCTCGTTGTTCTCCAGCTTCCGGATCAGGGCGCTCAACTGCTTCTCCGTGTTCTGTAACGGCCTCACTATCGTTATATATGTAATAATAATGGTCACTACGACCATCAGAAGCTGCAAGGAAGAAATCAATCCGTTGGCGGCCAGGGCAGAAGAAACCACCTGTGAATTCTGGGCAGCGACACCCATCAGCTCCTGAGGCACACTTCCATCCGTGTCCCCTGCAATTCCGTCGAATACTTCCCTCACTCCCTGAAGGCTGCTGGTGGTTGTCACATTGACGATAACCGTCAACACAAAGATTATAAACAGCGGGAGCATAATTTTAAATGCAACATGTTTGTTCATCGGTGCAAGTCTCCTTTTCTATTGATTCTGACAGTTACGCATATTATAACTTTTTTCCAAGAAAAAAGCAACCAATATTATACATCTTTTATGCTTTTTTGCTGTTCGCGTCATCCTTTTTGTGCAATTTTACATCAGATCATGTAAACAGCAGCCCGATCACTCTCACAAAAAATGCACACACCCAGGCGATCACGCACTGCCCGATCACCACGCCCGCTGCCCATCTGCCTCCCAGTTCTCTCTTGATGGAAGCCACGGCAGCCACACAGGGTGTGTACAGAAGGCAAAAGACCAGAAGAGATGCCGCTGACAGTGGTGTCAGTATCTGGTACAGACTCTCTCCGCCGAAGAGCACCGTCAGAGTGGACACCACACTCTCCTTTGCCATAAAACCTGTGATCAGTGAGGTGGAAATTCTCCAGTCCCCAAAGCCCAGCGGAGCAAAGACAGGTGTGATCGCCCCCGCCGCCAGTGCAAGCATACTGTCCCGAGAGTCCGCCACTATGTTTAGACGATGATCAAAGTTCTGTAAAAACCAGATGGCCATCGTCGCCACAAAGATCACGGTGAAAGCCCTCTGCAAGAAATCTTTGGCCTTCTCCCACAGAAGCTGGGCCACATTTTTCACGCCGGGCATACGATAGTTGGGAAGTTCCATGACAAAGGGCACCGCCTCCCCCTTAAAAATGCTGTTCTTAAACAGAAGCGCCATCAAAATTCCCATCAGGATACCGCCAAAGTACAGCACCACCATGACAAGACCGACCGACTTCGGAAAAAAGGCCGCCGCAAAGAAACCGTATACGGGCAGCTTGGCAGTACAACTCATAAAGGGTGTCAAAAGGATCGTCATCTTACGATCCCTCTCCGAGGGAAGTGTCCTGCTGGCCATGACTCCCGGCACCGTACAGCCAAAACCGATCAGCATAGGCACAATGCTCCTTCCGGAGAGACCGATCTTTCTGAGCAGCTTGTCCATACAGAAAGCCACTCTTGCCATGTAGCCGGTGTCTTCTAAAAGGGACAGGAAGAAAAACAGCGTCACAATGACCGGCAGAAAGCTCAGCACACTTCCCACTCCGGCAAAGACACCGTCTATCACCATGGAGCGCAGCGCAGAGTTGACCCGCCAAGCGATCATTGTCTGATCGGCAGCTTCCGTCAGCCATTCTATCCCGCTCTCCAACACGCCCTGCAGCCATGCACCGATCACATTGAAAGTCAGATAGAACACCAGTGCCATGATGCCCACAAAAGCCGGCAAAGCTGTGTACTTGCCGGTCAAAAACCGGTCGATCCTGCGGCTCCGCTCCCGCTCCTTGCTCTCTTTCGGCTTCACCACACAGGCCTCTACCAGCTTTCCAATAAAGGAAAAGCGCATGTCGGCGATGGCTGCTGCCCGATCCAGCCCTCTCTCCTCCTCCATCTGACAGATAATATGCTCCAACATCTCCTGCTCGTTTGCAGAAAGATTTAACGCTTTCAACACGCGGCCATCACCCTCCACCAGTTTGGTGGCGGCAAAACGAACCGGGATCCCCGCCTCCAGCGCGTGATCTTCAATCAGATGCATGATGCCGTGCAGACATCTGTGCACCGCTCCTCTGTGCTCATTCTCATCACAAAAATCCTGTCTTCCGGGACGTTCCTGATACTTCGCCACATGGAGAGCGTGGCTCACCAGCTCGTCAATACCTTCGTTTTTGGCTGCGGAGATGGGCACCACCGGGATCCCCAGGAGAGACTCCATCTCGTTGATATGCACGGATCCGCCATTGCCGCGCACCTCATCCATCATATTGAGCGCCAGCACCATGGGCACATCCAGCTCCATGAGCTGCATAGTCAGATAGAGATTTCTCTCAATATTGGTAGCATCCACAATATTGATGATACCCGTAGGCTTTTCGTATAAAATAAATTGACGGGAGACGATCTCCTCATTTGTGTAGGGTGACAGGGAATAGATTCCGGGAAGGTCTGTCACGAGAGTCTTCTCGTTTCCTTTGATAGCACCACTCTTTCGATCCACCGTAACTCCGGGGAAATTGCCCACGTGCTGATTGGAGCCGGTGAGTTGGTTGAAGAGCGTCGTCTTGCCGCAGTTTTGATTGCCCGCCAGAGCAAAGGTCAGCGTTGTCCCCTCAGGCACCGGACGTTCATCCGCCTTCACATGGTATCTTCCGCCCTCGCCCAAACCCGGGTGTTCCCGTTTCTGTGCGGTTTTGGAAGCATTCTTCCTCTCAGGCTCCGCCGACTTGTCCATAAGTTTCCCGGGGAGCGCCTCCACAGTGATCTGCTCCGCGTCAGCCAGGCGCAGCGTCAGCTCATATCCCTGAATACGAAGTTCCATGGGATCTCCCATGGGTGCATACTTTTCCAGCGTCACCACCGCTCCCGGTATCACACCCATATCAAGAAAATGCTGCCTGAGGGCACCCTCCCCTCCGACAGCAATGATCCTCGCACTTTTTTCTATCTCAAGCTCTCTTAACGTCATGCCTTTCATCCTCCCTGATCCTATTAACAGTATAGGAGGAGCATAGAAAAAAGTCAAATATATTACTTAGACACTATACTTTTGGCAAAATCTGCCGCTTCCTTTTGCTTCTGCTCCTCCTCGTAGGCTGCACGGCAGGCCTTAGTCAGCTGATCGGCACAGGAGGTAGGTCTTCTGCCGCAGGTGATGCCGCCCAGAGTACTCTCGATCTGCTCCACCGTCATGCCGTCCACCAGCCTAGGAACCGCCTTTAAGTTGCCGTTGCATCCGCCCCCCAAAAACTCTACATTGGTGATCACATTATCGTTGATCTCCACCTTGATCTGCTGTGCACAAGTGTACTCCGTCGTGTAAATATACTCCATAACTCAACTCCGTCCTTTCCATGAATCAATATATGCAAAAAATTCGTTTTCGCTCCGTCCGATGATCACTCACGAAGCAGATAATCCACACGTTCCTCAATGGTGAGCATATCCGTCGTGGGCTCATAGCGCTCCACCACATTTCCCTTTTTGCCGATTAAAAACTTGGTGAAATTCCACTTGATATCACTGTTACTCTCGTAATTCGGATCCATGGCCGACACCGCGAGTTTTAAAAGCGGGGAGAACGGATGCTCCTCATCAAATCCGGCAAAGCCCTTCTGAGCCTTCAGATAGGTGTAGAGAGGACTCTCATCCGGCCCGTTCACATTGATCTTGTTAAAGACGGGAAAAGTAATACCATACGTGGAATCGCAGAAGCTGACGATCTCCTCCATACTGTCAGGGAGTTGATTCCCAAACTGGCCGCAGGGGAAGTCCAGCACTACAAAACCCTGTTCCCCATACTTCTCATACATATCCTGAAGTTCGTCATACTGGGGAGTAAACCCGCATTTGGTAGCGGAGTTGTTAATCAGGATCACCTTTCCCTCGTATTCCTTTAAACTAATCTCTTTTCCGTCTGCATCAAGTACTGTAAAATCAAAAATGTTCATCGCCTTTTCCTCCTGTCAACTGTATCATTTTACGAAATTTGATTGCGCACAATTTTTATACTTCAATTGTACTTACTAAAAAGAGTTTTGTCAACACCTTTTTTCATTTTATTCCTGTCTTAAGTTTTAACTCCGCCTTTCAAAAGCGCAATGCTGCAGAGAACAGCTGTGTTCGCTTTGTCTCGTGATCCTCCGCTGGTTCGCCTGGGCTTTTGCCGTGTTGCTTTTATTGGAACGTACGGTGTCATAGTTTGCCTTCCACTTTTGATAATTTGAGGTGACATTCTGCACACCTTCCCCGTCCGTCTCTGCTTTCCCGCTTAAATCCTGCGGCACCAGCGCTATCCGTAAACCAAGCTTGTCAAGCTCCTGTTTCAAAAGGGAATTTGTATCTATTGTCTGCAGATTGATGGTATTTGAATTGTTCAATCCGTTCGCTGAGATCTTTTCCAAAATGCCGGAGAGCATATTAGAGAAAGTCAGGTTGCTCATCGCATTGTAGGGCAGCCCCAGATATCCCTGGGTCGCCAAGTTGTTCCAAAGACCAAATGATTGTATATCCATAGTTTCTCCCTCCTTTTTCACCATTATAGCAATTATCTATTTCGATTTGGGGCAAATTCCATCAAACCCCCTGTAAATGGGAATAAAACGACGATGTAACAAATGTTTCTCCGTATTTTGATATGCACACTTGCCCGTTTCTTGTTGAAAATAAGGCTCGCCAAATATTCACTTTTATATTATAATAAATACTATTAGAACGGAGGTATGGCCATGGAACACACAGATCCGCATATGCACACGCATGAGTTGAAGGATGGAACAATTGTTACGCACAGTCATAAACACGCTCACTCCCATCAGGACACCAAAGCGGTGCTCAACCGCATGTCCAAGATCATAGGACATATGCAGTCTGTTAAGAGGATGGTGGAAGACGGAAAGGACTGCAGCGAGGTACTTATCCAGCTGGCAGCGGTATCGTCGGCCGTCCAGAGTGTCAGCCGCGTCATTTTGAAGGATCACATCTCCCACTGCCTGGTGGAGGCGGCCAAAGAGGGCGACTATGCCGCCATTGAGGAGCTGAATGAGGCGATCGATAAGTTTATGAAGTAGATTTAAGACACTAAAAAAGGCGAGATTCCATTGTTTTACAATGCTTCTCGCCTTTTTCGTTATTTAGCATCAATCGGAGTGACAAGATTCGAACTTGCGGCCTCCGCCTCCCTAAGACGGCGCTCTAACCAAACTGAGCCACACCCCGCGACACAAACAATATATTATCATGCCTCAGGGAAAATTGCAAGAGTTTTTTCTAAAAAAGTCAGGTTTCGTCTTTCTCCTCCAAAAGCCGCACCAGAAATTCCCATACTCTCGCGGTAGATGAAATACTCAGTGTCTCCTCTGTGGTATGGATATTCTTCATATCAGGTCCTATAGACACGCAGTCCAGATCGGGAATCTTGGCTGCTAACAGACCACACTCCAACCCCGCATGAATCGCCTGGACTATAGGCTTTTTTCCATACATTTGCTCATACAGCGTCACCATCTTCTCCCGAAGCGGCGAAGATGCCCGATACTGCCAGCCGGGGTAGTCTCCCGTCACCTGATCGCTGCCGCCTGCGAGAGAAGTCAGAGCTTGAAGCCTTGCGATCAGAGCTCTCTTGGCACTCTCAATACTGCTGCGCACAGAAAAGACTGCCTCCAGTTTCCCATCACTTTCCAGATCCACCTGACAGTGCAACATCCCCAGATTCAGGGAAGTCTCCACCAAGTCAGCAATGTCGGCGCTCATAGCCTGCACACCGTTTGGCGCAGAGGCAAGAAAAGCCGCAATACGCCTTGTGTCTTCCGGTGTCACACAACGGATGCTTTCCTCTTCTACATCCGTTTCCTTCACGATCCTGATCCGCACATCGGGGTCTCTGGAAGCCAATTCTCCGGCAATCTCACCGGCTGTCCGCTCTATGATCGTCTCCAACACAGGCAGTTTTGCAGCATTCACTACAAGCACCGCCTTGGTCTCCCTCGGGATGGCATTGTCCGCCAAACCACCGTCCACGGAGACCAGCCCTACATTCAACTCTTCGGTTACATTCCAGAGCAACCGCCCAAAGAGACAGTTTGCATTGCCTCTCCCTTTGTCAATCTCCTCCCCGGAGTGCCCTCCCCGCAGACCTCCTATCTCCACTTCTACAGTCATCCCTTTCCTAACGGTCTGCCTGTAGGGCAAAAGACATCTCACCCTCGCTCCTCCGGCGCAGCTGCTCAAAAAGATCCCTTCCTCCTCGGAGTCCAGATTTACCATACGATGTCCCTTCAGCATGGACAGATCGATCTCTCTGGCACCATCCATGCCCACTTCTTCATCCACCGTGATCACTACCTCCAGCCGGGGATGGCGTATCTCATCCGAGTCAAGAAGTGCCAGTGCATAGGCCACTGCAATACCATCGTCCCCGCCAAGACTGGTCCCTTCCGCATACAGGTTATCCCCGTCAATGCCTACCTTCAACCCGTCAGTGACCATATCGATCGCGTAGTCCGGCTTGTGTACTGCCACCATGTCCATATGTCCCTGGAGAATGACGGGAGGCTCTTTCTCATAGCCCGCCGTGGCCTCCTTTATGATAATGACATTCTTTCGTTCATCCTGAATGTGAAAAAGCCCTCTCTCCTCAGCAAAACGCACCAGATGATCGCTGATCCGCTCCACATTTCCCGATCCACGCGGTATCTTTGTAACTTCCTCAAAATAGTAGAAAACGCTCTTTGGCTCCAAGCCGGATAAAACACCCATAGCTCCTCCATTCCGCCCTGATCATTTAAGGTATAGCTACTCAGGAAGTAACGCCTCTATCTTGTTTATCAGAATTTCTTTTTCAATGGGCTTCACCGCATAGTCGTCCACTCCGTACGCCGCAGCCTTTAACACATTGTCCCTTTCATTATTCGATGTGAGAAAGAGGATCGGTATGTTTCTCAGTTCTTCCCTCTCCCTGATCATTTCCATCATCTCATAGCCATTTACCTCAGGCATATCAATGTCAAGGATGATCAGCGACGGGGGGAACTGTTCAAGATAGCTGAGCGCCCTCTCGACCTTTGAAAATCCCCGAAAATCATAACGGTCACCCAATATCCCCTCCAAACTCTGAAGCACGATCCTGCTGTCGTCTACCGCAACAATACTTCTCTTTAAAGACACCTCTTTAACCTCCCTTAATGGTTTGTAAGCATTTCTATTGCCTTATCCTCGTCATATTCTTTTTCGATGGCTGTCAGAGCATCTG
>JAFLRM010000043.1 GCA_022511465.1 Acetatifactor sp. | reverse complement strand
CTGCGAAGCAGCTTTCGAGTTTAGCACTGCTACGTTTTTCATCGAGTGGAAACGCGCCGCTATAGGAATATTGCCCATCTCGGGCGTCCCTTGCAGATGTTTCATACAGGCGCACTACATGGAGCATCTATACATCTTTCCTCCTAAGCTTCGCAAAAAAGAACCCGTCCGCCTTCATATATCCCGGCAGCATCTGCACACAAGCCCTTTGCACTTCTTCATCCGCTTTCTCGACGGAATCCTTGCTGCGAGCATCCTGCACAATCTCCCTCTGCTCCTTCAGCTTCTCAGGAAGCTCCTCATCTAATGTCACCGGCTCAAACGGAAAATTATCAAGGATCCACTGAACCATCTCCTCATTCTCCGCCCTGTGTATCGTACAAGTGCTGTACAAAAGAATCCCGCCCGGCTTCACATACTGCCAACTGTGAGAGATGATCTCCCGCTGCAGCCTGGTGATCTCGGAGAGACTCTCCGGACTAGCATGGTACTTGATATCCCGCTTTTTGCCCAATACACCAAGCCCCGAGCAGGGCACATCCATCAGAACCACATCCGCTTGATCTCGGTAGGTTTCGTCGGTTTGTGTGGCATCGTAGACCTGCGTGATAATGTTATTTATCTGCATACGCTCCAGATTTTCTCCGATCAGCTCTACCTTGCTCTCTGACACATCCCGGGAGAGCACTTTGTCCGCTTTCTCCGCCGCCAGAATGCTCTTTCCTCCGGGGGCGGCACAGACATCTATGACAAAGTCCTCAGATCCTATCCCCGCAGCTTCCACCGCAAGGGCGGAACTTACATCCTGTACCGCAAAAGCACCTTCTTCAAAACCGGGCAAAATCTGTACACCTTCCACATTTTGCAAAGTGTAGAGGTATGGCAGATAGGCGCTTTTTTGCGCCTTGACACCCTGTGCTTTCATTTCGTGTAAAATCCTCTCCCGCTCGCCTTCTTCCAGATCCGTCCGAAACCGGATGGACACCGGATGAATCTGCAAAAGTCCCTCTAGGAGTGTTTCCACAATCTCCTTTCCATATTCCCTGAGCCACAGCTCCACCATCCATTCGGGAACGGAATATTTCACGGAGAGATAGGGCACCTCTCCCTTTTCTCTGTCCGGCAGGGGCAAATTGTCTTTCTGCTTGGCCAGATTTCTAAGTACACCGTTCACAAAGCCCTTTAAATTGCGAAACTTTCTCTTCTCTGCAAGCTTGCATGCCTCGTTGCAGACGGCACTGTCCGGAACCGCGTCCAGATAGAGCAGCTGATAGGCACTCATACGGAGCAAACAGCGGATAAGGGGCTTCATCTTGCGAACCGACACAGAGGAGAACTGATTCAAGTAGTAGTCCAGTTCAATCTGTCTTTCGATAGTCCCCTCCGCCACTCTCTTAATAAATGCCTTGTCGCGTCCATCTAGATAGTCATATTTGTCCAAAACGGAACGGATGATCTGGTTGGAAAAACCCTCTCCCCGCTCCAAAGTCAACAAAATATCCAGCACCAGTTCTCTGGTATTAGTCTGCATTATCAATCCCTCCTGCGGCTGTTGCCTCCGCCATACAGAAGATACAACCGCAAAAGTGTCAGGATAGAAGAAGCCGTGGCCGCCACATAAGTGAGAGCTGCCGCCGTCAATACTTTTTTGCCTCCAGCTCGCTCTTCTCCGGTCAAAAGTCCGTACTGCTCCACTTTCTCAAGTGCTCTTCTGGACGCGTTGAATTCCACCGGAAGAGTCACAAGCTGAAAAAGCACCGTCAGGGCAAAGGCCCAGATACCTATCATGATCAGCGTCTGGTTAAAACTTAGGATCACCCCCAGCACGATCAGGGGAATGCTGAGTTTATTACTGATATTGACCACGGGCACCAGCGCCGATCGAATGGAGATGGGCGTATAGCCCTTTGCGTGTTGTATAGCATGACCGCACTCGTGGGCAGCCACACTCACCGCCGTGACGGAGGCTCCGTTATAATTATTGTAAGATAACCGCACCGTGTTAGTCCTCGGGTCATAGTGATCTCCACCGTCTTTAGACAGACACTCTATCTGCACGTTGTACAGCCCCTCATTATTCAGGATCCTCCTTGCGGCATCCGCACCAGTCAGACCGCTCATATTGCGCACTCTGCTGTACTTGCTCATTCTGCCGTTTACCAGCGCGCTGGCACCTAGCCCCAGGATCAGTCCAAGAATTACCAGCAAATAGGTAGGGTCATAAAACATGCCGTAATAACCGTACCCATAGCCGTATCCGTAACCATATAAATATACCATAACTTCTCCTTTTTTATCTGACATCTGATCGAAGATCACGTCTTTATTTTCTAACTCTCACACTTCGCCCAAAAGTTCACCGGGAATGACCTTTACACCTAACAAAAAATCATGGGCACTCATGCGCTTTTTGCCCTCCAGCTGCAGCTCATGGATACGCAGATTACCCTCGCCTGTTGCCACCTCTATATAGTTTTTGGCGACGGCCGTGATCGCTCCGGGGGTGACAGGAACACCATCTATCTCCCGTACTGCCTCGTCTGCAGCCACAGGTACCGCCCTCCAAATCTTCAGCTGTTTGCCATGGTAGGAAGTGTACGCACTGGGCCAGGGGGTCATCCCCCGTATCTGCCGGTCGATCTCGGACGCACTCCTTCCAAAATGAATTTTTCCCATCTTTTTCTCGATCAGGGGAGCATGGCAGGAAAGCTCATCCTGCTGCTTCTCGGGCGTAAGCTTCCCAGCCTCCAAAAGAGGGAGGGCCTCCACGATTGCCTCCCCTCCCAGAACCGTCAGCTTGTCGTGGAGCGTCTCAAAGGTATCGGTATCCTCAATAGATACCTTCTTTTTGTAGAGCATATCTCCGGTATCCACCCCCGCGTCCATCTGCATGATGGTGACGCCAGTCTCGGCCTCCCCGTCAATGATCACATGCTGAATTGGGGATGCACCGCGATATTTGGGCAACAGGGACGCGTGTATATTCAGGCATCCATACGCAGGGATATCCAGTATCTCCTGAGACAAAATCTGCCCAAAAGCCGCCACAATATACACATCTGCGACATATTTTTTCAATTCCTCCACCGCTTCTGTCGTCTTGATGCGGCGGGGTTGAAAAACAGGAAGTCCGTGCTTTAACGCGCACTCCTTCACCGGTGGAAATTGCAATTCTTTACTCCGCCCTTTCGGTTTGTCCGGCTGAGTCACCACCGCAGTGATCTCATGTCCAGCCTCTATCAACGCCTCCAACGCACCGACTGCGAAATCCGGCGTTCCCATAAATACGATCCTCATGTTTCCTCCTCGTCGTAGGTGACGTTCTGCAGCTCACCCTCCACCTTCTCCACATACATTTGCCCTTCCAGGTGATCCAGCTCGTGGCAGATGGCTCTGGCCAAAAGCTCCGTGCCCTCCACTTCGAAAGGCTTCATATTGATATCGAGGGCCACTATTTTCACATAGTTCGGTCTGGTCACCACGCCGGTCTTGCCGGGAAGGCTCAGACACCCTTCATTGCCGGTCTGTTCTCCGCTACTCTCCACGATCCGGGGATTGATGAGAATGTAGGGATCCTCCCCCGTGGTGTCAATGACCACGATCCGCTTTAAAATGCCCACCTGCGGAGCTGCAAGACCCACGCCGTTGGCCTCGTACATGGTCTCCAGCATATCCTCGATCAGCTCACGAATACGGGGTGTCACCTCTGTGACCTCCTTGCATTTTTTGGTCAGTACCTCGTCGCCATACTCTCTGATATTTCGTATTGCCATGTCCATTACCTGCCTTTCCTATTCTGTGCTGCCAAATACCCTACCCGCATCCCAATGTACAGACACGCTCCTATTTGCCTAAAATACTACATGGTGTTCATAGGGTCAAAATCGAACTGTACCGACTCCCACTTGGGCTGTGATCGCTGCAGCTCTTCCTCCAGCACATCCTTTGTATGTACCAGCCGCCCGTACTCCCTATGCTTCACATAGAATACAAAGCGAAAAATATCATTGATCTTTCCAATGGTGGCGGGGGCCGGTCCGATCACACTCACGCGGTCATCTCCCGTCCCATCGTCCTCTATAGACTTTACCACGTCTGACAGCTTCTTAGCAAGCTGTTTTGCACCATCCTCATATTTTCCGTAGATCTGTACCGCCAACATGTGTGCCGCCGGGGGATAACCGGACAGTTCCCGATAAAGGATCTCCTCCTCGTAAAAGCCCTCGTAATCCTGCCCGGCCGCATGGGTTACCGCATAGTGCTCCGGCTGGTAGGTCTGGATCACCGCCTCGCCGGGAAGCTTCCCTCTGCCGGCACGCCCCACCGCCTGCGTCAAGAGCTGAAAAGTTCTCTCGCCGGAGCGGTAGTCGTTCGCCCCCAGAGACAGATCCGCCGCCAGCACGCCCACCAGCGTCACATTGGGAAAGTCGTGCCCCTTGACGATCATCTGGGTTCCGATCAGCACATCTGCCTCTCCGTTTGAAAAAGCTGACAGGATCTGCTCATAGCTGTCCTTGGTGCGGGTAGTGTCGCCGTCCATGCGCAGTGTCCTCACAGCGGGGAACAGCTCCTTTAACTTCTCCTCAATCTGCTGAGTACCGGCTTTAAATCCCATGATATACTTGGAACCGCAAGAAGGACAGCGCTCCGGCTTTGGCTCCTCATAACCGCAGTAATGGCAGATCAGCTTCCCTCCCCTGTGCTCTGAAAGTGACACGTCACAGTGGGGACATTTCATCACATGGCCGCAGGCGCGGCAGGAGATAAATCCCGCATAACCCCTTCGGTTCAAAAAAAGCATACTCTGCTGCCCTTTTGCCAGTCTGTCCGCCAAAAGCTCCTGAAGCTTCCTGCTGAAAATAGAGCGGTTGCCTTCCTTTAACTCTGCCCGCAGATCCACCGTGTGAACCTTGGGAAGCGTCCCGCCGGTCAGGCGCTCTTTCAACGAAAATATCCGGTACTCTCCCAACCTGGCCCGATAATATGCTTCCAACGAGGGGGTTGCCGATCCCAGCACCACGCTGGCGCCATGTATCCTCGCCACCTCCAGAGCGGTCTCTCTGGCGTGATATTTTGGGGTACTCTCGCTCTTGTAGCTCCCCTCGTGCTCCTCGTCCATCACGATCAGGCCCAGCTTCGGAAACGGGGTAAAAAGCGCCGATCTGGGCCCGATGATCACATCGATCTCACCGTTTTTGGCGCGTTCACACTGATCGTATTTTTCCCCGGGAGACAGCGTTGAATTCATCACACTGACACGATCCCCAAATCTTTTATAAAAACGAAGCAGCGTCTGGTAAGTCAACGCGATCTCCGGAATGAGTACAATGGCCTGACGACCTCTCTCTATCATCTCCGAGATCAGCTGCATATACACTTCGGTCTTGCCGCTTCCGGTGATGCCGTAGATCAGATAGGTTCCTATTTTTCCTGCGTCAAATTCTTGACAAATGTTCGTCACGATCTTTTGTTGTTCTCTGCTGAGTGGAAATCGCTGTTCTTCCTCCTGTGCCAGCTTGACCGGATTGCGATAGCCCGTGGTACTGACCACCCGCAGGGCGCCTGCGCGCTCTAAACTCTTCACCGTAGAAGACGCAACTCCCAGCTTTCCGGTAACCCATTCGTAGGGGATCTCCGGCTGCTCCACGAGAGCTCGCAAGAGTCTCCCTTTGGCCACCTGATGCTTTCTCTCGCACTCCCCCTGTAGAGAAATTGTTGCCTCCTTGTCCAGCAGACGCTCAATCCTCTTGTGCTCCAACTGCCGCACCGACTGCTTGGCGGGAAGCACGGTCTTTAACGCCTGAATCATGGTTCCGCCAAAGTTGCGTCGGATAAAAGCCGCAAGCGCGATCATCTGGTCCTCCACACTCACACCTTTTTCTGCGATTCCCGCAATGTCTTTGGTCCGCGTCGGATCAAATTTGCAGGTCTCCCCGATAGCAATGCAATAGCCCTTTCTCAGGGTGTTTCCGTTTCCGAAAGGGATCATAACACACATCCCAACCTCCAACGTGTCCCGAAGCTTCTCCGGGACACGATACTGAAAGGTCTTATCCAGTTTTTCATGCGAGATATCCACAATGATATCTGCGTACAGGTCCCTCAACGCCGTTCCTCCAATATCTCCTGTATCAAAACACGCTCATCCATGGGGTATTTTACCCCCTTGATCTCCTGATAATCCTCGTGTCCTTTCCCGGCCAGAACAATGATGTCGCCGGGCTCTCCGTGATCTATGGCGTAACGGATCGCGTCCTTGCGGTCGCAGATCTCGATGTATTTACCGTTCGTCTTCTTCATTCCCACCTTGATGTCGTCAATGATGGCCTGCGGCTCCTCAAAGCGGGGATTGTCGGAGGTGATAATGGTAAAGTCCGCCAACCTCCCGCTGACCTCGCCCATCTCAAATCGACGCTGTCTTGAGCGGTTGCCGCCACAACCAAAGAGGCTGACCAGTCTGTGGGGCTCATATTCCTTAAGTGTTGCCAGCAGGCTCTCAAGTGCCATGGCATTGTGGGCATAGTCGATCAGAAGGGTAAAATCATCCGACACCTTCACCATCTCAATGCGCCCCTTTACACTGGCGTTCAGAAGCGCCGCTCTGATATCCCCATCGCTGACACCAAAGTGCCTGCAGATAGCAATAGCAGTCAGTGCATTGTATACACTGAACCGTCCGGGAGTACACACTTCCACTGAAAGATTCATCAGGCCGCTCACCCGGAAAGAAACACCCAATTCGCCGGGCTTGTGCACCAGCGTAAGATCCTCCGCTCGAAGCATACAGTGCTCACCCAGACCGAAATTCTCCAATTCACAGGTGTGTCCCTCCACCACTTGCTGCCAATGACTGTCATCGCCATTCACAATGCCAACCTTACACTGCTTAAACAAAAGTCCCTTGCATGCCAGATACTCCTCAAAGCTGGCGTGCTCGTTGGGACCGATGTGATCCGGCTCCAGATTGGTAAAGATTCCGTAGTCAAATAGAAACCCTTGTGTCCGGTGGAGCATTAGTGCCTGCGAGGACACTTCCATCACTACGGTGTCAAGTCCCGCCTCTACCATCCGAGCAAAATATTTCTGCAACAGGTAGGATTCCGGTGTGGTGTTGTCGGCGTGAATATGCTCGTCGCCGATGATCACCTCGATGGTACCCACCAGTCCTACCTTGTAGCCGGCATTCTCCAAAATAGATTTCACCAGATAGGTGGTGGTGGTCTTTCCTTTGGTTCCGGTGACGCCGATCACTTTCAGCTTCTCCGCGGGATGCCCAAAGTAGGCAGCAGAGATAAAAGCCATTGCGTAGCGGGTGTCTTTCGACTGAACAATTGTTACATCCATGCCGTCCAAGCCAGACACCGGCTTTGAAACCACCAGAACTTTTGCACCTCTCTTCACTACATCCTCCGCAAAGGAATGGCCGTCAAAGTTAGCGCCCTCAATACATATGAAAAGGCACCCTTCCGTCACCTTTCTGGAATCGTAGACAACCTCCGTCACGTCCACATCCACATTTCCCTGAATACAAGTATATTCCAGCTTCTTAAGCAGATCGGTCAATTTCATGCTGTACACCTTCCTTAACACCACAATTACTATGTTCTATTTTACTCTATTTTTCCGCTTTCTACCACCCCCAAAAAAAGGAGTAACAACAATAGGGGGACCGCGTCAGCGCGATCCCCCTGTTATCTGTCAATATTCTCTCTGCCCGTCTTTTTCTTCTTCCGTCTCTGTATCTGTAAGCTCCTTTAAGTCCTCTGCCTTCTCTTCTTCCTCTTTTTCCTCCTGTGTCCTATCCACATCATTGCGCTCGTCGATCAGCTTCTGCACTTCGTCTGCAAGCTCTTTTGATGTTTCGTCAAGATGGCTCTGTCTTGCCTCCCCAAGGACAGCGTCGGCCGCGGACATCATGATACTGTCTTTCGTTTCCTGCAAACCCGCAAGCGGATCGTCTGCAATACGTTTTATCTTGTGATCACGCACTTCCCGAAGGATATGCAGCCCATGACTTCTGGACTTTTCAACATCATCATAGCTTAGAGCCATGTTTTTCTCCTGAAATTTATCCATCATCTCGGCTTTCATATCGTCCGTATAATCTTCACTGTCAAGAGCAGACCTGGTATTTTCAATTTCCGTTAAGACGTTGTTGGTAACCGCATTGGCAATATCAAGAAGCCGGTGGCCTTCATCACTAAGCCCTTCCAGCTTCCCTTGCACATACAGATCACGTCCCATGGAAGCTGTGGCAAACTGTGTCGCTGAATTTCGGATCGTATCGCTCACGGAATTTCCTGCTTCGGATGTATCACTGCCGCTTTCATCTTCTATAGCGCCGCCCTCACGCTCTTCCTCTGCCTTCTCTGCTTCCTCTAAGGTCTTTAAGAATGTCCACAGCTTGCGGTTATTTCCGTCGACATCCTCCTGATATTTCGCGGACCGCAGCATCTGGGCCAGCTCCCTGGCCTCCTTGGCATATCTTTGACCTTCCTCCAACTGAGCCTGCTTCTGTTCCCGCATGTCTCTCAGTATTTCCTGCTCTTTCTCAATAGTCTCCCTGTCAGCCTCCGTTTTAAAAGACCTGTTCAGACTGCTTATTTTCTTTTCGATCTCCGTCAACTGTTCACGATACCCGTCCATGGTTTTGTCGTTCTGCTCGGTTTCCTCAATCCGCCGCAGCATCTTTCTCTGCACAGCGGCATCCCCTGCGCTCTCTTTCGGCTGCTCGGTCTGCTGCCTGCTGAGTCTCTTGCCTTCCTTAGAGATCGTGACCTTACACTGCGGGGTGAACATATTATTGTCGACTTGCACCAAAGTGCTGTTTCCTTGAAAATTTTGCCCCACTGTTGTGTTGCCGGCATTTACTGTGATCGCCTTGATCTGCATACTAAAATACCTCCATTCCATTGGTTGGCTTCTGCAATTCCGTTTGCATGGTAAACTTCCATTCTATTTTTACAGGACTTTATCTACGATGGAGCCCTTGATGTCCTCCACAACGAGTCCCATCTGGTCGATCATTTTCTGAACCTCCTTCTGGGCCTCTTCCATGTCACCTCTGACCTCTTGCACAAGTTCCTCCCCATCCAAGATATCCTCGGTAAGTTCTTCGGCCTCTTCCTCTCTCTCTTTTCTCTTCTCCAGGATCTCCTCCTGCTCTTCCTTCTTCTCCTCAATCTTCTCGCCCATCTCTTCGCGCTCTTTCTGCTCCTCGTCGAGATGCTCCTTGCCCTGCTCCACCAGCATACTTAAGATATCGTCGCTGGCAGCATCCATGATGGCTTTCGCCGTATCCGAAGCCTCGGTCATAGGAGAATACTTCAGACGTTCCAGACGCATTCCGCGCACGACGGCGTTCTCACCATTAATCTGCGCTTTCAGCTTCTCCGCATTCTGCAGGTGACTTCTGATCTCCTCATGGTGGCTCACAAGTGCCTTCTGGTAATCGGTCAAGCCGTTTTTATAAATCTCCTCCAGACGCTCTTTCTCCTCTTCGGTGAGACTTCCAGAGGCGGGATTCATGCCATATTCCTGATTTTTGAGCAATATCTCCGCATCCTTCTGCTCCTGACTGTCCGCAGCAACACCGTAGGCCTTCCGCATCTCTTCCTCCTGATTTCGGATCTCAGTCATAGCCTCTTTCTCTGCTTGCAGATCAGCGCGCATTTTCCTTGCATTTTCCCGGTACTGCTCTATGTCACGATCGATAGAACGATCGGAATCCCATGCGTCTCCAATGACCTTCATCGCCCGCTTTCTGGCACTCTGTCTTTTATCATCGATCAAAAGCTGGTTCAGCTTTGTGTCTCCACTGTAAAGGGACTTTCTGTCGGAAAGCTTCCCGGACTCGTCCAGTCCATTCTTGGCCTTCTGCAACACTTGAAATCCCAGAAGGGTATTCTCGCTTCTCGCGTAAAAAGATTTGTTTTCCTGAATCTTCATAGTTGGCCTCCATGCCGAAACATCCACGCGCTCACCATTTGTAAATATCACATGGCGCAATCCTAGTTTCTTACAACTTATATCGTCCTTTTTCTGTGAAGAATTTAGCCTAAAAAATAGTCGATTGGTGACACTGTCACTCCGTAAAAGCCGCCTCGGTAAACACAAGGCTTCTGGCAAAAGCGATGGCATCCTCCTTGGAATAATAGCGGCTAGTCACTACATATCCATAAGGTGCACCTTCACGCGCCAGACACACATACCAGATATCTGCTGTATAGTTTGCTTCCGGAATGGGGTGTCCGCTCTCCTCAGCCTCAAAAATCTCTGCGGCTGTGTACAGATCGCCGTTCAACAAAAAGATTATCGCCTGTTCCTGACAGCCCGTCACAATTTCTGTCTCCGTCATCCGCTCTGCGTGGTTGTAGTCGAGAAAGACATCCACAAGCTTTCCGTCCTCAAAAAAGAAATGATCACCCTCCACCCGCAGGATGCAAAGGTCTGCTTTCCACTCTTCCGTCGTCCAATCACTTCCAATATTACGCGCCTCACTCACCTCCTGCGGCATACTTCCCTGAAACCAGAAGGCAACTCCGGGATAAACGCCGAGGTTTTCCCGATAGGGTTCCGGGAACAGCTTCACTCCGGGCAAAGTGTAATCCAAGATCCAGTCGGAGAGCTGGGGGATATGATCCAGAAACGCGGCAAGTTCTTCGTCGCTTCTGGTATACGAGGTTTCCGAGCGATAGAGAAGCCGCACAGCCTCGTCCATGTCCCGCATCAAAATTACTTGATCCAGCCGGTCACTATCCTTTTCATAGCTGACACATAACTGATAGTTTGCACCGGTATTTTCGTCCGTGAGGTAATAGCTTAAAGTATCGTCCACGGAGTATTCTACTTCCCTCCACTCTGCGCCCTCGTAGCCCGCGTAGAGTTCCAATGTCTTGGACTTCGTTCGTTGCAGCTCCCAAAACACCTCCCAGGTGAAGGCTTCGCCTCGGTTCATGGCCTGCAGTCCGGCGAGGCCTTCCACATCCGGCTGCTGCCCCTGTACATCCTCTGATGTCACAATCGTTTCATCATTTATTGTTCCTACTCCCGACTCTCTCTCAAGATTGCTTTCGGACGAATCGGATAAAGTTCCACTCTCTCCGGCAGGATTTGCCAGCAGAAAAACGGCTGCAGTCACCGCCGCGATCACCGCCACACACACCGCAGCCACCTTTGGTTTTTGATACCGGAGCACGTTGCGGATGCGGCTTCCCGTGTCACCCTCGCCGAAGGCCAGTGGTACGCCGCCGAAAATGCGCCTTCCTGTGGCCAGATTGAGAAGAGATTTCGAGTACTGCTTTCTCCTGCCGCCTCCTAATCTCGAGAGCACCTCCTCGTCGCAGGCCATCTCCATGTCTCGCCCGCTCAGTACAAACGCTGCCCAGACAAAAGGATTAAACCAGTGAATGCACAGGGTGATCCAGCTGATGATCCTGGTCAGGTGGTCTCCTCGACGAATGTGTATTTTTTCATGGAGCAGAATGTACTCCGTCTCCTCCACAGTCAAACCCTCCGGTAAAAAAATCTTGGGTTGAAAGACTCCCAGCACAAAAGGCGTGGGAATTTTAGAACTGGTATAGACTCTGGTCCTGCCCACAGCACTCCTCTCTGGCTCCGGAATCGTTGCGGTTTTAATCCCCGCTAACCGAAAGAAAAGTAGCCCAAGAGAGATTCCACCGTATAAAAGCATTAAGACAACGCCCATTCCCCAGATGATCATGGCGATTCCCGTCCGGGTCTCCATCTCATCAGCGGCCAACTGTTCCTCACCTTGCGGCAGTGTAGCGTTTATGGCACTGTTTAGCTGCTGTGGCAGCGGCAGCCTCACTTCCGGAGACTCACTGTGAAGAATCGTATCGGGGATATAAGTCACCGTACCCTGTTCCGTGGCCGGGGCATCGATCGCTCCCAGCAGAGACACAGGCAGGGAGAAGGACACCGGACACAGCAGTCGGAACAGCACCACTGCCCAAAGGCAGTAGGATATCACTCTGGGAGCTCTTCGCAGGCAAAACCGCAAGACTAACACTGCCAAGATGACCAGACTTCCGGTCAGGCTCATATTTAAAAGTCCTAGAAACATCTCATTTGTCATAACCTTTTCCTCCCCTTGTCAGCTTTCGCTCTCCTCGATCAGTTTTTTCAGTGCCGCGATCTCTTTGTCATTCAGTTTTCTCCTTCGGGAAAAGGCCGCAAGAAAGCTGGGCAGTGAGCCGCCGAAGGTCTCCTTTAAAAACTGCTCTCCCTGACCTCCCTGAAACTCTTCTCTGCCGATCTTCACTACCACGGTTCCGCTCTCGTTGGCAAAGATCCCTCTGTCACAGAGACGCTTCAGCATTGTGTAGGTAGTGGTACGCTTCCACAAAAAAACTTCTTCACACAGCTTCGTCAGCTCTCCCGTGGCTATCGGAGCCCTCTCCCATATAAGTTCCGCAAATTTTTGTTCCATTTCTCCCAATTTGTACTGTTCCAAAATATATTCTCCTTGTCATCCCTTTATTTGTATGCTGTCTAATCCCATTAGACATTTTCAGTCTAACACTATTAGACACGCATTGTCAAGTATATTATTTGATGATGCATGATACACCATGAATAACTTTTGTAATGCGGTGATCTCACACAAGGCTACCGCTTTTTTTTATTCTGTGGTATATTTTTTTCGATACCCACCAAATATCCGCCCTCAAATCGCTACATAATAATAGATGAAGGGCCTTCAAGATCACAGGAAAGGAGGATAAGAATGGAGGACTCAAAGATCATTGAGCTATACTGGCAGCGCGATGAGGCCGCGATCACGGAGACGGCGCAGAAATACGGCGCATTCTGCCATGCGATCGCCATGAATTTGTTGCAGATCAAAGAGGATGCGGAAGAATGCTTAAATGATACATACCACACGGCATGGAATTCCATACCTCCGCAGAAGCCCGAAAAGTTTCGCGCATGGCTCGGCAGAGTCGTACGCAATCTCTCTCTGGCGCTGTGGAACAAAAACCATAGACAAAAGCGTTACAGCGGCATGACAGCGCTTTTGGATGAGTTGGAGGACTGCATTCCTTCCTCTGAGACTGTGGAGCAGATCCTTGAGACAAAAGAGTTGTCCGCGGTCATTGACCGGTGGCTGATGGGACTTTCCGGAGAGGATCGTGCGCTCTTTGTTCGCCGCTACTGGAACGGAACTCCACTAAACGAACTGGCATCCCTTTGGGGCATCTCCCCGAACAAGTTGGCACAGAAAATGTTCCGGCTCCGCCTCAGCCTTAGGCTCGCGCTTGAAAAGGAGGGTATCACTTTATGAACGGCGAAAAAATACTGAGATTATATAACGGGATCACGGGGATCCATGAGGACATCATCGAGGAAGCTCAGCGCTTTCAGCCGAAGAAAAAGGCAAAACTATGGATAAAATGGGGTGTTGTGGCTGCCTGCCTGAGCGTTATGGTCGGCGGCGTATATGGGGCGGCAAGACTAGGGCTCATCGACAGAATGGGCGGTGCATCCGGCGGAGGAGGCGGCGGTGAGGGTATCACCTACATGTCCTATGCAGGACCGGTGTTTCCTCTGTCCGTACTGGACGGCGGTGACACTCTTTTGGCAGAGCGAAACATCAATTATGATTTTTCTCCCTATGAGCCATTTACGGAAAGCTATGCGGTGGACGGCAAGACATACAACTATGAACGCTATTTTTCCCAGAGCATTGTCACCGACAGTTATGTGCTGACCAATCCCGGACAGGAGGAACAGACCGTCACCCTGCTCTATCCTTTTGCCGGAAGACTTTCGGATGACCTTGAGGTGCTTCCAACCATCACTGTGAACGGTGAACCTGCTAAAACCTCACTCCACATCGGCCCCTATTCCGGTGGCTATGAAGGCGCATACAGCGTTGGCGCAGACATGACGGAAACGCTGAATTTGGCAGAACTGGACTCCTGGGAAAAATACCGGACTCTCCTTAATACGGATTACCAGGCCCGGGCGTTTGACGCTCTGCCAAATCTCACACAGCCGGCAGTAGTCTATGAGATCAGCGACATGTACGGCGAACCGAGCGAGGATGCGCCTGCTCCGACACTGAACATGGAGTTTACCATCGACTTTGAAAAAACCACGATCCTGACTTACGGTTTCAACGGCGTAACTAATAATATAACCACCGGCTACTGCGCCAGAGACCTGTTTATCCCCCGGGAGCACAGTGTGAACTACGGCGAGAGCGCATACCTTATCGTGCTCGGCGACGATATCGGCGATTATACGCTGAAGGCTTATGTCAACGGTGCCTGCGAAAAAGAAATGGAGCATGCCGGCGGAACGGTAACACGATATGAGACCACGCTGGGTGAGATCTTTGCAGCAATAACCACGGAACAATACCTTGATCTCTACGCGTCCGCCTTTTACGACGATGACACCGATATTTTCAACACAATTCCGGCCGATACCTTCATCGGGCTCGCGGCTGAGCTCCTGTGCGACTATGGGTTACTGTCCGATACTCCCGCTATGCGCTACGATACCGGAATGCTGGAGGAGATATTCAGTGAGACAAGGTATATGGGGCGTGTGATGTATCTGACTTTTGATGTGACCATTCCCGAAGGCGGCAGCATAGAGGTCACGGCAGAGATGGTGAAAAAGGCCAGTATGGATTTCATCGGAGAATACAAAGACCGCAACGGTTATGACATGGTCACAAGGCTCGGCAGCTCTCTGACCTATACCGGGCAGACCGCATCTGTGAGTAACACGGAGTACATCGAGATCCTTGATCAAAACTTTGGCTTTGATCCGGAAAACGGTGTTACCAAGGTGGATCTTGACCTCACACAGGAACACTATTATCTGGAGATCTGGAAGACAGATAAAAGACTTGAAAAAAACTAAAAAGACTCTATAATAGAATATTGATCTATAGAACGAATGTGAAAGGCACAGGTGTGTGAAGGTAGCAGCCATGGCTAAGACATCGACAGATTTGACGGAAGGGGCTCTCGGGAAACAGATTTTTTTGTTCAGTCTCCCACTTATGATCTCAAACGTACTTCAGGTACTCTTCAACATGTCGGATATCGCCGTGGTGGGGCGATTTGCGGGTTCCGAAGCCCTGGGGGCCGTTGGCTCTACCACCACTTTAGTCACTCTGTTCACGGGTTTCCTCATTGGTATGGGATGCGGAGTAAATGTACTGGTTGCCCGCTATTTTGGTGCCCACAAAGAGAAAGACCTGACAGAAACCATCCACACCTCTGCCATCGCCTGCCTAACAGCCGGTCTTCTGGTGCTCTTATTCGGTGTGCTCTTCTCTCACGCCCTTCTAAGTCTCTTACATACTAAGGAAGAGTTGATCAAAGGGGCCACACTTTATCTGCGCATCTACTTTCTGGGCATGCCCGCGATCGCTCTTTACAATTTCGGAAATGCAGTGTTCAGCGCCATCGGAGACACAAAAAAGCCGCTGTACTTTTTGATGACAGCGGGAGTTCTCAATGTCTTAATGAACCTTTTCTTTGTTATCGTCTGCAATTTAAACGTGGCGGGCGTTGCCATGGCCAGCGTGATATCTCAATATATTTCCGCAACCCTGATCATAGGTGCTCTTTTGCGAAGCAGGGACGAGATATACGGACTGCGTCTTTCCGATCTTCGCATTACAGGACACAAATTGAAAAATATCTTGTCTCTGTCTATTCCCTCCGGTTTTCAGTACGCCATCTTTCAGATTGCCAATCTGTTTATCCAAGCGGGTGTCAACACCTTTGACGCGGTGATGGTAGAGGGAAACTCCGCTGCGGCCAACGCCGACGGGTTGGTTTATGATGTAATGGCCGCCTTTTACACTGCCTGCTCCAGCTTTATGGGGCAGAACTATGGAGCTCGTAAGAAAGATCGTGTTTTAAAGAGCTATCTGATCAGCCTAGCATACTCCTTCGGTTTCGGCGCTGTCATGGGTATTTTGCTTGTCGCTTTCGGCCGTCCTTTTCTGTCGCTGTTTACCACGGAAAACGTAGTTGTGGAGGCCGGTATGCGCAGGCTCACCATCATGGGATTTTCGTACGCCATATCCGCCTTTATGGACGCATCTATCGCTGCCTCACGTGGCTTAGGCAAGAGCCTGATCCCCACCATCATCGTGATCCTTGGCTCCTGTGTCTTCCGTGTGATCTGGGTGTACACAATTTTCGCCTACTTTGGGACGATCACGTCTCTTTACCTGCTCTATGTATTTTCCTGGTCTATCACAGCCATCGCAGAGATGCTTTATCTGGCTCGATGCTACAGACAGCAGATGCGGAATATGGAATTTGCGGTCATGTCTCCTCCCTATAAATAAAGTTGGAATAAGCTGTCTTGGCGGTGATCCCGTCAATTCTCCCAATCTTACCGGAGAGCGCGCTGATCACGTCCTGTGGCGCATCAACGGCAACACTGACAATGCTGATCCCCTTCTGCCTATAAGGGATCCCCATGCGACCCACAATGTACTCCGCATAGTCGTGAAGAATGTGGTTCATCTGCTCTGCAGAGTCCTGCTTTTCTACAATGATCCCTATTACCGCAACTCGTGTCTCCATAATTCTGTCCTTTCAACAATTCAAGTTTTTATCATATAGGAAGTTCTCCCTCCATTTTAGTACGCTACTCCTTGTCCATCAAGAAGCAAATGAAATAATTTCCCAACAATGCGAAAAGGTTCCGGCATTGCCGAAACCTTTCCATGTTTCTTATGAGGGGGGGAAATCGTTAAAAAAGCAACTTCTTTAACGATCTTTTACCATCATACTGAAAAAATGTGTCTATTTTGTGTTTTCTTTGTGATAAAAATATAAAAATTTTCTAAACTCCTAACAATTCCAGATACTGATTCATGGAAATCATCGCTATCTCCTGCGTTGACGCGTTGGCCGCAGAGAGTGCGATCGCCTTCTTCATGGCAAGCTCCGGCGACTCATGGCTCACCTCACTCATGCATAGGGAAGCCACCACGCTGTCCCCACAACCTACAGTGTTCACCGTCTTCACTTTCCTGGCACTCTCAAACAGCACATTGTCCGCATCCACGTACAATAGTCCCTGCGTGCCCATGGACACCACCACTTTCTCAATACCGCCAGCCACCAGCTTTTGCGCTTCCTCTATGATGGAATCACGGTCGGGAAGCTTTCTCCCAACCAGATACTCCAACTCTTTTCGGTTGGGCTTGATCAGATAGGGCTTGGCCTTGACCCCCTCTCGTAAAAACTCTCCGGATGTATCTAAGATCACCTTGCGGCCTTCTTCCCTGCACCTCTTGATCAAATCTGCATAAATTGTGAGCGGGACTCCCACAGGGACACTCCCGCAGAGCACAAACATGTCCCCTGTCTCCAGACAATATTCAAATTCTTTTAAAAAATTGGCAAGCTCTTTCTCTGAGATCGCAGGCCCAGGCTCCAAAATCTCCGTCACATAACCATCATCTGTCAAAATATTCACACTGGTCCTGGTGTCACCCTTGGTTCTGGTAAAATGACACTCCACACCCAGCTTCATCATAGAATCCTCGATCATCCTGCCGCTGTAACCGCCAAGAAAGCCCATAGTCGCTACCGGCAGATGGAACTGTCGCAAGATCTTGGCCACGTTGATCCCTTTTCCGCCAGCCAAATTTGAGGCAGCACGGGCTCTGTTTATATCGCCCATCACAACCCTGCCAATCTCCACATTTTTATCTACCGCCGGATTTAACGTCACCGTAACGATCATGTCTCTCCTCCGCTTCCTCATCTGTCGAGGCACCGTGTCACATTGACGGCAAAAACTGTCTTTTAGCCTTTGCCGTCCACAGATACATCTTACCACAGTTTATTCTCAATTTCTATAGCATAGAGAAGAATTTCCTCTGCCGTCAAGTCCTCGGAAACCTTACATTTCATTGGCTTTAAGGTGTTGCATTTGTCTCATCACATTGTTTGTCAATCTTAAAGATCAACATATGTTCGACAGCGGCTGTATTGTTCATTTTGCAATGTAGCAAATGTTCCATCATTAGATTGTTATTGCTCTATCTCCACAATCCTCCTACTCCCTAACAATAATTCTGCATTAAAAACTGTAATTCCGTCTTACCACGATAAGTATTTAAGGAAAGCTGATAAACCACAGACACATTGTAAGTCACTCCCGGCTTTCCTCCGTTATACAGTTCGTCCCCGCATCCTGTACCGAACTTCTCATCCAAAAAAGCTTCAAACTGCTCCAGATCTCCGAAAAACACCATCTGCGCCTCCGTCCCTTCCGGTGTGCGCACCCGGTAACGGGCAAAATTTTTGTTAGCTCCCATCCTGTAGCCAGACAAAAAGACAAGCTCCTTCTGGGCAAAGAGCGGCTTCGGATTCCCGACACCAAAAGGCTCCAGAAGCGAAAGCTCTTCCGCAAGCTCCTCCGTCGCATAGGACAAAGGCATGGGCACATCTATGTGCACTCTGGGAACAAAGTCCTCCTCAGAGAGCCCGCTATTCTCGTTGAGTGCCTTTCGAAGCGGCTCGATATCCTCCTCCCGCATAGAGAGTCCTGCCGCCAACTTATGACCTCCAAACTTGGTGAAATATTGTTTTACTGCCGTCATATGATCGTACATATGATAACTCTCAATGGAGCGGCCGGAACCCTTGACCCCCTCCTCCCCCTGTGTAAGGATAAAGACCGGATGATTATATTTTTCCCGAACGCGTCCCGCGATGATCCCTGCCAGACTCTCATGTACCTCCGGCAGAAAGATCAACATGACGGGATCTTCCTCCATGTGATGCTCCCTGATATACTCCTCCGCCTCTCTTACCCCTTGCAAAGTCAGGTTTTTGCGGCTGTCATTTAAGTCTTTCAGCTCTCTGGCTGCGCTCATGGCATCCACCTTCGTGTGACTCTGTAAAAGCTCCAATGCCCGCTGCGCTGTGTCCAACCGCCCCGTGGCGTTTAGGCAGGGCCCCAGAACAAATCCCAGATGGTAGGCGGAGAGCTTGGCCGGTTCAATGCTGTTTACCTCCATCAGCGCCCGGATACCTTCATTCTCCGTGTGCTGCAATAGTCTCAGACCTTCCTTTACAATAATACGATTTTCATCCCTTAGCTCCATGACATCGCAGACCGTGGCAATAGCCGCAAACTGCAATAACTCGTCTATGGCTCGGGCAAGCTCCGGAGAGTTCGTCTTCTCCAGAAGCGCTTGCATACATTTGTAAGCCACCACACCGCCGCAGATATTTTTGTAGGGGTAGGTACACTCCTCCCGTTTGGGATCCACCACCGCGAGCGCCGGAGGCAGGAGCTCCTTTCTCTCCCCATTATCCAGCGAAAAGGGTACCTCATGGTGGTCCGTAACGATCACACCGATTCCAAAGGATGCTGCAAGCTCAATCTGCGGTGCCGCCGCAATGCCGTTGTCGCAGGTGATGATCAACTCCACACCATCCTGCTTTGCCTCCTCGATCAGATTGTCGTTCAGTCCGTATCCGTCGTGGATGCGATGAGGAATGGCAGTGTCCACCTCAGCTCCCAAAACTTGCAGCCCTTTGGTCAGTATGTAGGAGGAACAGATACCGTCCACATCATAGTCGCCGATCACGCGCAAGTGCTTTTTGTCCGCGATCGCCTGCAGGATCAGATCCACTGCCCTGTCCATATCCTCTAAGAGCCAGGGAGAGTAGCAGTCCGCAAGTGTCCCATGCAAAAATTTCTCGATCTCCGCCTCATCTGTCAGATCACGGTTTCGCAGAATCCGCGCTAATACAGGGCTGATGCGAAACTCTTCCGCCCATTTATTGAAATCCGCTTTCTTGGCTGCTACAAACCATTTCTCCATTTGTGTACCTCTTTTTGCTCACATGTTTATGAATAAGGTCATTATAACATATTTACGCAAGCTGCAGATACACATTTTACTAATAGCATCTACTCCTCTGCTTCCATCATATGAAACTTCTGCCAGGACTCTCGCAGTTTCTCTATCCGTTCCTCTCTGCTAAGTCCCTCCAGTTCCGCCACGTCCTGCCATCCCAGCGTGAAAGTATACGCTTTTGTCCAGTCGGCAAAAAAGTTTTCTGCAAGAGTGTCATACTCCTTTTCTGTGATATTCTGTCCCTGACCGTTTTGGTAGGATATATGGGTTCCCGCATCAACAGTATATGTGTAAGTCCCCATCACAGAAGGTTTTATCTGATCATCCGATAAGGTAAGATCCCACAGAGTTTCATAATACTTCGCAGCACCGTCTTTCATGCTGTCCCTAAACACATAATGCCAGGTTCCCGCATCATCCCACGCCTCCGGCTCCCTCAGTTCCAGATAGGCGGTCACGTTATCCTGTATGATATCCGCCTGAGATTCGCCCTCACGGTATGAGACCGGTATTTCCACCAGCTCATCGCATCCTCTGCTGACCTCGTAGAAGTTACTGTAAGTATAGAAGCCGGTCCCCCCGCAGTTTGCCACGATCAGTCCCAGCCTGTCGTCCATGTCCAGATTTACCACGGCATATCTATAGATTTCATCCGCGTATTCCAGATCCTGCGCCCAATTGCCACAGGCGTCTGCGATCACCCCCAACTGGTTATCTATGGAGGCATTGCCTTCCATTGCCCAGACATGATCCTGATACTCCTCTCTGGTCTTCATAATATCCGCAATGCTGTCCGTGTGCCCCTGTGTCATCAGCCACTCTTCCAGAGCATGATCCAGATAAAATCCTTTCCCTCCTTCCTCCTGAAAATAAACACGTGCCCGCTTAAAATAGTCTTCCGTCCTGCCGGAGTACGGTTCGTAAGTGGTGATCACCACAACGTCCGTCCTGCCGTCCATATTGTAGTCCTGAAAAGTCACAGCATCTATTTCCACAAACCATTCCGAGGAATAGCATTTCTCTTCCTCCGTCAGCCCGGGAAAAGCGTAGATCACCTGATCCTCCCGAAGCAAACGAAAGCGCACATCATTTCCCTGCTCACTCCCGCGCTCCGACCAATCCTTCGGAATAAAAGAGGCGAAAGTCACCTCGCCCCAGCCGTCCAGTGTCACATCAAAAGTCTGCTCCGGGATCAGATCCTCCATATCCACATCGTTTACGTAGTCTTCTACTTGTCCTGCATTTGTTTCCTCCGACTCTTCACCCTGCCCCCGCTGGGACACTTCTGTTCCTTGGCTGTTTGGATCACTTTTGGCACTGCAGGCCGTCAGTACGAGCGCAAGCGCTGCCGTCATTATTCCCATCCCTCGTCTTCTCATGACTTTTCTTCCTCCTTCTTCAATCCGGTTTATTGTCCAGATCATGTCCGGTCCGTCCTCATCACACAGAGCTTTAGCGCTCATATGCTCCTTCAAAACTAAACTTCTCTTCCGTCGGGTTCCACTGATAGAGGTAATAGCTTTTTGTTTTTCCGGAAACTTTCCGCAAAATGCCAAAATCCTCATATCCGTCCCCGTTTATATCCTCCACAAAGAGACTTCCCGTGCGATCCATACTCTCTAAATCATCAGCCTTCTCCCCCTCTACTTCGGCAATGGCATCCGACAGATGGATGATCTGGGGAAAATATCCGGTATTATTCTCCACGTAATTTACCTCAATATCTTGAATATGGCAGGATTCTTCCGAGCTGTCTTTCCATCCGTTCAGCAAAAGATAATATTCCTTTCCCTCATCCAGAGAGATAGGAAACTTTTCCCTGTAATGATTGACGGAGGACATCCTGTCAATCCGATATGCATTGTCATCCTTGACAACAATGGCAATGATCTCATCGACACACCATTTCCCAAGCAGGTCAAAGTTACATTTCAGGTACGCCCCCTCTTCCTCCTGGATCAGAGTGACCTCCCATAAAACCTCCTCGTCCGTTCTCTTTTCACGGTCTCCAGCCATCACCCATGCATCCTCATCAAGCTCCACATCCATCTGAAAATCATTCTCCAACACCGTAGTGTGGAACGTGAAGTTCGGGCGGGGATCATACTGCACATTCAAACAGTAAGTATGGTTCTCATACGAATGTGCGCTGAAAGGAAGCTCTGCCTCCCGATATCCTTCCCTTGTCCACTCATACAACATCACATTCCCAAAGGCAGGTGGATATGTGCTGGTAGGATAGGACAGCGTAAATAAAATCTCCTGCCTCCCGTCTCCATCAAGATCCCCATGCTGTATCTGAGGGAAACCGGTATCCGCACAATTTTGAGCCAGTATCACTTCCCCGTTTCCGAATTCCACCTGATAGTCACACCACTCCCCTGTATTGGGTTTTGCATGATACTCCCGGTACACCCGATCCTTCAGTCCGTCCCCGTCGTAATCACAGCCCACAAACTCCTCATACTCTGTCCATTGTATGCACTCGTCCAGATAGCCGGTGTACTCCCAGTGTCCCACCCAGGATCGCTCTACCACATCCTCCGGGGAGATTTCTGTGTCCGCCCGAGTTTCCTCATTCTGCTCGTAAGCAGAAGTCGTTGCTCCAGGATTGTCGGCATCGTTCTCCGCCCCGCAGGCAGTCAATAAAAGTATCGCCACTCCAATCAAAATACTATTCCTTTTATTTCTCATCACTCACACGCTCCCTCCAACACATGCCCCCATCAAAAGAATTTCCAGCAGGACACATGTAACAATTGTTACACCAATCCAGAAACCCGGATATTTTACTGACTTTTGCAACAGATCCTGCCAAATATTGGAAGGTATATTTTTTACTTCTTCTTTTCCCTTACCTCTCATGTTTTCCCTCTCCCATAAAATTTAATGCCATTCGTACAAATTCCACTATATACTGTGAATATTCTCTTTCGTCAGATCCATAAAGGGCAGTTTGATCTCCTTAGCCTTCCCGGTGTAGGAGTCCCGCCAGCTCTGATATTCGGATCTGTCCACGAGAGAGTCATAATAGGACATTTCACCTATCATCAAATAATACAACACGCCGTCTTTGTCCACATCAATCTCGTCCGGGAAAAGATTTCCATCCCAGTCTTTGTCGGAGAGGGACTTATCCCATGCATCCACGGAAGCAATCTGCACATAAGAGTCCGTTTTCGCGTCATACTGGTGCAGGAAATAGGGCCAGAGGGCATCTCCCGCCCGTCCTTGATTGTGGGAAAAATCTTCCACAAGCACTCCGTTGTCATAAAATGTAACACTGGGAAAACCGCTCCATTCCAACCTTATCTCGCCTGTAGAATCGTCATAGTCGTAAATAAGATCTATCATTCCGGCCATGGACGCATTGATCCATTCGACAATCAGCTCATCCGCCCCATCTCCGTCCACATCATACACCGCAAAGTGGTTCCCGGAGATAGAGCTATCGGAAACAAAAGTAGAGTCCAATGCCCATCCATCCGGAAGCTTCTTATCCGAATAAATTCCCTCCAACGCGGCGACATACGCTGCACGCCTCCGCTCCATTTCAGTCCCCGGCTTCGATGTATTGTTCTCTTGGGAAGCAGTCACCTGCGATGCCATATGCTCGGTGGATGAGCCCGCTATATTCTCCTCTGGCTCCGCCGTGGTACCCGTTGTGCTACTCTGTCCGGTTGCCGATTCCGCATTTACATCGGCCTGTGCCCCTATATTCTCCACCGTCTCGCGGATATCGTCCAGAGAAATACTGCCTCCGGCCTGATTTCCACAGGCGGTCAGACTGCACACCCAAAGTGCTGCCACTGCTGCACCACACAACTTTTTTATTGCTTTCCTCTTCTTTATCTCCATTTTTTATTTCTCCGCTCTTCTCTTTTATCTTCCTTAGTGTACCGACATACCGGTGCATTATATCATCCACACTAGTGCTCCGGATAGGACAAATAGGGCCCGGTAATGTTGATACTGATGGGAGCTGAATATTTATTTTTTGAATAGATCATCTCATAAAAATGTCCTTCTTTCGTCTCCGCCGTATAGGTATCAATATAAGGCATTGTGATCGCCTTCACAGTCTCCTTGTTGCCGATGGGGGTATTCTCCAAGAACCATACAAGCATTTCCTCATCGCTCATGTTCCCATAGTTCTCCGGCATAAAGCCCTGACTGACATCCAGATTTTGGGTGACATCAGAAAACCAGACAAGTTCCCTATAGGCAATATTGATCCTGGGGATAACACCGTCCACCCCATAACTTCGGTCGTAGAATACTCGACTGTGCAACATATCTTCCGCCGAATTTGCAAAGTAGAAGCTTCCCCCGGTTGCTACGTCGAAATAACACTCCTCCACCCAGTAACCGGTAGTCTCATACAACTCTTCCATTGCAAGCCCTGCCAGATAGGCAACATCCACCCGTTGATATTGTTTGTCATGATCTTGATAAGTATATACACCGTCCGCCATCTGCGACCAACCTAAATAAACGCTTTTCATGAAATGAAGTGTGGTCTCCCTGACTTCCTCGCCGCCATCCGGCAAATACTTATGAATGCTCCAATCTACACGGTCAAGCTCCACAACTCCGTCTGCCCCGGGTTTGGCGTAGGTTGTGGTAAATATCGCACTGTCCGCCGTATACCGACTATTGCTGTAGGAAACCTGCTGTATGCCGCCTTGCGTCCGTCCCTTCCTCACAAGCCCTGCAAACACAAAGGTGCCCTGCTCCGGATCTTCCGCCTCCGGAACCCATTGCCAGACATACCACATGCCCGGATTTCCATTGTAAGAGATGCCAAACTCCTCATAGCCGTCACCGTTTAAATCCTCCACCAAAAGACCGCCGTCCATGTCTGAGTGGATAACCTCACGGTAATCTACCCCCCAGTAGGAAAGAAGCGCCTCTGACAGTTCGTACATGTTCCAGCAGCGTCTTTCCTCCTGCCCCTGTTCCGCACAGTATAGATCCACCCGCTTAATACGATAGTTGGGATCTGCAGTTGTCTCGTAACCATTCACTTTCAGATAATACTGTCTGTCCGTTGTACCCAAATTTATGGGAACCATCTCGGTCTGATAATCCCTGACACCGGCAACCTCCCTGATCCGGTAGGCATCCTGTGCAGGATCATATTCAATCGTTGCCATCAGCTCTTCATCCCACCACTTATCAAAAATGCCAAAATGACATTTAAGTACCAGATGTGGCGCTCCTTCTGTGGGCTCTGCAACGATCAAAGTACTGTAGGGAGTAATTTCCGACACATTGTCTCCAAATACCGGTTCGTTCCACTCCCAGTCGTCTCTGTCCATAATTACTTCTATCTGCTCTCCGGTCTCCTCCACCATCAGCAGGAACGAAGGCTCATCCAAAGCCTCGTATCGCACCGTCAAACAGGGGGAATAAACACCTTTTGGGCTCGTTCCCATAGGAAGCTCTGCCTGACGGTAATCCCCATCCTGCCATTCATACAGAGCAAAATCTCCCGCAGCGGTGGGGTCAGTACTCATACTGTAATCCCACGAAAAAACAATCTCCTGCCTGCCGTCCCCATTTAAATCTCCACTTTGTATCATGGGAAATCCTGTGTCGCTTCCATCAGGGATCAATAGCATATCCCCGTTTCCGAACTCAATCTGATAATCACACAGATCGTCTCCTTTGGACGTGCGATATACCCGATCTGTCAACCCGTCCTGATCGTAATCGCAGTTCACAAAAGATCCATACCCATCATACTGCACCGCTTCATCCATGTATCCGGTGTAACCCCAGTGGCCGAAAATGGAACTCTCCCCCGACGCGATCAACTCCTCCGCAAAGGTAAGCTCGTGCTCTGCGTCATCCTCTCCCACTTCGTCGGTGTCACCCCTATCTTCATCTTCCTGCTGCTCCTCTGCCGACTGGTTATCACCTTGGCTGCCCTGTGCCGCCTCACTCTTTCCTGTGAAAGTCACCATTGACACGATCACCACGAGCAGTGCCGCAAGCACGGCCGTCCCTGCCGCCATTCGGGGGCTTTTAGTGATCATCTGAATGCGTTCTTTTAGCTGCTTTTTACTCCCCGACATAGTTGTGGCCAACTTTAGATTATCCGAAAGCTCTCCCCTGCCGCGCTCCACACTCAAGGCAATCAGTGCTTTTCCGTAATCCATACGCCTGTCTGCCTCCAACTGTCGCAAAACAGTCTCGTCACAGGCAAGTTCCGCATCCTGCCTTGACCTGTCCGCCGCGATCCACACCAGTGGATTGTACCAGTGAACACACAGGCACACCGCACGCAGAAAAGCCCAGATATGATCTCCATGAGCATAGTGCGTTCGCTCATGACTGAGCACAAAGGCAAAGACTTCCTTCTCTTTGGTGACACTTTCCGGCACAAAGATTACCGGTTTCAGCACACCGAACATAAAAGGATTCTTCACATTCTCGGACATATAAACGGGAGGATGCCCTGCCGAAAGCAAAGTCACCTCGCGTCTCAACTTCCTGCGAAAGCGCAGATTGGACCAGAACATTCCAAATCCGCAGACTACTGCACCAAGCCACCAGACATTCCAGACAATGGTCTGCACAAGTGTTATCAGCCACTCCTCGGTGCGTTCCCGGTCATTGTCCTTTGTCTGAAGTTTGGACGGCTGTGGTGATTGTTGCGGCACCGCCTGCATCCCGGAAGGTGTGGGCATCGGTATGTCATTCCAAACGGCACTGTTTGTATTACCCGACATACTCTCTGCACCGTTCATAGGCAATCCGCTCTCTGTACGATCATCTGCTTTCTCTTCACCATCTTTCGCCAAATCTTCCTTCACAATGATCCCCCGCTCCGGAAGGAGATTTAGCACGCTCACTCTACTGTCCAAAAAATTCATCGGTAAAAGCAGCCTGATCAGCACCACCAGCCACAATCCATATCGAATTCCGGCTGAAATACGACTTTTCAGACATAATCGGATCAATAATACCGCCGCGATCAAAATGCTCGATGTCACTATCCACTCAATCATCCTGACTCTCCTCCGCCTTCTTTAGTATATCGTAGAGCTCCGCAATCTCCTCCCTGGACAGCTTCTGCTTCTCCACAAAGGAGCTGATCAGCCAATTCACATTTCCATGGTAAACCCTCTTTAAAAAATTCTCCGACTCCCTGCGGGCTGCCACCTCCCTGTCAAGGAGCGGGCGATAGCTCTTGATGCCTTCACTCTCCTCACAGATGATCAGCCCCTTCTCCGTCATACGCCGCAGCATAGTGAGGGTAGTACTCCGGTTCCATCCCACCGAATCCTTCAGATCCTGCACAATCTGACTGCCGATCTTTGGGGAACCTCCCCACAGACTTTCCATCACATTCCACTCACCCACACTGAGCTCTCTCTTCTCTTCCTGATGTTCCATACTTTTCCTCGTTTCTGCCCACGGCCTGACAGATCTTTCCTTTTGGCTATTTACAAAGATCTTTTTTATATTCTTCAGGCCTACATTGTTTACATTGTAAACATATCATATCACCTTTTGTTTACATTGTAAACACCTTTTGAAAAATTTTGTTGTTTTCATTATAAACATTAGATAAGGCAGAATGTAATTTGTTACACAAAATTAAGTAATCTTAAGATTCGTAACCAGTAGGGATTGTACTTTCTGGCTCTGCTCATTCGCACAAAAAAAGAAAACCATCGTTAGAGTGGTTTTCTCATTTATCCCGAAGCCGCTTATCATAAATTTTCTCAGCACTATTTCTTATTCCTGTTGTTTTTGTTCTGCTCCATCCTCGTAAGATTCATAAAAAATAGTCCTATGAGCATAGGAATCACTGCATAGCCTGCATTGGCCTGTCCTTTGTTTATCAGCACATATCCCGCACCAACAAAAGTCAGGATCACAAAGGCAAATGTTAATATTCCAAAAAATTTTTCTCTCTTCATTCTATAGTCTCCCATTCCGGTTTTTGATCATCTTCTTGCTTTATTCTAACACATCATCATGAATGAAGCAAACTCTTCCACACCAAAACAATGAGAAGCATATGCACAGGATAAAAGGCATAGCAAAAATATTGAAATGCTTTTGTATGATACCCTTGTCTGCCCCGATATAGCCAGATGGGGATCAGCGCCAGTATTGCCAGCCCTTGCCGGAGCAGTTCAAACTCATGGCCAAAGAGGATGATCGGATAGTAAAGTCCTCCCAGCATTTCAAAATTGATCACGTACAGACAGATCAACTGTCCTAAAAAATTCCACCATTTGCGTCCGCGGAAGAAGTAAAATACCAAAACAGTCAATACTCCTGTCCCGTAATAATCCGAGATGACAACAAAACCCGCTAAGAAGCCTATTACGATCGCAGCGAACGAAACTAGGCATACGATCCATTTTTTCCCAGACTTTTTGGAGTGCTCAATCAAACAGATCAGCAATAAACCGATCAAAAATGTCCAGATCACATTTTGATGAAACAGGTAGAAAAGAGTCCCCACGTACAACAGATTAAACGGTATTTCCGATAGGATCGCCAGGATCAAAAGGCGCAGGATATATCGCCTCAGGTTATGCGTATGATAGTAACCTTCCACGATCATAAATGCAAAGATAGGAAAGGCCAACCTTCCCACGCAAGTGAGCCATTCCCACGGTAATATAGTCCCCCAAAGATGATCGCAAAACATAAAAAACATCGCAAGTATGTGTAAGCTTGCAGAACTCAGATCGTATTTTTTTGTCACTGGTCACACCTCACTTCCCACTACACAATTATAAATAGTATTATTCTATCCAAACGGGATTATTCCCATAAAACATATGGCGAAATAAACTGCTTTTGTGAAATCACCATGTTACGGCGTCCCCACTTTTCATTTTTATACTCAAAAACGCCTTCTTCAACACTTCTCTCAATAAAACCTATACTTTCATAACAAGCCTTTGCCTTATCATTCACGTCAAACACATTTAACTGCACAGAAGATACTTTTGCTTCTTTAAAAATATGCTCTAATACCAGTTTTATCATTTGTCTTCCATAGCCTTTTCCCCTTAAAGCAGGAGTCAATATCACAAATTTTAGAAAAGCGGAGTTAGTCTGGGAATTTACAGAGTATACTAAGAAACCTACAGGTATTCCACTCCCTTCTGTTGCAACATACGCATGTCCGCCCCACTCTTGTGCATCTTTTTCCAAAAGATTTCGTAGATCTTCTTCTGACATTGGATAAGGAATCAAGTTGGCACACCAAAGAGCGTGAACCCTTTCACTGTCTATCCACTTTTCTAGATAGGAATGATCACTTGTATGTATATACGGCCTGAGTCTCATCTCTAACATACCTTTCTATTCTGACAATAAGACATACCCTTTTGTCCTTATTATATACTCTTGCTCGCATCGCATTATCAACTCTCTTATAAATTCAGCCCTTTAAATTAACAATCCATAAATTTTATTATACCACATGCGCAGAAAAGGAAGCGGCATTTACTTTTCAAGCAGTGGCCCGCCAGGTATAATGCGCCACGCAAG
>JAFLRM010000042.1 GCA_022511465.1 Acetatifactor sp. | reverse complement strand
AGCTACATCAAAATGTGTATTGAATGGGCAGAAAGGTGCATTGAAAAACTGGAGGCGATGATATGAATATTTTGGTACTGAACGGCAGCCCTAAGGGCGCACACAGCAACACGCTGAAGCTGACAAAGGCTTTCTTGGAGGGATTCACCCAGAATCAGAGTGCGGATACCGACATTGTGGATATCTATAAACTGAATATCCGCGAATGTCTGGGGTGCTTTGCCTGCTGGAGCAAGACACCCGGAAAATGCGCGATTACCGATGATATGACAGACGTGCTGCAAAAGATGCTGCACGCCAACGTTGTTATATGGAGCTTCCCGCTTTACTATTTCAGCCTGCCCTCTCGGCTGAAAATGGTCATTGATAGACAGCTGCCGCTGACCCTTCCTTTTATGGAGGGGGACGCCAGTGCAGGCGGGCACAGATCCAGATATGATATGTCCGGCAGGCGAAATGTTGTCATCTCTACCTGCGGTTTTTATACCGCCGAGGAAAACTATACCGCTGTGAACGCTCAGTTTGACCGAATGTTTGGCAAGGACGGCTACACCACCCTGTACTGTGGACAGGGTGAATTGTTCCGCGTACCGCAGCTGAGCGCACGAACGGATGAGTACTTAAGTTATGTAAAACAGGCCGGCGCGGAGTTTGCCTCCGGAACGATTACCGCTGCCACAAGAGCTAAGCTGAAACAGTTGTTATATCCAAGAGAGGTGTTCGAGCAGATGGCAGATGCCAGCTGGGGTGTTGAACAGACAAAAGAAGGAGCAAAGGCGGTAAGCCCGGCGTTTTCCTTTACAAAGCAGATGGCAGCCCTGTACAACAAAAGCTCCTGGTCCGGGCAGGACATCGTGGTGGAATTCTCCTATACCGATGTGGAGGAGACCTACCAGATCGTGCTGGGAAAGGATGGGCATACCGTCCTCACGGAAAACTTTATGCCGTATACTACCCGCATTGAGACGCCGCTGACCGTATGGGAGAAAATAGGCCAAGGTGAGCTAAACGGCCAGCAGGCAATGATGGAACATTTGTACACGGTGACCGGCGATTTCAACGTCATGATGGACTGGGACAAATACTTTGGATGGAGTGGCGATGCGCAGGAGGAATTGTCCTCTGCCCCGGCAGTTCCTGCCAAAAAGACGAATATGAGCATAATGCTGCTGCCCTGGATCGCCATTTGGGTGGGTATTTCCATCAACAGCCTCTGGGGCGGGATCATCGGTATCGTGCTGTGCGCAGCTCTGCCCTTCGCTTTCCTGAAATATAAACCCACAGTTTTTGAGTACATCACTGTGTTTGCCGTCTCCCTGGTAAGCCTGTTGTCCGTTCTCGGATATGCCATAGATATTCTCATTCCTGCCTCGTACCTTGCCTTCGGTCTCATGTGGACAGTGACGGTTTTTACGAAGATCCCGCTCTCCGCCTGGTATTCCATGAACAATTACGGTGTGGAAAAGGCGCTGGCAAATCCCCTTTTCATGCGGACGAACAGGATCTTGACCGCCTGCTGGGGTGTGTTGTATCTGGTGACGCCGATTTGGACATACGCCCTGCTGCATACGTCTCTGGCAAGTTGGACAGGATTGTTTAACTCCATCCTGCCCGCTGTCATGGGCGCGTTCACTGTATGGTTTGAGAAGTGGTATCCCAAGCACTATGCCGCAGGCGGCGGGCGCTAAGGTTGACAAACATATCTAAATTGTAAAATTTCCCTTGTTTCGGCTCATATGAGCAAAACAAGGGAAATTTTATAAGGTTTGTGGATATATGTGTTAATCTGTTGCAATGATAATTGACATATTACTCATTTCCCGTGCCATTTTACAAACAGCGAAACCATCAATGTGGGGTATCATGATATCCAATATCATTAAATCCATAGGACTGCTTTTCAATATCATTAAGGCATCTATACCGTCGTCCGCAGTAAAGCAGGTATGCCCACCCTTTTTCATATATTCAGCAATAATATCCTGCATATTTTTTCATCTTCCACAATTAAAATGTTCGCCATGAAATCCTTCTTTTTAGCTATGTTTACGTCTTTTGTCTGTAGGTTTTTCTGCGTCCTTGGTATCATCCATAAACGGTTGGGCTTCGCCACACCCGTTATGCGCATTGCTTCGCATAGCCTTTATATTCGTCTTTCTGTCATGCAGTATTATTCTTCTTCCATTCTATCCAAACAATTTTGGCAAAAGGCAATATCATCCATAACCCTTCCATCTTCATCGCTATTAAACCATGAATGACACATTTCACATTCATATACTGCATTGACATACCCGCAACCCATACAAGTTCCAATAGGTAATATCTCTTCATTAATACAGATTGCCTCTTCACCACATTCACAACAATTTAGACATTCCGCAATATCTTCCGGTTCTGCATTTTCCATGTAGTTTGGTAATTCTCTACTGATTAAATCCAAAATTTCATCAACTGTATTGCCTACATCGTCAATTTCATCCTCTATAATTGGCATATATAACCCACTCTCCTCATCATACTCTACAGCCCCATTGCAATATCCAACAGATGTACAAAATTTCCCATTATCACAAGAAATATCAAGTGAACTGTCTGCACCCTCACTATCATCAATCTGCATATCATAAGAAAAGTTCAAACAAACATCATCTATTTTTGATTTTACGGAAAATAATTTTCCATTGTTTTCTGTTTCACTATAATGTACCATTATTTCCAAATCGTTCTTAAATCGCAAATTTTCTTCCATCGCACTCAAAAATAAAGTTATAGAATCTTGGAATAGTTCTTCAATTTCATATCTATCTCTAATAGAAACATTTGCATCATTTTCTCTACATTCATGATCCAATTCTTCCAACATTTGCAGTTCAATCTGCTTTTGTCTCTCTATCTCAATTTTTTCTTCATTTGACAATATTTCATTTTGTACTTTTTTTATAGCTTTCATCAAATCTTGTTCTATTTGTTCAACCGATTCCTTTATGGTTTTAAATGCCGCCCTATCTATCAATTTATTATGCATAATATGATTTCTGTCTCTTGTGAATACTGCATATCTATCATTAAAATCTTCCGGTAAATACTTTGAAAATTGTTCTGCCCATAAATCCGTTTCAACAACTCTTTGCTTAAATAATTCTTCTCTAACAATGCCTTCGTTATAACTTTGCACCCCATTAAGAAGTGAATTGATTCTCTCATCATATGTAGGTTTCCACTTATATCTCTTATGTTGCACTAATGCACCCAAATCATCAATATCAATAGACATCAGCCGTTCATCTACATCATTAAATGACGGAACTTTTAATTTATATTCCTTCAGCCTGTCCGAATGTTTTTTCTTAATGTTAGCCGGCGCATAAGAATCCCACCATGAAATTCCATACTGTTTTGTCATAACCTCATTTATAACTTCCCTCATAAGATTCTCGACTTTATAAATTTGTGGATAGAGGTAAATCGACAGACATTCTGAATCCTTATCTACTAACCAAATAATTCTTTCCCAGTCTTTACTAATGCATTTTTTAATCCTTATTTTTAATTTTTCTAAATATCCTTCATCCACCTTAGGTACATAGGTATCAGAATATATGGATATTTCTAATTGTTTTAAATTATTATATGTCCCATACGCGAAGTACACACTCCAAATATTAGATTTTTTGCCATCTGCACTATTAAACTCTAAAACAAATACATTCCCATCATCATCTACTTCTCGTACTGCTCCAACTCCAAAAGCTGCAGCATCGGGATCAATATTTAAACTCTTTATGAGTCCACCTGCTCTTATCGCCTTATAAATATCATCTATGTATGCATAATTATCATCAATTTGTTCCTTATTATCTACTGCAATGAATTTTACTAACATTTCCTTCGACTCCTTTCTCAGTAACCTTACTTTTTTTCTATTTCAGCTTCTTTCTATACATTAGAAAGCTTCTTTTCAAGTTCCTTCATTCGTTTTCTTGAACGAATATCCCATATTATTAAAACTATTACAACACAAATAGCAATTCCCATTATTGTTCCAAAAAACCAAAATCCTTTCTGACGCCATTGATCAATTATTTCTTGACGTATATTTCTTATAACCAAATTATCAACATCTGCTATCCTGCTACCATATCGAATTATATCTGGTTGACCATCCGTAATTATATACATTGTAAACGATTCATTTGGATTTAAGAAAAAATCTGATATCGTTAGCATATTTCCATCAAATTCAACTTTAGACAGAACTTCTTCCCAAACCATTGCATTTGTCGAGCCAACAATTTGAACATTAATTATTCCATTGCATCCAATAAAATCTATCGTAAATGGTTGTTTAAAATCCTCGTTTGAAATAGAATATTTCCCACTATTAAGTATTGTAATGTTATATACATAGGGTTTTTTGACTTCTTTGCCATCAAACATAATCTGAAATCTATTTTCACTACTTTTTCTTATTATCATTTGGTAAGAAATGTCCAATGTGCAAGTCAGTTCTTTTTGGGGAAAATTACCAACATCTACTTTATTTGATGGAAGTACCCACAATATCCCCCACGAAAAAAGTGCACCAACAATTGCCGCAATAATTACCTTGGTCCTAAGTATTCTTTTACAAGACTCTTAATCTTCTGCTTCATAAGTCCTATGTTTCCTTTCCAAACGTGACTGTGTTTTTATTTTACCATATTACTCCAATTTCGTAGAGTCACTTTTTACAGTAAAACAGAGCCAAAGTACTATTGCCTCGGCTCCTTACATATTTACCTTATACCCATTTTCCGCTAAAGCCTTGACCGCCGTGCAGTAAACGCACTATGGTGCGTTTACGAATTTAACAAAAATAAGAAATATGGACTCTTTGTAAGTCATAACAACATACACAAAAAGAGCTGCTTCTTATACATTTAGCTCGCAGCCCTTTAATATCATATGAACATATATTTTATTTACCCACATTGTGTGGTATTAGACACATTGTTCCTTCTGAAGCAATTCCATGATTCTTTCCGCTCCTTTTTTTGTATCTGCAATAATTTCCTCCGGCGTCATTTTAATATGGCGCAGGGAATTATATTCCCTAATTTTGCGTATGTCCTCAACATCAAATTTCTTGCTCACAATTGGCTCAGTCATCATCATGCTCATCATCTCCTTCTAATAATGCTGACGGTGGATATATCAACAAATCTTTATATCCTTCCATCGTTGTTATGATTTTCACGCCCTTTACTGTCTTTACATTGACAATATGCTTAAAGTTCCAAGAAATTATTACATCACAACCTGCAAGGATTGCCGCTGCAATATGCTGGCAATCATCAAAACTCTTTTCACGCAGGACTCCAAAATCAATGAACTTTCCTGCCAACTCCACAATATCTTTATCCGTTTCAATTACATGATACTTTATCTGTTTCATATAATCCAAAAGCACTCTCAGCTTTTCCTCTGTGCATCGGTCTATCTCTCTTAAAACAATATCAGATATATAAACCTCGTACACTCCCTGCCGAAACATTTCCCATAGCGCAAGTGTGTCCTGCATTCTCTCAAATGCGTCCTCTTGATACAGATAACTAACCACCTAAGTGTCCAAATACACCTTCAACTTTTTCATCAAATTGCTCCTTCTGATTTTATTATATGCAATGGCTGATTATTGGGCAAGCATATTCTATCTAAATTTACTGTCAAATCAAGGCTCTTTCAAAAAATGGTGTAGTAGTAGTGTAGTAAGTGCCATATCCCACCATGAAATCATTGATTTTATAGGCTTTCCCGGGACTTTTCAAGATACCTTTGTGACAGTGTAACCACCACTGCCTTCCACTGCCTGCTTCAAAACTTCATCCGGCACATCTCTCTCCAAATACACCTCTGTAAAGCCATCCTCATGTCGGAATACAACTTCGTTTACCTCCGGGATGGCTTTCAGCGCAGAGGAAATCTTCTGCTCGCACTTCTCACAACCAATTCCGTCAATATACAGTACTTTATAGTCCAAACGCTCAATTTTGAAAATGACAGGTCTGGTTCCGTCCGAACAGCAGGTTATCATCACCCGCTCATCGTTCATCCATCCCCGCATGATGCTGCCGCCTTGAAGTGCAGTGTATATGTAGCGGCTAACAGCATCCCACGCTTCCGAACAGTGCGGAAGCTCGGCCGAGCCGGCTATACCCTCCGTACCGCTCCCGGCTTTTGTCAGTGTTCCAATGCCCATATGCCAGAAATGATCTGCCTTTCCGTAGCGCTCAAAAATATATTCATCCCCTACATTGTAGCAGGGACATACTCCCGAGTTCGGATCTGCACAATATTGTGCCTGCAACTCCGGATATAGCTTCTTGTCAATAACTGTCAGTTTACATTTGTGCTGCATACGATCAACCTCCTCAAATATAGAAGTCATCAAACATATTTACTTGCTTCCCTTATGCTCAGCTTATCCATTTGATCCCTGTATCTATTAAGAAAATCTCTAACCCACTCCGGATTGGTCTTGGAGTATTCCCTTAAACTCCAGCCTATAGCCTTATTAATAAAAAATTCATCGCTGCCAAAATTATTGACAATTATTTGCTCCAGCAACTTGGTATCCGTTTTCTCTTTTCTGCATAACTGGTGATCTATTGCTATTCTTCTGATCCAAAAATCATCATCCTTAGACCATTCCAGCATCAGATCATTTATCCTGTCATCCACCAGAGCAATATCTCCAACAATGGTATCAAAACCATCAATCGTGTCCCACCATTGCTTAGCCTTGATATATTCTTTAATCTTGGGAACATCATCGTAGGTCAAAAACTTTTGCATTGCCGCGAGATAATCTACAACCAAATATTGAAATTCCCTGTGTTCGTCCTCATAACATTGATCAAGGAACGGCCAGTCTACCTTTTTGCTTTTCTTCTCCTTTTTCAACAGATCCTTATATACTTCCCTTCTCTGGGGCGTCGCAAGCCCATAAAATGTAAATAAGTCTCTCATATAATTTGACATCTTTAATGCTTTTTCTTTATTTTCTCTCTGAGAAAACTTTTTCTTGATCTCTGTGTATTTATCCATACTTTACTGCCTCATTATGTTTCGTCCATATATGCACTTCCCTTTACAGGTTATGTCAGATAGTCCATGACCACCAACAGATCCGGCAGGATCGCCACTGTCAGCCGCTCCATCTCCTCCGTGGGCTCCGACAGATCCGGCACCATGATCGGCCGCATACCGGCACCGTGGGCAGACCGGACCCCGTTATAGGAGTCCTCTATTGCATAACTTCTCCCCGGCTCCACACCAAGCTCCTCACAGGCCTTCAAGAAGATATCCGGAGCCGGCTTGCTCCGCTCCACCATATCCCCGCAGATCACTTTCTCAAAATAGTGCAGAATTCCCGCATCCCTAAGCTCCTGTTCCACCACGGCCTTTCTGGTGGAGGATGCCAAAGCCACTTTTACCTTTCGCCGTCTTAACTCCTCTAAAATCTCCACTACTCCCGGTTTCAAAGGCAGCCTGCCATCGTCATACCGCTCATGGAACAACATGGAAGCCTCCTTACGAAAATCCTCATAGGGAAAATCCGCCCCGTATCTGCGCAGCATATTCTCTCTTGTCTGCACCGCGTTGACACCCAGATTCTCCCGCAAAGCCTCCTCGATATCCGGTATCCCGCGCCGCTCTGCAATCTCCTCCCAACACTTAAGCACTAACCGCTCCGAGTCAAAGATCACTCCGTCCATATCAAAAACCACCGCGTCAAAGCCTTCATCTATCCCTTTACATTCCATCACATCCACTGCCTCACATTGTCTTTTATGCTTTTCAACATCTTTCCCTAACTATACCACACTTTTCCTGACAACGCATCCCTTGTCCCCACAAGAAACATGGACATGCCTTGCCATATCTGGGACACACGCCTTGAAACAGGCCTCGTCGTATTATATAATAAAAGCAATCAAAAATTAGGAGGCTCTTCCTATGAGAAGAATAATCTGTTTCCACAATCCTGAAGAACCAAACGGATATTTGAGCAATTGGTACCTCTCCGATTTTATGAAAGACGGTATTCTATTTTCATCTATGGAACAATACATGATGTACAAGAAAGCAGAAATATTTCAGGATGCAGAAATATCCTCGCAGATATTAACAACCTCAAATGTTGGCAAAATCAAAGCTCTGGGGCGATCTATCCAAAATTACGACGATACCCTTTGGAATGGGGTGAGACAAATCATCGTCTACGAAGGACTTCTGGAGAAATTTCGCCAAAATGAAGACCTGAGACAAAAACTCCTCGAAACACACCAAGACATCCTTGCGGAATGCGCCGTGCAAGACAAGATTTGAGGGATCGGCCTGTCCATGAAGGATGAAAAACGTCTTGATATAAATGAGTGGCAGGGGCAAAACCTACTAGGCTTCACTCTTATGATGGTCAGGGCTGCACTGGCATAAACCAATTCGTTAGCATTGAAGAACTCTACGGATGAGCCGGTATTATGTATCAAATCATCTGAAGAAATGTATAGAATTTTTGAATTCATCTGAATTAAGGTAATCAAGTGCCTTTTTATAATCGAATTCAAAACGTTTTAAGGCTTTATAACTGAATGCCAATCCAGTATGGCTTTCTTTACTCAGACGTCTTATTAGATCAAGGTTGCGGGATGCTTCTCCTGACATTGAAACTCCACCTCCTCTAAAAATTACGTGCCTATTTTCTGGATGATAAGTTGTGTCGAGGCACCTCAATATTTACTCGAAATATAGTTCTCTAAGAACATCTACAATGATCCCATGATCTATCGTGTGATCAAAGCCTGAGCAGGTAATAGTGCCTATTGTTGTAGGGCAGTTCTTAAGCCTTATTGGGAATGCTCCCCCTACCTCTGCATACTGGGAAGGATCAAGATGCCATTTCTCATCAATGGTAAGTCCAAAACTCTTTAACATATAATGTGCCCACAGGGATGCATGTCCCGTATGCATGGCTGTCCTCTTTTTTCTCTCGATCATAATATCGTTACTCACCGCATTCCCATCACTGGAATAATGAAATAACCTTCTGCCTGCGATCTCAATATCGATACATATCTTATTATTTCTGCTTTTTGCCTCTTCAATAAGCGCAAGCCCTATCTCCAATGCCCGTTCAGAGTCAAAATCATCAAATTGAAGTTCCTTTTCCTGGGCTTCCACTTCCTTAGCCTTTTTCTTGTAATCATCCTTATTTTCCATCATACCCCTCGCTTTCTGACATAATTTATCGTTTCAGCCTTCATTCAAACGAAAACTTCATATTCCATAATTTGCGTATTTCATCCATCAGCCTTAAGACAGCAACACTGTCCTTTGGTCTGAAGATTTCGCTGTGCGTCTTCCCGGCTCTCACACATCTGGTTACTTCCCGTATCTCATACTCAAATCCATTTACCTCAAAAGGGCAATCAATGGTGTAAGGCTCCCCCTCTACCGGTTTCACCGTCATCGAGCGTGCCATCTGAAAATCCGGCAGGTAAACAGTTGCCTTGTCAAAGTAAAGTGCCGCCTGTCGCTCCATCTGCAGCCCTATGCTCTGCACGGAATGCGCTGTCTGCCCTCCCGGGTACTTAAGCTGCAGCACGCTGAAATCATCCGTTCCATATTCGTTAAGATGCACTTCTGAGGTTATTGTCTCCGGAGCTGCCCCCATCAGCATATGCAGGAAACCAAGGTTATAAATACCTATATCAAGCAACGCTCCGCCACCCAATTCCGATCTGAATTTGCGCTCGCGCCTCGCACCTTTGGCAATAAACCCATAATCACAGCGCACATGGCGTAATTCACCAAGTTCTTTCGCTTCTATGATGCGCAAAAGCTTTTCATACAGTGGCAGAAAGCGGATCCAGAATGCTTCCATGATAAACAGCCCTCTCTTATCTGCCTCATGGTACAAACTTTCTGCCTCATCGGCATTTGTTGTGAAAGGCTTTTCACACAGAACATGCTTTCCATGCTTAAGACACAGCATGGAATTATCAAAGTGCATGTTATTCGGTGTAGCAATGTAAACAGCTTCTACCTCCGGATCTGCTGCCAGTTCCTCATATGACCCGTATGCCCTTCCAATCCCATATGTATCCGCAAATTCCTGTGCTCGCTCCGCATCCCGCGACCCGACAGCCACAATCTTTTCGTCATCGGAACACATTTCCGCCACCGTTTTGGCCAACTTTGCCGCGATTGTTCCTGTTGCCAGAATACCCCATTTCATTTTGCGCCATCCTCCATAAATCTTCTCTCTTCAATCAGAGGCAACAATACTTGTAAGCTTCTAAGCAAGAAACAGATACAGAACTACCACTATCATTCCGATACTAAACATAAACAAACTGAATGATATACTGGCGCTAATCATGCGGTTGGCCCGCTTCAATGTGTACTTCATCTCCGCAAACTTCAGAATATAATCTTTCTCTGAGGGGTGTTTGCGAAGCACGGTCCTGTTGAGCCATCCAACCATTGTATTGCAGACAGATCCCATGGCAACCGCCAACCCATATTCTTTCGGCACCGGCTTTTGGGCATACAACTGTCTGTGTGTCGTTTTCCTCGCAAGAAGAATGCATCCGTCCATAATAATATCCATACAGCGGCAGAGAAAGCCCAACACCTCCGGCAACACCACCTTTACAACAGGATAATACACCAACTCCAGCAATCCCAGATGCTTCGGCCAGCGATTTATATATACGATCGCTCCACTCTTCTCCTTTTTCAGCATCCATCCGCGGATAATAACAACATAAATAAGAGCGCCGATGACGATGGAATAAGCGCCGCCTTTCAGATTCGTCCACGAAAAGTAATTCACTGCATGGTGAGGCGATTCCCCAAACATAAATCCCTGTCCCATATCTGCCAATTTATCAAGGGTCATATAGGGAAACACCCCCATGACCGGCAGAACCGTAGCCGTCACTGCCAGCACAACCGCCGTCAGCTTTGTGCAATAATTCTTTCTGGCATCAAATGCTTCCTGCAACTTTGCGTCGCGGTTTTTCTCTACAAATAATGCGACAAAAAGCTTTGTCATATAGGCAACCGTCATGGCGCCTGTTATGATAAACAGCCACTCGATCACTTTGAATAAAAGGGCTGCATTCTCTCCGCTCACAGCCGCAAATGTCGTGGCACCATGCCCTTCTTTCAACAGTTCAATATATTCCACTATACTTTCATGGATCAGAGTCTTACTGATGTATCCGTTAAACAAAGGAATCCCGCCAATACCCAGAGAACCCATGAGAAATGTATACATAAGCAGCGGTTTCTTCCTCCCAAAGCCCTGGATATCATTGAGATCCAGCTTATGGATATTCATGACCACCACTCCTGCCGCTATGAACAATACAAGCTTGAGATTTGAGTGGTTGAACATATGAAGCATCGTCCCCCTGACAGCCAGGGCATTCTCCTCTCCCAGCAGACCCTGCATTCCAATTCCTACAAATATAAACCCCAACTGAGACATGGAGGAACATGCCAGTGTCCGCTTCAGGTCAACGGAAAAGACAGCCAGAACACCGCCACAGAGCATCGTCACAACACCGAATATTAAAATCACAGATCCCCAGTACCCATCATGCAGAAAGACCCGGGTAGAGACCACGATCACACCAAAGATACCGGACTTTGTAATGATGCCGGACAAGAGCGCACTAGCCGGCGCAGGTGCTGCCGGGTGGGCGATCGGAAGCCATACATGAAGCGGATACATACCCGCTTTTGCCCCAAATCCAAACAAGATACATCCACCGCTTACATACAGCCACAGGGAACGCACCGCAAAAATTTTCTGACAAGCCGGAAGCAGTTCGTCAAACTTTAAAGTTCCGGTCACATGATACAGCATAAACATTCCCATGAGTGTAACCATTCCCCCGATGACGGCGACCGCCAGATAGACAGTCCCTGCCTCCAGTGCGTCCTTCTTCTCTTCGTGAATGACACAGACATAGGATGCCATGGACATGATCTCGAAGAAGATAAATGTAGTAAACAGATCATCCGACAGGAATATTCCCAGCATTGCTGCCAGAGTGATCAACAAAAATCGGTAATAACGCCCTGTATGCTTGGAATGACTCAGATACTCTCTGGAAAACAATGTAGTCATCATCCACATATAAGCTGTCACAACCGCAAAGATTACCCGGAACCCGTCTATCCGAAAATATAACCCCATACCACAGATATCCGGAAGGCTTAGTGCAATTCCATTCATAATAACCGTTCCTCCCTAATTACAATGCCCCACTTACAACATTTTGCACAAACTCCAACAGCGGCTGTGCATGGAGGCCGATCAAAATCGTTGCAACAGAAAACAGGATCAGTGGCAGCTTCATCATCCAGCCGGGATCCGTGAAACCTTCCAGTTGTTCCCGATGGTAGCCTTTATGAGGAAACCATGCCCTAACAATGATCGTCAGCATATATATGGCTGTCATCAGGGCAGAATAGAGCAGTACCAGCACACCGATATACCCTATTGCCGACCGCCCCTCTAAAAGGGCTTCCACAATATTCCATTTACTGACAAATCCCGCTGTGAGCGGAATTCCCGCCAAAGACAGTCCGGATATAAACAATGCCGTAAATGTTACCGGCATTTTATATCCAATGCCGTCCAGCTCATAGATGTAATGCCTGCCTGTCTGATGATTCACAGCGCCGACACAGAAGAAACCGCTGATCTTCATGATCGCATGGACCATCATGTGGCTCAGCCCCGCAAACAGACCAAGCGGCGACATCATCGTAATTCCCAGCAAAATGTATGACAGATTACTTACCGTCGAGTAAGCAAGGCGGCGTTTAAAATGTGTCTCCCTTACCCCCATGGTAGAAGCATAGACGATCGTGATCATAGCAGCCACAACAACAACATTCTGTGCCCAGGTTCCCTTGATCATTTCCGGTTCGAAACAATAGTATGTCAGGCGCATGATCGCAAATATGCCGGACTTTACGACCGCTACAGCGTGAAGCAGGGCCGTAACCGGAGTCGGGGCAACCGAGGCCGCCGGGAGCCAGCTGTGAAACGGAAATATAGCCGCTTTCACGCCAAAACCAAAGAAAGCCAGCACATAAACTAAAAGCATGATATCCGGATGAATGCCTATTCCGGAAATATCCAGATTTCCTCCGAAGGTGAAAGCAATATCGCTGCAAAACAGAGAATAAAATACCATTCCAATAAAGGCAAAAGCCGTGCCACCGATCATATAATACAGATACTGGCGCGTCGCTCTCTGAGCTTCCTCTGTCATTGTATGTATTACAAGGGGCAGCGTAACCAATGTCAATGTCTCATAGAAGAGATACATGGTTATGATATTCCCGGAAAATGCCACGCCGAGCGTCACGCCATAAGTTATCGTATAGAATGCCAAAAACGTATTGACCCGTTCTTCATGGCGCATATATTCAAAAGCATACAGAGTTGCCAACGGCCAGAGGCAGGCCACCATGCTGCCAAAAAAGATGGAAAGGCCGTCAATATTCAGCGTCAGAGGCAGCGTCTCACTCAATGAGAACAGATGAAACGATCCATCCGGGCGATGGCTTAGCAACCATAATGTCACTATCGTATTGATGATCACAACCGCTTCCACACAGATATTTCTTTTTTTGCTATCCTGAATCGGAAACAATAACATCAGGACACCCGCAACGATCGGAATCAGGATCGGTACTACTATAAAAAAAGGCTGCATAGGCTTCCTCCTCCCATTAAAAGTACCGGCAGCGCAATACCGTCTTTCATCAGGTTTTCCAACCCGGTGGGCCAGATGCCAAATACCACTGACAGCACTGCCATGACAGCCAGCGGTACCAGCATCATCCAAGATGGCTCCTTCTTTTCGGTTATACTGTCATTATAATCCTCTCCGGGGAAAAACCCCTTGATGGATATGGAGAGCAGGTATCCTGCCGTGAGTATGGCACTTACCAGCAGAATAACCGGTCCCAGCCAGGAAAACACCGGTATATCCGCTTCCAGAGCGCCCGTTGCCAAAAGCCACTTACTGACAAATGCACTTGTGGGCGGAATGCCGACAAGGGTGAGGGACGCCACCGTAAAACAACGCATGACCATAGGCATCTCCTTGCCGATCGCTCTCAGTTGGTCCACTTTCGTCTTACCTGTTTTATAGATGATTGCACCGGCTGAAATAAACAGCGTGTTCTTAACCAGTGCATGGAACACCACATGCATGAGAGCGCCCACAAAAGCGACCGGATGCAGCATAGATAAACCAAACAGCACATAAGAAACCTGACTGACTGTTGAATATGCCAGTCTTTTCTTAAGCACATTCTCTTTATAAGCTAACATAGACCCCATAATAACCGTCACCAATGAAAGCCCTATCCACGCATACTGTACCCACGTACCGCGGATCAGATCAGGGCCTGCAATATAATATACGGATCGAATGATCCCCAACACGCCTGCTTTTGTAATGATCCCGGAAAGTACCGCGCTGGCCGGGGCCGGAGCTACCGGATGTGCAGTCGGAAGCCAGCCATGAAGCGGAAACATCCCCGCTTTCGTCCCAAATCCGAGAATCATCAAAAACACTGCTGCCAGCGTCACTGCAGATGGTTCCGCGTTATTCAAAACTCCTCCGGGAGTAAAATACAGATCGTTTCCCTGTGCCGTAAATACGAAAAAACCAAACAATACCATGAATGCGCCGCCGATGGAATAAAACAGATATTTAAGCCCTGCCATGACAGCCTCGTGATCCATCGTATGCATGACCAGGGGCACGCTCGTCAATGTCATCAATTCATAGAACACATACATAGTAAACAGATTTCCGGAAAAGCACAGTGCTGTCAGCACCCCTTCCACGATCAGATAAAAACCAAAAAACCTGCGTTCATCCCTTTCGTGAAGCATATACTCAAAAGCCGCCAGCGCTGCCATCAGCCAGATGAAGCTGATCAAAAGCAGAAATATTTTTGAGAGCATATCCACTTTAAAATAAAGATGAAGGCTGCTTGTAATATAAGTCAGGCTCATCTCCTGTTCCGGCTGCACAAAAACCCATAAAGCGCAGGCAAGATTCACCGCCAGAATGAGAGAGGTCAATAGGAGCATTTTTTTACGATCTTTAAATGGGATCAGCAAAAGCAGTATGCCTGCCAGTACCGGCAAAAATACCGGAAACAATAAATAATAGTGATTCATCATTTACCTCCACTAGCCAAACATTGCGATTCCGGACTCCAGTGCCTGAATAATTGGCGGTGACATAACACCTACCGCGATATTAAACAGGATCATTCCTGCCATCGCTACCGCTTCCGTCCGGGACGGAACAATACCGTGTGCTTTTCTCATCTCTGCATCCACTGGCATATAAATGGCTATCACCATGCGCATAAAGTAAATCGTATTCAGGATCGTGCTGATACCCAGTACGATCCAGGCCGCTATCAATTTGCCGGAACTCGCTGTCATTGCAGAAGAAGCAAACAGATACTTAGAAACAAAACCACAGAATAGCGGGATTCCGATCATGGACATGGACGCCGTCGTATATGCCACACCTGCTATCTTGCTGCGATATCCCGCTCCCCTCAGGGAATGAGGATCCTGTTTTCCATCCGATACATCTATCAGTCCCGATATACTGATAAACAGCTGCGACTTCATGATCCCATGAGCAACGACGTGGAACAATGCCGCAACAACCCCCGCCGTTGTCCCGAGACCGATCCCCATATAGATATATCCAATCTGTGCTACCGAGGAAAACGCCGTCATACGGCGGATATCCTTCTCCTTGATCGCCGCTATGGAGCCCATGATCATACCGATAAGACCAAGCACAAACAGTATATTCACTAAGTATCTGCTGATAATGGAATCAAACCCGATCACCCTGAAAAATATCTTGATCATCAGGAAAATATATCCTTTCGATACCAAAGAAGACAATATGGCGCTGCATGTCGGGGTCGTATAGCCGTAAGCATCCGGGATCCATGTGTGGAACAGATACATTCCGCTTTTGATCCCCAGCCCGATCACAATAAGAGCCGCGATCACAACGAACGGAATATGGTAGACTCCCGCGGCAAAAATTTCATCCAGCGCTTCCTTTGCCGGGGACATCAGGAGATGATCCGTCGTACCATAAAGCAGCGACAGACCGATAAGGAACAGACCGGAACCTACGAGGCTCATGATCATATAACGGATAGCCGATACATAAGTGCGCCCCTGCTTCTTTACGATGATCAGCCCACAGGCCGCGATCGTATTGATCTCAATAAATACATAAGCCGTAAACAAGTCATTCGTATAAATCAATGCCAACAGCGATGCCATAAGAAGATCCAGCAGAATATAGAGCAGACTCTTTCGGGAATTCGGAACTTCTCTTTCCACATGCGCCATTCCTCCAAACACTGACAATAGCATGATAATACTGAAGGATGCCGCCATCAGCGCCTCCAGCACACCGACTCGTATCTCATTGCCCCAGGGTGCGGGAAAATGTCCCATCATAAAAGTATAACTCTCACCTGTCCCTGCCACATAAGACAATGTCCCCAGTGACAGGACAAAGACTGCAGACACCATCGCAATATGAATGTATTTTGCCACCTTTTGGGGCATCACAAAAGACAAAATAGCCGAGAACATAGACAATATGATACAGAAAAAGGGGAAGTTCTGAACAAGCGTCACTTAATCCTCCTCCTTCCTGAGTTTCATCATGATCTCATCAAGATTCAGCGTATGATATTCCCGGTAGAGGCAGATCGTCAATGCCATCATGAGAGCGCTGACGCTCACAGACACCACGATTCCCGTCAGAACCAGACCTGCCGGCACCGGATTGATATAGTGCTCCGCGTCCAGGATCCCATCCACCACGATCGGCGCAGCTCTTCCCGCAATATATCCCTTGGCCGCAAGAAACAGATAGACCGCCGCGTCCATCACATCCAGCCCAATAATCTTTTTGATCAGGTTTGGCTGCAGAAGCAGGTTTCCCATTCCGATGACAAACAGGATTATCGCTGTCACCTCTTCATAATTTGCAAGGAAAGCACCCATAGATCAAATCCCCCCCTTTCTGAACAGTGTATAGAAAGAATACATCGTACATGCCACCACAATGCCCACGCAAATATTCAGATAGACGATCAGGCCGGCACTTAAGATATCACCCGGCGTCCCCGTGGAGATAAAGCTTTCCAGATGATTTGCTCCCGTATAGAAGGAATAGCTTTTCGCAAAACAATAAAACAGCAGGGCACACACTGTCAGCGCCTTTACAACTTTTTCATTCATAAAACGCTGTGTCTTTTCAAAACCATAGGCTGTCAGATACAAGATCAGGCCGGAACCGATGATCGCGCCGCCGGAGAAACCTCCTCCCGGAGACAAATGTCCATTTAAGACAACATATATCCCAAAGATAATGATCAACGGTACGAGAAAGTTTGCAGCCTTTTGCAAAATCGCATCATTTCTCGGCTCATAGTGTCTGTCATTCATCTCCTCAACTGCAGCGGAGTGCGGATCGTCATCCTTGTCCACTCTCAGCAGGAACAATACACAGCAGGATGCCGCAAACAGCACACAGGACTCTCCGAATGTATCAAATGCACGATAATCAAGGATCATTCCTGTGACAATATTGACCGCTCCCGTCTCTTTGAGGCCTTTCTCAATATAGCGCTCGGCCACTATGTTATTTTCGGGTTCATGAGGGTTTCCATATCCCGGTAATGCACTGACCGTCCAAAGAAGAAGACCGATAAAAAACAGCACTATAAATACCGACAGAAAGCGATATAGCTTCCTGTAACGGCCCACGTACCGGTTGATCCCCTCCTCGTACATATCTACATGATATTTCCCGATATCCGCCAAGCGCAGATCCACATCGCGTACTTTCTCATCCCCTGACACTGCCTCATCCGCTGTCTTGGTCTCAAGACGGCCTTTGAACGGATCGTATTCCCCCTTCAGCCATTTGGAAAAATGATCCCAGAAACTATTCTCATAATTCGGATTCGGCCTACTCATCTTCCTTCTCCTCCTCTGCAGTAGTATGGATAGAGTGAATCTTCTTCAAAGTGACGAAAAACAGGATGCCTGTCACACCGGCTCCTACCGCTGCCTCCGTGATCGCAAGATCCGGAGACTGCAGAAGCAGCCAGCAAATGGACATGATCAGACCAAATGCTGTATAGATCACAACCGACACGAGCAGATCCTTAGAAAAGCTAACCGCAATTGCACAGATGATCAAAAAAGCCAGTAAAACAACTCTAAGCGTTATCATTCCTCAGACACCTCGCATTCCTCCTCCAGATGTTCATTGGTATTTACCTCCAGTTTACTGAGCAGATGTGAGCACACCGGCGAAGCAAACCAAAAGAGAACGATCAGGGCAAACAATTTTGCGGAAGCCATAGAAAAGCCATATATCACCATCAGGCCTGCCACAATAAGAAAGATACCGAGCGTGTCACCCATGGCAGCGGCATGCATACGATTTAAAACATAATTTATTCTAAAAATACCGAACGTCTGCAATATCATAACTACAATTCCTAAAGTGATGAGAACTGCTGCAATGATAAACTGAAACACATTAATACTCATGTATGTTCCTCCTCTTTCTTCCTGCCATCCTCAGACTTTCTCTCGTTATACAAACCTATGTAGATCTTGGTAAGCACGATCACGGAAACAAAACTTATGACCGCATAAATAAGACAGATATCCAAAATATTCACTTCATCCAAATATACTGCCAAAAGTGCAATAATAGCCATTGTCATAGTGCCTATCATATTCACGGCGACAATGCGATCCGCTATCTTGGGCCCCAATATCGCGCGGATAAGACATGCAAAGGAAAGCACGACCAATATGAAAATACATACCAAAGAAAACGGCCTGAAATCTATCATTCCACTATGCCTCCAATCTCTTAAGCAGCCTTACAAAAACGGAATCCTCGATCCCCTCACCCATGCTTTTATCATAACAATGAACTTTATAATATCCGTCTGCCATCTCCACAGTGATCGTTCCCGGCGTCAGCGTGATGGAACTTGCCAGAAGAACCTGAGCCAATTGTGTTTTCAGATCGACCCTGAAGTGGATCAATGCCGGCTCTGCCATAATATGCGGCGACAAAATAAACTTTCCCATTACAACATTCGCTTTTATGATCTCAATGAGCAGCACAACGCAATATTGAAGGAACAGGGGAAGCCTCCGGACAATTTTCATATCCTTCCTTGGGCTATATCCTGCAAAGCGACATATAAAAACATACATAAATGCAGAGATCACAACTCCAAATATGGCAATCTCCACTGTGATCCTTCCATTCAACATAACCCAAAATAAAAAGAACAGTAAAAACATTCGGGCTCCTCCCATCATGGCAAAATGCCATTTCCTCTGTGATATTAAAATTGTACCATATGTCACTTCCGATCACAACCAAATATGGGTCATTGAAAAATACTTGTACTAATGATAAGATAGATGCAATGCAGACTTGACCGATGCGGCAATCAGATTCCCCTGCTGGGTTATGGCTGCATGAGATTCAGCAGAAAAGGAAGTTCTTCTTGCCATCAAGAAAGTTTTTCCGTTTACCTTGACCATGCACTTTGTGTTATCCCGAGTCAATTCCTTCAACCTTTTCCCATTCCCGCTGCTAATATAACTGCCTGCATAGTATATCTCCCCGCTGTTTTTCCTGTCTGGTATCCGTTTCACAGGTGCATTGAAAACTCTATATTTTTGACAATAGGCATAAACCCTTCTACATGGTATAATAGCCACAGTGTGGCTATTATACTCGAGAACCAAAGATTCTCTCGTTACCATCAGGAAAAGAAGTCCGTGACAAAATATACGGTTATGAACAATTAGAAACGGAGTGATCACCATGAACAAGCTGCGTTTATCTTTAGCTATTGTGGCTCTTTTTTTATCGGCCTTTTGTATATCGCACTACTGGTTTCAATTTGTATTGATCCAAGGTTCTTCTATGGCTCCCACATATCATCCTTGGCAGCTGGCCGTGATACACAAACAATCATACTGCTTGGAAACGGGCAACGTCATTGCTTTTAAATGTGATTCCCTGAATGCAGTCTTGATTAAGAGAATCGTCGCTTGCCCTGGTGATACCATACAGATAAAAAATGATATTTTATACGTCAACGGCGATGCCACACAAGAATCGTCCATATACTATTCTATCGATTATGCAGGCATCGCCCAGGAACCCATCACACTCTCCTCAGATGAATATTTCGTTTTGGGCGATAATCTAGAATACAGTATTGACAGCCGTCATGCTGAAATCGGCTGTATTAAAAGAGGGGATATCTTGGGTATTGTATCCCCTTTAATCCCCTAAGCACATCGTTAATACGCAACATTGACAGAAAATCTCAGTCTTCCTTTACAACTATTTCATCTGATTCAACTTCTTTATTTTTGTTTTCATCAACACCCAACTTCTCATTCAATTTTTTCTTTGCTCTCCTCCAATAGATACCTACTGCCGCTCCGACAGCTATCACCACACCAGCAACCGCCTGGATCACATAGGTGACTACAGAAGGGTCAATATAAGCCTGTCCATTTGCCCCAAACAACAACATAAACGCAAAGCCAAAATAACTAAGTCCCAGTAAACATAAAATCTTCTTTCTCATTATTTTTCTTTCCTTTCCTTTGTCTTTTTCTGCAATTGGCTGATTATATACTTTGCTCCTACCTCAGAGCTATGCCCTAAATTATAAACATATTCGTTAACAATATCCCCAATTTTGTCATAATACTTATCTGCATCCTGCAGAAGAGACTGTGCGACATCGCCCACTTTCTCCAATTCATCCAGATTTAATGAGCGCCCTATTACATCTCTCATAAAAATATTCACCGGAACTACATCTATTTTTTCATACTCCGGATTCATGACTTTCATCGGTGTGTTTATAAACAACACAGGCTTTTGCGTGGTGTACGCATACTCATACGCAACATCTGACCAGTCAGTCACCATTAAATCCGCTTCAAAAACAGTGCTGTTTGACGAAAAATCCAACTGAACCTCAATATGGTCATCTAATCGATATTTTTCTTCTAGAAGCTCCAACTTTTCTCTTTTATGACGAACATGCTGAGGATGTGGCCTCACTACTATCTTATAATCCTTTTCACGCAATCTCTCCAGTATTGTCTCTAAACAGCTGTCAACTATATTGTCCTGCTGCCAGGACGGTGCAATTAAAATCTGCTTTTGAGATTCAATCTGCTTCTTTGAAGCAGCATAACTCTGACGCATTTCATCCAACAGAGAATAACCCCAATCTACTAAATGCTTGGGCTCCAGATGATAAACCTGCTCCGTCTTTTCAATTTCTTCACGCTGATGTTTTCCCACACAAAACACAGTATCAAAATGATCCACCGACCCCGTTCTCATCGTCAAATTAATACTGCCCATACCGTGATTTATAAAAAGATACTCAATATCCTTTCGTACATAACTGCGTTTAATATGAAAAGTTTCCAGATCCGGCATTGTCATAACCACGATATCCGCATCCATTTTCATCATCAGAGTAATTAACTTCTTCTCACCAATATAATAAGCTCTTATCCTGCTTTCTTTCTCACTTAACGCGAATATCGCATCGTTTGGGTCACTGGTAATATAATGTATAACAAGGTTGGTATGTTCGAGCAGATACTCTATGGTTCCCTTATAGTACTTATAGAAACCACTGCTCTCGGAATAGAACACCAAATGCTTATTAACCACGGAAAAAAATCTTTTGTAATCAGCCTTTTCCCTCTTAGCCTCCGGATCCCCAAAACGCCTTCGCTTCTCACTTCCAATGCCCCCTAATTCTTCCAGTGCCTTCTTGCTTTTTTCCAATTCTTCATAATCAACGTACTTTTTAGGGTTTATTGCATAGTTAAGCAAATACAATTGTATAATTGCCATCAAGTTACTCGCTACCCAATATAACGCGACTCCTACGGCAACAAACCAACCCAAATACAGGGACAGTCCAACCGAAAAAATCATTGTTCCATATTTATTCATCTTAGACTGCTCTGACTGCAGCACATTGCTGGTATTCTGAGCAACGCATAGCAACCATGCCGACACAGCCGCGATAATCGGCGACAGTACCAGCCATCCTCCGGCTATGCTGGGCACCAGACTCAACTGCACGCCAAGGAAATCCATGCTGATCTCAGGATCATTCATTCCTGATTTAATCACTTCGATCAACCCCATCAGCAATACGATCTGAATCACCAGCGGAACAGTGGAAACCAGAGGGTTATACTTCTCTCTTTTAAAAATCTTGCTTTGCTCCTCGGCAATGGTATCCTTATCACCAAAATGCTTTGCCTTCAAAAAATTAATCTCCGGCTGCATCTTGACCATTTTTATAGAATTTTTCTGCACCCAGATTGAGACCGGCAGCAAAACAATCTTACTGATGAAAGTAAACAGTATGATGGCCATACCATAATTGCGACATACCGCGTAACATAGGCTCATCATCCATGCCAATGCCTGATATAAAATATTCATCACTCGTCTCCTCTCACCATTTATCAGGGCGCTGCAGCCAAAACATCTTCGGAATCCTACTCGGAATCGTCTTATCCACGGTCACGCACATATACGTTTCCTGTAGCTTCCATAGTATCATCGTCAAATGCATGTCCCGTCTGAATATATTCCTCCATGTAATCCTCGAAATCATAGTAAAGAAAACGGCGCTCTCTCTGACTGTCCTCTCTGTAATCAACAATATTCCCGCCTGAACCGCCATTCAGCAGGCGGACATAAGTTTCCTGAAGATCCTCATATGATATCGGTATATTTGAAATATCCATCTCATGATGCTCTCCCAGGCCCTTTATAAAAAGAATGGGATTTTGCCTGTCAAAGCCTAAGGGGTCTGTCACCGAATAGCCATGATCCGCCATCACTATAATAACCGAGTTATCGTATACTCCGGCAGCTTTTAACTTGTCCAGATAAGCCTGTGTAATAGTCATTGACGCTTCTACACTGCTCTCATAGGTTCCGCCTTCAGTGAAATTAACGTCCTTATCATACTGAAACGGGATATGTGCACCTTCAAGATGGAAGAACTTAAACCTTTTCGTACTGGAATATGTGATATCTTTCTCCTGCAATGCCTCATAGAAGGAAGGATTGGATGAATCAAACGGCGTATAATCATCATCAATATCCCGCAGTTCAAGAAAACTGTTCCTATTGAAAATACATCTTTTCTTTAAGTCATAAGGAGCATATCTGATCCCTACCAACTCAACCTCCCATTTCGCAAAATCTATAAAAGAATTTATTTTATATTGTTTGTTGATCACATTTGAAAACCGTAAAATACTTCTGTCCAGTAACGGCATTTCATCTTCATAGACATCCAGTTCATATCCCTTGTCCTCCAAAAGCTCAAAAAAAGGAGAATCTTTATAAGCGTTTACATTATATTCCTGAAACGGAATCTCATTCTCATACCATACTCCGCTAAAAATGAATGGGATAGAATGTAGAGTATACGGATATACCCCCATCGTATTGGGATAATAAGTGAAATCTTCAAATGTTTCACTGTATTCCGGATGGCTCTCCAGCATATCGTACAAAGTTTCGGAATCTATCGAATCCAGCAGCAGAATAACAAAATTAGTGTCTTCCGACATAACAAATTCGTCTCTTGTGGTAACCGCAGCATCAATCTTATTTACATATCCCTTTGTAGTAATGCAGACGCTGATCATTGTAACTAAAAGCATCAGCGTCATACATATGCCGACAACATTAGCCGCCTTACAAAATTTATCCATATGAAATATTTTTAACATCGCACAAAACAAAGCGGTTATCACGATCCATAAAACAACAGACTGTATTCTGCCAAAGCTGTAATCATCCCAGTTTATCTCCGTACCGTCAAGAGGAGGCAGATTACCCACCATAAAATTTCCTTGTATGTAAGTACACAGAAAAGTAATACAGCAGACAGGCAGAACAATCTTATATAACTGCGGTAAAAATATACATATAATTGTGATCACGGCAGCAGAAACCAGCAGACTGCCAAAGAAAAGGACGCATAACACCGGTAATAACGTGTATACATCAAACCAAAAATCATCTTGATTATAAAAATACATCTCCAGTGGCGCATAGACAAAAAGCATAAAAAAAAGCGCTGTCAAAACAATTATTCCTGTTGATAAATATTTCGTATTTATGTTTTTGATCTTTGCAAGTGAAATCATTTTCGTTTCTTCCCTGCCTGTCCCTTTTTGCTTTGCAATTGCTATATTACAAGCACAAATTGTATCAACCTTTCCATATTCTTGTCAACTATTTTTCCACTTGAATTTCACTTAGTATCTCATTCCACTTTTTAGCCTCTTCCCATGTATAGCAGTTTTTTCTTGTACCAAGATCAGTAACTTCATCACAACACCAGTCTTCGTCATCCATATCAAATCTATCCGTTCCAACGATTTCCATAGACCACTAATTGTTACCATCCTCATACAGATTAAAACAAAATGCAACTACTTCCTCTGGAATCTCTTGATTTAAAGCATTATCCAACCATTTTCTAACAGCTGTACAAATTCGTAATTCCTGCCTAAAATAATGGTACTTCTATGTATGCAGCCTCCTGCAGCGATTCAGGCAGGCAAAGATCTCCTGCTTCCTTGGCATGGCAAGATTGCCCGGCGGAAAATTTCCCTCCGCCGCCGCTTCCACGCCATTTTGCATAAGCTGCTCCCAAAGAAAGTCCACGACCTCCTTAAGAGAACGCTTTCCGTCGAGAAGCTTTCTCCCGCTCTGCTTTAACAGTCCGCACAGCGCATGGATCTGCTCCTCGTCCACCAACTGCTCCACATAACGCAGATCCACGCTCTCCTTATGGAGTAAAATACCTTCCATGCCCAGACTTTTTATCTTAAGGCGCTCATCTGTCCAAAAGCTCTGCTCGCCTCTAAGTCGTCTTTCATATACCGGCTCAATAAAATCCCGCTCCGCATCCGCTAAAAGGGGATATGCTAAGGCTGCCTGCTTTGCCTTCTCTGTGATATTCAAGGCACGGTAATTATCCATCTGCAGGATACAGTCCGCCTTATGAAAATAGGTGCCGCTGCTGCCTGCCACCAGCACAGTAGAAATACCGCAGTGTTCATAGAGTTCCCGCACCCTGTACAGGAAGGGAATAATAGGCTCTTTATCAGGATGTACCACCTGTTGCATCAGCTCGTCCCGTACCATGAAATTGGTGGCACTGGTATCCTCATCAATCAAAAGCACCTGACTTCCTGCCTCCAATGCCTCTATGACATTTGCCGCCTGGGAGGTACTGCCACTGGCATCCTCCGTATGAAACTCCTTGGTATCCTTGCCGTTTGGCAGTTCCCTGATAAACAGGGAGATATCCACACCTCTGACGCTCCTGCCGTCCTCGGCGCGAATCTTCATGGCGGAACCGTCTGTCATGACAAATTCCCTGCCATCTCCCGCAATATGGTCATATACGCCGCGTTCGATCGCCTTTAACAGGGTAGACTTTCCGTGATAACCGCCGCCCGCGATCATGGTAATACCCCGCTTTAAGCCCATTCCCCGAATACTTCCTTTATGGGGCAGCTCCAAGGTCACGGCAAGACTGTCCGGAGAAGTAAAGGGTACCGCTCCTTTTAGAGGCTTATCAGAGACTCCGGATTCTCTGGGTAAAACGGATCCGTCAGCAATAAAGACCACCAACCCCAATCTCCCCATTTCCTGTCTGATAAAAAGCCTGTCATCCGCCAAATAAGCATTTTCTAACAGCGCTTCCGGTCTATATGCCTTTGCAAATAAAGTCTTTTCCACACATTGAGGAAGGAACTCAAACAGGATCTTTTTTAATTCTCCGGCATTCACCGTTCGCCCATTGGCGGGAAAGCCAATCTCCATGCGTATCAGCACGTCACCGTTCTTTTCGTCTATATGGCAGGCGCTCCGCTCTAAGATCTCCTGCCCCGGACGGCTGACACCCAAAAGCCCGCTCTTTCCCGAGCCTTTTGCCTGAAAAGAAAATTTCCCTGTCTGCACGGCAAACCGACGCAGCAGATAGTCCTGCAGACTGATCCTGCGGTGCTTTTGTTCATAGTATTCCCGCAGAAAACCTGCCTTGCGTCCCTCCACACACAGGCTCACCTTAGAGGGTGACGCAAAGGGATCTCCCTGCACATGCTCGATATTCAGGATATACCGCCCAAAGTCATATCTGCCCTTGGTATCCTTATATGCCGGATATCCTCTGTGGTCGATCCGATCCAATAACTGTCTTAGTTCCTCTGCTGTTTTCACGTATATGCCTCCTATTCGCGTATCTGTTTTTCATTCAATACCTGCCTGTATGCAATACTGCAATATATCATTATGAAATTCGGCAAAATCTATCTTGGCTCTACTATGTATCGCTTTCACGGATGCCAATATATTATTTACAATCAGCTTCTTTTTTTTCATCAATATCAGCATTTACATAGGTTTCATAATCAATCTGCAAGCTTACGGAAGCGAAACCGGCCTTCGCTTCGCATTTTTTGCTTTCCTTGCACATATTATATATTTCATCAATAACTCCATATTGCTGTGTAAAATAGGATGGAGAATTAATATTCAATTCCATAGTTTGTCACCTATAATAATCCCCTATACCAATTGTTGCTGTCACCCTTCCAAACTTTTCCTTAACAACAAAGCTATCCCCTTCCCACTCAGATTGTGAAAACACACCTGTTTGCGATATAAAAGATGGTTTTTTCAGCAAATCAATATTGTGCCTTGAAAGATTCTTATTCTTATCTCTTATCTCCACATACCAGCTCTCACCTTGATTACTGATATGCCGGTATACATTTGCCCTGAATTGCCCATCTGCAGATGACTTTGCCAATTTTTTGATTGGAAGTGTCAGTTCAAAATGATTGTCCCTCACCTTTTGTGCGATTTCATCAATAACATTCTCTATGTCAGCATCTCTGCCTTGTATCTTTGCAATCCGTTTGAGCGTATCTACTATAATGTTTAAATAATAATCTCCCTCTTCCTCTCTTTTTAACCCTCTTTGCCTGTCCATTTCCACCTCATCAACATAATATATTGACACGCCAAAATAATCACTCTGCATGTATTGCTGTTCTGTATCCTTCTTTTTCCTGAAAAGAATAGACAGTTTGCTGCTTCCATCCAGATCAATCTTGGGCAAAAAATGCATAAAAATCTCTATAACATGAAACGCCTGCCAGTTGACCGGAATAACCTTATGTGTTTTTTCATATTCCCTGTCGCCTTCTATCACTAGAAGAGCCAGTTTTCTGCGTTTATTCATTAGCAGCTCCCATTCACTTAATATTTTTCAATATAAAATCCCCAGACGCAGTTGCTGAATTCTCCGGCAGCAAATTCATATTTTTGGTCGTCAATCACTATGGTATAAATCGCGAAATCATATTTTTGATGATAGAGGGGATCTTCTATCTGTGCAGACCTTCCGGTGTTCTCCCACTGATAGTCAAAAATATTTACGCCAAACAAAGTGGTATTTCCATCAACTCCGGTTGTTTCATGCTGCCAGGTTTTTTGCTTATATATTTTCATGTAAATATTTCCTTTTTTGAATCATTGGCACTCCAGGCATTTACTGATAATTGTCGGTGTTTCACGCAAATTCATCGATATGCTCCGTGTATTCCGCTGCCGCTTCCGCATCGTTCACCTTTTCAAATATTTCAATGCGCTCGTCTCCATCTAGGTACTCGCGTATATTAAATGTAAACAACATTTTCGGATATTCCGCCCTTGCGGACTGGGCAAAGCAAATCAGCGCATTCTTGCAACTTTCTATTACCTTCTCACAATGTTCATCAAAGGCTTCCGTGTACTCGTAGGTTTCCGGATTGGTGAAAGCAGCATTGTTATCGCCTATGTACTTACGCAATTCTCCGGAAATCTCTCCAAAAGTATCAAACAATTCCCACTCGTCTTCGCAGTACTTATAGAACCAGTAGTCCCTGGAATCAGGAGCCGCCTGCTCCTCTAAGTAATGGTTTGTATTGGCAATGACGCCCACTGAGTCCACACCTCTGGCTAAGTCCAACGCAAATATGTAGATATCGTCATTTTCTTTGCTCCAATCCTTCAAGGTGTTTTCCATCTGGGTAACCAGTTTCTTTTCAAGTTCTTCATAAGCAAACATCCTGCTGTCCTCCTCAAAACTCTATTTTATGCTCCCGGCAGTAAGCCTGCATCACTGATATAAACATTGGCTCTCAAGAATTCTTTCTGCTTCCCAAAGGCAGTTATCCAACATTAATAGTATTTATTCTCGAAAAATTTTCAGAGTTCTTAAACGTTTAATAAAATTAAACCATGCATCGCTCTCGACCTCAAATACCACTTCTGAACCTGCAATTTTGCTTGCCCTTTCATCCGTGGCATATACTATCCACTTATCGTTGTACTCTTTAATAGTAACTTCATTTTCTTTGTTTGATCTTTCTTCATTTAAATTATAGTTTCTTAAATCTTCCTTCAATATTATTTGCATCGCATCTCTTCTTGTCATAACATTTATCCTCTAATTCGCTTAACTCTTCTATCCCATCAAAGTCATTCCTGATACACTGTTCTATATTATTAGAAATCCTTTGTAAAACAGGCCGGAACTTTGCTGTTGCAAATGTATCATACGTATTAAGCATGGTGAGCATTTCATTCATTTTTTGCTTCAGTAAATAAAGCTGCTCATTTTGTAATAGCCGCATTGCATTTTCCTTTTCCCAATTCGGTTTTGTGTTCCTAAAAAACCAATAGTTAAATATACGATTTAGTCCGCTTCATATCAGTAACAAAATCAGGGTTATCTTTTTTAATCAAGTCATAAAGCTTATAAGCATTATTATGATCCTTAATTAATGCCTGCAATTCACTTTCCGTTATTCCTACCAGTTGAATAAATTCGGTCTTTCCATACAACGTGTCCTGCGTCTGTGCTTCCGTATCAGAAATTGTCAGCAGGGCCGTAATGTTTGACTCCACACCTATATGTAAAGATTTACTGCCTCCCGAAATATACTCATACGGTTGAAAAAATTTCTTCTGAGTATATGTGTATCTTGCAAGGTTTGACAACATATCAATTGCCCACATACAATCTTCATCTGTTTCTTCATTCAGTTTAATTGTCATTTCATAGCCCCATTTATTCCACTCACCGCCAAGGGCCTCTTCATTCGCATAAAGCTCAGTCATGCCATATGTCACTATGTGCTTATATCCTTTC
>JAFLRM010000041.1 GCA_022511465.1 Acetatifactor sp. | reverse complement strand
TCTCTTTCGGAATACTGTTCTCAAAAAAGTTCCTTACGATGATCATATTGCCGACAGCAACCCCCCCAGGAAGGAAGAGTGCCCACATATTATTGATCAGCCCGGTCTGCTTGACGATCAGATAGGTAGGTACCAGACCGCCGCCGAAATACATTGTAATAATGAAGAAAATGCTTATTGCTTTTCTGTACGGCAACTCCTTCACGCTCAAAGGATACGCCGTCAGGTAGAGCATAACAACTGAGAATATCGTACCGACCACCGTATATTTAATACTGTTCCAATAACCCAAAACAATGCTGGAATCGGCAAAGACCGCTTTATATCCATCCAGGGTAAACTGGCTCGGCAACAGGAAGGTTTTACCCGCATATACGTCGTAAGGATCAGACACAGACGCGATCAGCACATAATACAGAGGATAGGCAACAATAAACAAAACGACTACACAGATGGCAACCAGAATGATATCACTGGTTTTTTCAGATAATCCCATCTTTTTATTTAGTTTTACATTTGCACTCATACCGCACCTCCTATACAAAGCTGGTATCTTCGGATATCTTTCCCGCTATCTTATTCACTGCGATCAGCAGGATGATATTGACAGCCGTATTGAACAGTCCCACCGCTGTGGAATAACTGTACTTGGCATTTTCGATACCTTGTTGGTAAACATACACGGCAATTACGTCGCTTGTCGCCTTATTCAAATCGGTCTGTAACAGCCATACCTTCTCAAAACCTACGTTCATCAGACTGCCCGCACTCATGATCAGGTTCAGCACCATGATAGATCTCAGTTCCGGAATATCTATATGAAGGATCCTCTGGAACATGGATGCTCCGTCTACCTTTGCCGCCTCATAGAGGGAAGTGTCAACGTTCGCTAACGTAGCCATATATACGATGATCCCCCATCCTGCATCCTGCCAGATACCTGATGCAATGTAAATCGTACGAAATGCAGAAGACTCTGTCAGAAAGTCTATACTTGTTCCGGCGATCAGGTTGATCAATCCTCCCGACGGGCTTAAGAAAATGCGGATCATACCACAGATAACCATCGTAGAAATAAAATGCGGTGCATAGAGCACTGTCTGCGTAGCTCTCTTGAAACGCTGGAACCTCAACTGATTCAACATCAGAGCGAGAATGATCGGAATCGGAAAGCTCCACAACAAACTGAAGAGGCTGAGCAATAATGTATTCCTGATCATTCGACCACAAGTCGGCGCGGTAAAGAACCTCTCAAACCACTCCAGACCAACCCATTCGCTCCCAAACATACCACGGCTGGCTTTGTAGTCCCTGAACGCAATCTGTATGCCGTACATGGGTATGTACTTATAGATGATCGTCAATACTACAGGGATCAAAAGCATCATGTATAACTGCCAATTATCCTGCAACCGTCTTTTCAGCGATCTGCCTCCTGATACCATTGCAGGATTGGCAATCGCCGCTTTGCTTCTACTCATATCCTATCTCCTTTCCCTCTTTCATACGGCCGATTTCTGAATCGCCATACGTTTAATAAACTCTGTAACCCTTTCGTGAAACGTTACATTTTATGTATGTATAGAATATCACCCCCCGTCCCCGCAAGTCAATATCTATTGCATATTTTATTGTGATCATTCACATGTTTTGCTAATATTTACAAATGTATTTGTATGTTTTTGTATATTTTACACATCCCGATTCCGTGTAACGTTTCGTCGAATTTTGTTTCCTCTCTTTACAAAGTACTGTAAATACCTTATAATAATCGTGTATTTATGCTTCGTTTCACAGGAGATCCAAGATGAAAAAAGAAACTTCTGCTCCGACAATGAAAGATGTAGCCAGGGAAGCCGGTGTCGCATTAGGCACAGTATCTAAAGTTGTGAACGGCCTGCCCGTAGGTGATTCCTATCGGATCCGTGTAGAGAATGCCATTCAGAAACTGAACTATCAAGTTAACAGCTATGCGCAGGGACTCAAGGCGAACAAAACCTATACCGTAGCCCTTCTGATCCCCAATACGATAGATCCTTTTTTTTCTTCCCTCACTCACTATATTAATATTGCACTTATGAAGAGAAAATACCGTATGCTGCTCTGTGTCACCGATTATGATATGCAGCAGGAGCAGGAATATATCAGGATGGCACAGCAAAATAAAGTGGACGGCATTATTGGCCTGACTTATAATCCGGAGCTTGTCGTAGAGGAGAATACTCCTTTCGTTGCCATAGATCGATCCATGGGGCCTAAGATTCCATGTGTCGCTTGTGATAATTTTGCCGGCGGACAGCTTGCCGCCGAGAAACTGGCCGATCTGGGATGTAAGAATGTCGCATTTCTGCGGATAGGCTCCTCACTGGTCAATGAACCCAACAAGCGGAAAGCCGGTTTTGAGAACGGCTGTCTCTCCCGCGGCCTCCAATATGAGATGAAAATATTAAATAATGAAGAACCATATGAAGAGTTTGAAAAATTTCTTTCCGGACATATCTGTGATGGCAAATTGACCTTCGATGGTATCTTCTGCGTTACAGACCGCCTTGCCCATTTTGTGTTAAATATGCTTCACAAGCTGCATCAACGCGTTCCGGAAGATGTTCAGTTGATCGGTTTTGACGGCGTACGCTCTTTCGGCAACTTGGATTATCTCTGTTCCACCATAGTCCAGCCCGTTTCCGAGATGGCAGAAATGTGTGTAGACCTTCTCCTGCGGAGCAACGAACTTGCAAAACCGCCCCTTGTCTGTCTTCCCGTCACATATGCCTACGGTGGGACAACTTTGGAATCTGTAGATCAACGGAGGACCTGATGAAAAACTGGTGGTATTATCACAAATGGTACGTAATTGTTGGCGTAATACTTCTTGGTGTGGCCGCTGACCTGATCGGCAGTGCCCTGGGACTTTTTACCAAATCTCCCGACCTGCAGATCGCATATGTAGGTAAAGCACCGCTTTCACAGGATACGATAGACGCATTGCAACAGGCATTTACCTCACTGTCCGGAGATTATAACCACGACGGGGAGGTCATTGTCCAGATCAATCAATATATTGGCGACAGCAATACCACTGACGTGGATATGGCTTACTATCAATATGCCTCCGAAATCACCCTGATCGGCGATATCTCCGACTGCGAAAGTTACTTCTTCCTGTTAGAAGACCCACAGGACTTCCAGCGGCAATATCAGCTTCTTGCTCGCCCTGACGGGAGTTGTCCTGACGAGACAGACTACTCCATAGAAGACAAGATAATAACTTGGTCAAACTGTCCTATCCTTTCCGAAATGGAGTCCGTTTCAGAACTTCCCGCTGATCTCTCCTTAGGCAGACGCTGTTTCTACACCGATACCGTGACGGATAACCTGCAGGAGTGCAGCGATCTGTGGGAGATGCTGTACCACAGTACGATAGACCAATAAAAATCAAGAATCAGAGAGGTAAACAGCAAGATGAAAAATAAAATAAAAAGCAGATCAAAATACATCGCCTGCATCTTATGCATCACAGCATTCTTGACCGGGTGTTCCGCCCTGTCCTCCCTCTCTGACAACGATACTGTTACGGATTCGGAATATGTGACAGTCGGAAACCATCTCACCGTACACAAAACAGACACCCGTCTGACACTTTTAGACAATAAGGATGTCCTATCCGCAGACGGACTTTACTATGCATCTTGGACCTCAGGTAACTCAGAACCTTATGAGAACAGCGACGGCGACACCGTCGATCTTTATGATGCCCAGCTCTATCTTCTGATAGGAGAATTTAAAAACTCTGATGCGGCTCAGAAAAACATGGAAAATTGGCTTGCCGCCGGGCAGACCAATTACAATGTAACCGATGAGTCAGTCGTTACCTGCAACGGACAATCCTATACCGCGATCACTTACAACTTCCAAAATGAAGAAAACCCCTACTCGCACGGTATATCGGCTTTCGGGGTTTGTGAGGATCTCGCCATATGTGTGGAACTGACATGCAGAGAGAACTATCAAGAAGATATTCAGTCGATGCTGACTGACTTTTTAAATAACTGTTCTTATCATTAATACAAATTGAGGGTTACCACAGCCGCCTCACAACATTTTACATTCCCAAAAATAAGCATGATGCGCCTCCACCACAAACTCAATGCTGTGTATTTCTTTCTTTTCCCAGCTTAATCTTCTTCCAAACACATCCTCCGTGCCCAGCGGACACTCAGCGCCTATGACACCTAACGGCAGAGAAATGGTTTCCACCTCCTGACCGACAGACAGCACAAATACAAAGGCTTCCTCCTCACAAAAACGGGCAATGGCAATTACATTTCCCTGTGCATACAGAAATTTCATGCCGCCCTCCGAGAGCGCCTTATGCTGCGCCTTCATATGCGCCATCGTGCGGTACATCCGGTAAACCTCACTGTCCTTGTAATTCTTTTTCCAAGGCATGGGATACCGGCAGCCTTCGTTCGTTCCCAGAACGCCGCCTACTCCGGCTTCATCTCCATAGTAGAGGGACGCTGCACCCACCAGCATAAACTGGAAAATGATCGCTCCCCTGTACTCTTCCGGATGAACTATAGGATTGTTGTGCAGTCTGCTGACATCATGGCTGTCAAAAAGATTAAACTGGTTCTCCCATATAAGGTAGGGCAGCTTTGCCAGATGCTCCATGACACGGTTCTTTACATCTTCAGCCGTCATCTTGTATGGCACCTTCCCAAGGATCTCATTTCGCCCCAAAAATAGATCCGGTTCCCCCAAAAACTGACGGATCACCCGCCCACAGCCATAGTAATTCATGGGGGAATCCCATTCGTCTCCCTGAAGATACTGGGCACAGTCCCCCCAATCCTCCGCCAGAATATAGGCCTGTGGGTTTACATCACGAATGCTCTTACGAATCTGCGGCCACAGTTCATGAGCCAGCTGCACTTCATTATTTCTGGCAAACACATCCGCCACATCAAACCGCCAGCCATCAATACTGTATGGGGGCTTCAGCCACTTTTTCAGGACAGAGTCCTCCGCTCTATAGACCAGATCCCGCAGCGGCTCCGCAGTGTAATTCAAAGTGGGAAGACTCAAATTTCCGGCCCATCCATGATACTCATTGTTCACATTAAAAAAATAATACCCCCGCTCCTGTTTAAACCATTGATGGTCGGTGCCGGTGTGGTTGATGGAAATATCCAAGATTAGTTTCATATCGTTTTCATGCAGCGCTTTTGACAGTTCAGCTAAGGCCTCATCCCCTCCGAAGTGAGCATCCACATGAAAATAGTCCGCACAGTCATATTTGTGTACGGAAGGTGCCGTAAATATGGGGTTTAAGTACACCGCCGTAACCCCCAGATCTTTTAAATAGGGAATCTTCTGCCGGATACCCTCTAAATCTCCGCCATAGAAGTCCAAACAGAAACCTTCCTGATAGGTCAACGGCTCATCCTCCCAGCTGTTCATATGGATAGTTGGATGGCCGTTTTTTGTGTATTCTCCGGTTTTTACATCGTTATTTGGATCCCCGTTACAGAAGCGATCCGGAAAGATCTGATAGAACACAGCCTTTTTGACCCATGCAGGCTGTACATAATTCGCCAGCAGGACAAAATCCCATGTAAAGTCCGGCAGATAGGTGGTAATCTCCCTTTGATTATAAAAATAGACCACATCCTCACAGATAATATAAAAGTGATACTGCACCCGATTTTCGGTCATTTTCAGAGAAGCTTCATAATATACCAGCCCTCTCTCCCGCTTTACAATGTGTGCCTCCTTAAGATGCTCCGCTCCATTGGGCATCGTGTGCAGGAACACATGTCTTACAGGAGCATCCTCGTACATCCTGATCCGGATCATGACCGTTTCAAAAAGCGCAGGGGAAGGGTTGCTGACAAAATCAGTTGTTCCGTCACTGTAAATACTCTCTAACCACTTATCCATATTGTTCAATTCCTTTTATCCAGTCTCCAGAATTTAATGCATCTACAACCTATAGCCTATTTTTATCTCCCCATTCACACATTCCGTCTAAAATAGGAATCAGAGATTTTCCACGCTCTGTCAGGCTATATTCCACTTTGGGCGGAATTTGTGGATATTCTTCTCTATGAACCAATTGGTCCGCTTCTAATTCTTTCAAGTTGGCGCTTAATGTTTTGTACGATATTTCACCGATATACTTCTTCATTTCGTTAAAGCGTACAACGCCAAATTCCATTAAAGTATATAAGATAACCATTTTGTATTTGCCATTGATCAGTGATAGCGTATAGCTGAATCCAGTTGTCCCAAGACACTCATTTGCAATACAACGTTCGCTCATTTTAGCCTCCATACTGCGACTGCTTTTTAGGAGCAGCTAATCGCTTTCCTTTAGGTAAGTATATAACCTTTTTGTAAGTATCGCACCTATATGTGCGTACTTGATTTTTCTATGATTCACGTTAAAATTATAGTATTAAGTGCGGAGAAAGTCAATTCCGCAAGATAAGGAGAACAGCGCATATGAGTAAAAAAATAGTAGTGATAACGGGAAGCCCTCGGAAAAACGGAAACAGCTTTGCCATGACGGATGCGTTCATCAAGGCTGCCGAAGCAAAGGGGCACACCGTTACACGGTTTGATGCTGCAATGAAAAAAGTCGGTGGCTGCCGGGCCTGTGAAACTTGCTTCTCCACAGGAAAACCCTGCACCTTTGACGACGATTACAATACGATCGCTCCGGCTATTTTGGAGGCAGATACTATCGTATTTACCATGCCGGTTTATTGGTACTCTATTCCGGCACAGATCAAGGGAGTCATTGACCGCATCTTCTCTCTGGTTGTCGGCGGCAAAGATATTGCCGGAAAGGAATGTGCGCTGATCACCTGCTGTGAGGAGGAGGATATGTCCGTTATGGACGGTGTCCGCATTCCCATTGAGCGTATGGCTGCTCTGAACAAGTGGAAGATGGTTGGAGAAGTTCTGGTTCCCGGCGTGCTGAATGTGGGAGATATCGATAAGACCGATGGCTGCAAAAAGGCAGCTGCCTTGGCTGATGCGATCTAGGGGGCTATTTCAATGCACTGTGATCAATTTTTCTGTCTTTGAAATAATACTCCCTGTCATGTTCATTGATTTCGCGCAGAACCCGGCAGGGATTTCCGATGGCCAGCACATTGGATGGGATATCTTTGGTGACAATACTGCCCGCACCTATGACCACATTGTCCCCGATCGTAATCCCAGGCACAATGATAACGCCCGCGCCAATCCAGCAGTTTCTGCCGATCCGGACAGACGCGTTGTATTGATAACCTTGTTCACGCAGCTCGGGCAACAGCGGATGTCCGGCCGTAGCAACCACCACATTGGGGCCAAACATCGTGTAATCTCCCACGTAAATATGGGTATCATCTACTAATGTCAGATTAAAATTGGCGTAGACATTTTTGCCAAAGTGTACATGATGTCCGCCCCAATTTGCATGGAAAGGCGGCTCTATATAGCACCCTTCACCGATCTCGGCAAACATTTCTTTCAATAGGGCTTCTCGCTTATCGCCTTCCGACGGGCGGGTATTGTTGAAATCATAAAGACGATCCAAGAACCCTGTCTGCTCATCCAATATTTCCTTTTCTAATGGAAGATAAAGCTCTGTGTTGTGCATCTTTTCTTTGAACGTCATATTTTTCCTCCTTATTTGGTCTTTTATATTGTATCAGCCCCACGCGGAAAAATCTATATGCCCCTCTCTTATCGCGCGATATTTTCTATATTTTTCTTTAAATCGTGCGATAATGTTGTTTTTTTACTTCAAATCGCACATAATAAAGATAACGCCACGTGAAAGGAGATATCAAATATGGTTGTTACTGCGACAGAATTTAAAACAAATTTTGGGAAGTATCTCGAACTGGTAGCACAGGAAGATGTTTTCATTACCCGCAATGGAAAAACCATTGCCAAGGTAGTTAATCCACAGGTTAGTGCTGTCGATTCTCTCCGCGGTCTGCTGAAAAACGCGCCTTCTGATCTGGATCCGGATTCTGTACGAGAGGAGCGGCTGTCAAAATATGAAGATCATGTGTGATACCAACATTTTTCTTGATGTGCTGCTCGAAAGAGAACCATTTGCAGATGATTCTTCCAAAGTTTTAAGCCTTTGTGAAGAACACAAGCTCGATGGTTTTGTTTCCGCTTCCTGCATTACAGATATTTTTTATCTGGTACACAAATATACACACAGTACGGAACTGGCATATAAGGCAATCGGAAAAGTCCTTGAAATCGTTAAAGTATGCAGTGTTACCAACAACGATGTCCTTCTGGCTTTTCAGAAAAAAGCAAAAGTTTTTGAAGACTGCCTTATGGCTACCTGTGCAAAATCCATTCATTGCGATTGCATTGTTACCCGCAATAAGAAGGACTTTGAGGGTTTTGATATTCCGCTGCTCGAACCTTCGGAGTTGCTGCAGCAATTTGAATAATTGGGCTTTATGAGTTTTCCAATAACACATCCTGACTGACACCTTCATCAGGCACACGTTTCTCTGCTGCGTCCTTGAAGCCCGCTACCGCCTTAAGCGCCTGTGGAATGGCAATGTTTGTTCCCGCGCCCGCCACACAGCCACCGGGACAGGCCATACCTTCGATCAGGCAGCCGTTCTTTTTGCCCGCCTTGGCAAGTAACAGCATCTTCCGGCATTCCGCCAGACTCTCCGCGTGCTCGATCTTTACCTCCGTACCCGGATAATAGGTCTTGATGCACTCCTCTATGGCACTGGCAACACCTCCGGCCACACCGTAGCCTCTGCCCGCTCCCGTGGCGTCCTGAAGAGCATCCATAGCCTGAATTTCCTCCAGCAAGATACCCTTGGCCTCAAACATACCGGTCAACTCCTCAAAGGTGATCACAAAATCCACATCCGAGCGCACTGTTCGCCTGCTGGCTTCCAATTTCTTGGAAGCACAGGGACCGATGAACACAACGGATGCATCCGGATGCTCCCGCTTAATGATCCGGGCCGTTGCCACCATGGGAGTCAGTTCGTTGCTGATCTTGTCAATTGTCTCCGGAAACAGATGCTTTGCCATCACAGACCACGAGGGACAGCAGGATGTCAGTGCAAAGGCCTGATTGCCCGTTGCAACTTCCTTCACATAATGCTCCGCTTCTTTCATACAGCCCATGTCTGCGCCTAGCGCCGTCTCATACACGTCCGCAAATCCCAGCTCTTTCAGCGCCGCCTTAAACATATCCGGCGTCACATTCGGCCCAAACTGCCCTGCAAATGCGGGAGCCACCTGCGCAATGATCTTCCTGCCGGACTGCATGGCACGTATTAATTGAAAAATCTGAGATTTATCTGCAATGGTGCCAAAGGGACAGCTGACCATGCACTGTCCGCAGGAGACACACATTTCACTGTCAATGCAGGCACGGCCAAACCGGTCGGACTTGATGGCATTCACACCACAGGCTGCCTTACATGGCCTCTCCTTATGACAGATGGCATCGTAGGGACATATCTCCTTACACTTGCCGCAGCGGATACACTTTTCCTGATCGATGACAGATTTCCCATCAACCATAGTGATCGCCTGCTTCGGGCATATACTATGACAGGGATGAGCCAGACATCCCATGCAGGAGCTTGTCACCTCATAATGATTCTCAGGGCAGGCATTACATGCCGAGGGGATCACCTGCATTAGAGGCGGCTCATAGTATTTCTCATCAATGTTGCTCTCCTCCATACCCTCTGTCAGATGACCCGGATGATCTCGGTTCTCTGGTCTCAGGCTCATTCCCATCGCCAGGCGGAGCCGTTCGCGGACAATGGCACGATCCCGGTAAACGCTCTCCCAATACTGTGATTTCTCATAGTCCACTATTTTATAGGGCAGGGCTTCCATATCGTCCTTTAGATTCGTGGATGTGTAGGCTAAATTTGCCACTTCCCTGAAAACCCTCCGCCTGCGCTGTCGCACCGGAGTGTCAATTCCTCTCATGTCGCTCATAGTTTTCAACCTTTCAGTATGATATTTTGTCCACTACTGTAAATTCAAGCTTCTGCATATCGTAAGACCAAAATTTCCCTTCAAAGTGACGATTCATAAGATCCTCGTAACGCTCAATTTCCTGCGCAAGCCGCTCAGGAGTAAGTACCTTTGCCAAAAAAGTCAGGGAAAGCTCAAACCAGTACTTTCTATAGTCGTACATGGTATCATACTCCCACTTATCATTTTCAACTATGGTGGTTACGATCCTGCCATTTTCAACCGGTCCATCCTCCTCATAAAAGTGCCATCTTGTCCGATGGACTGCATCAATGTCTTTTCGGTTATGGATCACATACTGAAAGGACATATCATGAGCAATCATACATAGCTTTTGTGAAACAACATCATCTAAGGAATGACTACGTATTTTAACAAACAACTCCCCTCTGTCCCCTTCCAGAATGTCATAATACCCCTCTTCTTTGGAATATCCCCTTGCAAAATGATATGGTTCCTCAATGAGCAAGTGTCTTTCCATTAGAATTTTATCCATCGGAGGTGTGTCCATCAACGTACATTTATCGCGTATTATCCTGCAAAAGTCTGCCCACACAGCACGCTCCGCCGGTATCATTTTGTAGTTATACAATTCTCGTTCTGTCATAATCAAAGCCCTTCCTATTCTATTCTTATCACTCCTTCTGAACCACCCCAACAGACAAAACCAGCTTATCTATTTTACCTCTATCTTACAATGTTTCACCGCCCAATGCAATGCATGAAAAGGAATGTCTCAAACACATTGGACTTATCATTATATCCTTGGTATAATTATATCACAAACGCCCCATCCACTCCGAAATGAGAGGCCCTTAAAATGAAACTTACTTCCTTCTTCCACTTAGCCAGCTTTGGAATCAAGACTGTTTTGTTCCGCCAAAAGAAACCCATTCTCGGAACCATCATTGTCACAGATAAATGCAATCTAAAATGTAAACATTGTTCCGTCAACAATATTACGGCGGTCATCTACCCATACAAGCAGATCTGGGAAGAAATGCGATCCCTCTACGATATGGGGATACGAATTCTGTTCTTCTGCGGCGGAGAGACCTTTATGTGGCGAGACGGGGACAAAACTCTGCGCGATCTTGTGGTGGAAGCAAAACAGATGGGATTTCTGATCGTCAATGTGGTCACAAACGGTACCTTCCCCTTAGATCTGCCGGAGGCCGACCTTATCCTCCTCAGTCTGGACGGAGACAAAACGTGCCATAATGCGATTCGGGGCGATACCTACGACATTATTATGGAAAATATTCAAAAAGCAACCTCCGATAATATCTGCTTCTATATGGCGATCAATCAGATCAATAAGGCGGCCGTCAAGGATGTTTGCATCACTGCCAGAGACACGAGAAATGTTCGGGCCGTCTCTTTCAATTTCCATACGCCCTATCCGGATACAAAGGAACTGGCGTTGTCAAGTGACGAAAAAGCTGCGTGTTGCCGTGTGATCACGCAGATGATGGCTGAAGGTGTCCCGGTATTCAACTTAAAAAGTGCTTTTCCCTATTTGATCCACAATCGCTTTCCTACGCCATGCCACCAGTGTGTTGTGATGGAAAACGGCAGGCTGAGCACCTGTGGTCGATGTATCGAAGTTCCCGGACTCTGCGAGCAGTGCGGCTACTTCTTTGTTGCGGAATACACGCTTTTATTCCGGGGCAACATCAGGATCATTCTGGAAATGCTAAAGACTTATCTGAAATACATATAGGTGGAATATGAGCATAATTACGAGTTTGACAAGGATGTGGCTAACCCACTCTACACGGCCTTTCTCCTTTAAAAATGAATACGACGAACAGCTTTCCTTTGCAGAGTGTGACAATTTAGGTCTCTATGTTCATATTCCGTTCTGCAAAAACATCTGCTCCTTTTGTCCCTATTGTAAGGAGGTATACTCCCAGAAAAAATGTGACCGCTATATTGATGCGCTGCTTGAGGAGATCCATCTTGTGGGAAGCCAAAACAAAGAAAAAAAGCGGGTTACCAGCCTGTATTTTGGCGGTGGAACTCCCGCACTTGCGGCGGATTGGCTTTCGGAAATTATTGGGGCAATCCGCGAACACTTTATCATTACCGAGGGGATCGGCGTAGAACTGCATCCCGATAATGTATCGGCAGAAGTGTTGCAGACGCTGAAAGATGCCGGCGTTACCAAGATCAGCATCGGAATCCAATCGTTCCAAGAGAAATATCAGACTGTTTTGGGCCGTAAGCCCGTGGATGTGACAGCAGTCGCACAGGCATTGTCCGCCGTGCATTTTGAGACGGTGTCTATGGATCTTATATTTGCGCTGCCCGGACAGACTTTTGAGGATTTAAAGGCAGATATTGACACCGCCTTCCAAAACGGCGCAAATCACATTGCGATTTACCCATTTATCGACTTTACCTTCACGGAGAGCACCGTTCCGACAATGGCAAAGCAAGAGAAACGGAAGCTTTTGGATGCCGTTACCCATTACTGTTTAGAAAAAGGATATGTCCGCAGCTCCATCTGGACCTTTTCCGAAGGAGAGCATGTCGGCTATTCCTCCATGACGAGGGATAACTTTCTTGGATTTGGATGCTCCGCGACCACATTGCTCAGGGATCAGTTCAAGATCAACACGTTTTCCGTGGAAGAATACTGCAAACGCATCGATGAGGAAAAGCTTCCAACCTCGCTGACACTTCGTTTTTCTCTACGCCAGAGGATGGTGTACTACTTGTTTTGGACAGCTTACAGCACGAGGGTTCATGCTGCGGATTTTGAGAAGTTTTTCGGTGTGAAGCTAAAAAGGATGTATGGGCTGGAACTGAGTGTAGCAAAATGGTTAGGTTTCATCACTGAGGACGACGGCGTTTACAGTATGACTTTGAAGGGCACATTTTACTATCATTATTATGAGAATTTCTATACCCTGGCTTATATTGATAAGATGTGGGGGATCATGAGAAGAGATGCGTTTCCGGAGAGGATTGAGTTTTAGGAAGAAAAATTGGGGAATAGTATTATCTTTCATAAATTGATACAATAGAAAAAAGTTTAGGAGGTATCTCATGCTGTGTCATATCATAATAGATTTAAGTGTTTTACTCTGTACAAGGTCTGATGATCGGACGAAACTTGTACAGAGGTAACGGATCTATCGTCCACATTGGATTTTGTACTTATAGAAGATAAAACTTAAAGCAACTATAAGGAGAAAAATTCAATGAATCAAAACTTTAAAAAATATGTTATATTTTGGCTCAGCCAATCAGTATCACAGCTGGGAAGCGCCATGACGAGTTTTGCCCTGATCTTGTGGGCATATATGCAGAACGGTTCGGCAATGATCGTCTCTCTGATGTCATTCTTTAACTATGTACCCTATATCATTGTGAGCCTGTTTGCGGGAACCTTCGTGGACAACCACAGCAAAAAGAAAGTCATGCTGATATCGGACAGCATTGCGGCCGTCTGCTCCGCGATCGTATTTGTGCTAACCATCGGAAGCCGGCTGCACATATACCATATTTATATGGTCAATTTTATCATAGGATTTATGAATGCTTTTCAAGGTCCGGCATCGGCGGTAGCAGTTGGCAAAATGGTTCCCAGGGAGAAATTGGCTCAGGTCAGCGGCATGAACTCTTTTTCCGGCAATTTGATCTCGGTTATGGCACCTGTTTTAGCTGCTTCCCTGTTCGCCTTTGGCGGATTAAAGATTCTACTGTTGATCGACTTGTCAAGTTTTGTCGCTGCATTTCTGGTATTACTTTTTGTGATCAAAATTCCGGAAGATAAACGCGATAAGGCTGAACAAAAATCAATGTTTGCCGGATGTGCGGAAGGTTTTCGCTACCTGAAAATAAACAAAGCCATTTTTACGATCATTATTACCATGGCTTTGCTGAATTTCTTTTCCAGATTAACCTATGAGAACATCTTGCCGCCAATGATTCTTGCAAGGAGCGGCAACGACAACATTGCTCTGGGTATTGTGAATGCAGTGATGGGGATTGGCGGAATCGCAGGCGGCATCATTGTTGCCACCGGGAAATTCTCAAAAAATAATGCAAAGATGATCTATCTGTCGGCAATGTTCTCCTTTCTGCTGGGGGATGTGATGATGGGCGTGGGCAGAAATGTCATTTTCTGGTCGATTGCCGGATTGGCGGCGAGCCTTCCGATCCCGTTTATCAATGCGGGGCAAAATGTAATCTTGTATCGGAAAGTTCCTGAAGAGATACAGGGAAGAGTGTTTGCCGTGAGAAATGCCTTTCAGTTTAGTACGATCCCCATGGGAATCTTATTGGGCGGTTTTCTGGCAGACTACGTGTTTGAGCCCGTTATGATGACAGAAAATGCTGTAACATCTGTCTTGCATATTCTGGTCGGCAACGGTGCGGGAAGCGGTATGGCGGTTATGTTCTTATGTACCGGACTTCTTGGATGTCTGTTTAGCTTTGTTTTCTATCGGCAAAAAGAGATTCAGAATCTCAACTAGAGAGCATGATAAGGAGCGGCAGCACTTTAGGCTGCCGCTCCTTGTTCTCTCGACTATCGCCATGTCCTGTCAGGAATAGAGAACAAGCCTTCTTTGCCCCTATAGGTTGCCTCTGTAAAACTGCCATCGTCATTTCGCACGATCACACTAATCTGAACTTTTGACATTTCTAATATTCCGGTATCTTTTTCATCACCCATCCCGGATATTCCAAAGCTGGTAATCCTAAAATCCTCCGCATCATCTATCCAGTAACTAATATATCCTCTTCCACCTTCCACCAGATAATCTTCTTCTTTGTTATAGCGGCTGCCAAAATCAATCCATCCGTTTTCATCCGGTCTGGCAGTAAGCACAGTCTCTTCATCCCGAATAAAATGATCATCGATATTATCCATTGTGATCGTGTCAATAAATTCGCTCATTTGAACCATATTGGCATCCAACGCTGAGGCCGTTTTTTCTACCTCATTCTCTGCACCCTCCCGTGCATTTTCCTCGTTATGTTCAAGCGCGTTAATATAGGCTTCCGCTTCTTTTTCGTCCGCTTTACTTTTATCCAAAGGCAAAGTAAATAGAGCATTTGTCCCTTCGTAATCTGCATTTCTTCTATATTCGCCACTTTGCGTATCCATATAAAATGCGCTGCCCTCGTTCCCGAAATCATCTACGACGCCAAGCTGCACTCCACGGTCCGCAAACACTTGCAGATTGTCACACTCAACCAGTTCATACACCACTCCATCCTGCTTAAACCATGTAAGAGACACATCCATTGTCGCATTGTTTGCCACAAACCAGTCTACTCCGTTGATCAAGGGCGAGATGCACAAATTCCTGTATTCCATCTCTGTCCCGTCACTTTTGGCAATGGCTATCGCGGCGTAGGTGCGGATATCACTTAGACTTGATGATATCTCTTCCGGAACACACAACTCCAGATTTTTCCCCGATACCAAACCCAGCAGCGTGATATCGTAACCATTACTTTGCTGGGTCTCATTTATCAGGATTGCTTCTTCCCCTTCAAACGCTTCTGCCAGCGCTCCATTGTCTGAGACATGCTCTGCCACCTGAGCGGGACTTAAATAATGGTAGGCTGCATATGCCGTTATACTGCCCGCTGCAAGCAGGCACACACATGCAGCCGCAGCGAATGGTTTTCTTATTCTGCTATGATTCATCATCTGACCTTTCTCCTTTGCCTTCACTATGATCTGACGATTCAGATCCGGATCTGGAGTTTTTCTGCCGGATAATACATCTTTTACCAATATATCGAAGTCATTACTCATTAAAATATCCCTCCAGTTCTGATCTTAAGTGCTTTCTGGCTGCATATAGTCTGCTTTTTACAGTGCCGATCGGAACATGCAATATCTCTGCAATTCTTTCTTGCGGCAATTCCTCCATATAATACAGAAGGATCATGACTCTGTGCTTTTCCGGCAATGCTGCTATTGCTGATTTTAAAACTGCTGATCTTTCGCCTTCTAATACCCTGTCCTTTTCTTCATAGGCTAGATCAACATTAAAATCTTCTGCCATTTCAACAGTCGGTGCGATCCGATTTCTCCAAGCCCATTTTCTTTTTCTGTTCTTCCATATGCGAATACTTATGGATAATAGATAGCTTTTCACATTTTCCTTACTGTCTATACGGTCTATTACTTCTATTGCCGTAAGAAATGTATCTTGGTATAAATCGTCCGCATGCCCTTGATCTTTCGCTAACCATAAGCAAAAAGTATAGATATCCTTGCCGTAAACCTCAATACACCTTTCCAGTTCTTTCATCGTCATGTTCTATGGTTCCTTTTCTTAATTGCCATGGCATTGGAAAGCCGGTATCGCGAATCCCGTCTTTCCTTACACTTATGCATTGTAATAACTCGGCTATTGGTTCGATTCATTTTATTATTTACATTCTTTTTTGTTCTTAGATTTAACCAAAAATCCCACAAAAAGATCACACAAAAACAATATCCATATTCCATATCGAAACATCTTGCTATTATAATAATACAAGGACAATATCGATTTGCCGCTCTTAGTTACACCTATAACCTTATTGAATTTTGTATTAAAGAATACATTTCTTTTGATGGAATCGCCATCTTTTATCATATCTTCAATATCATCAACACCTGCTCTTCCAAACACTACAGAAGTCGGCACCCAAAACGACTTTTGTGCATTATTTTCATACTTTAAACGTACATAGCGTTCCGATACAAGGACAAATTTACTATTAATATGACTTGTTGATCGACTGTATCCTATTTCAACAGGAACCAGCTCCACACCCTCATCAACCTTAATATGTACTCCGAATTGTGCCAACAAAGTAAAAACTATAAATCCCAAAGCAATAAAGTTCACAACAAAAATTTCATAATTCTTTTTAACAAAATCTATAATCTTCATGCTAAAAGCCTCCCTGCCTCACTGAATAAAAAGGATATATTTGCATATACGTGGAATGATAGGAAAAAGAATTCATGATTATCTTCTGTTTTGTAGTACCTATTTTTTTGTATACAACAAAGAATTTTGCTTTCTTATAAATCCATTATCCCTTAACACATCATCAATTGATCCTTGTAGCATTTCAAGTATAATTTTTTTCTTATCATTGTTCACTATTGCGGCCTCCTTATAACTAATACACGTATAATAGAAAGATTTTTATTTTGTCCCGTACCCTTCACAGGATTCCCCCGCAACCGCTGCGGATACTTTATTATGTCAGCTGGAGTCTGACAAAGACATTTCAGAATGTCAAATCTAACCTTAATATTTCAATTTCATCCTGAATACTGCTATCCCACTCCATTTTGCACACCTGTGCCAATGCATCCTTAAATACCGGAATATTCTTTCTATTGCTTGCAACCAGATAGAGCAGCAAATCAAAAAAGACCTTGGAGATGTTCTCCTTCTGAAAGCCTTCTATTATCACTTCCATTATTTTTTCTTTAGCAGGTATGTCTTTATCTAATTCTTCTAAAATACTACGGTATAAGAAAAATGCATATCGCTCTCCCATAAGCTCTGCATTTTCCTCTATCAGCCGATAAGAATCGCGCTTATCGGCATTCGATGGAAACATATCGACCAGGCCCCGAAGCGACCCTTTTCGGTATATATGTTTATCAAATTGCAAATGATCGATCCCCTCAAAAATAGCGCCATAAACAACAATGAAATACACCAATATCCCTATGTTTCCATAAACGCCCTTTTTCGCTCTTTGCATCTCAAGTAATCGACTTTTCAAAATTTCAGTCATCCCATTAATAAATTCCGGTTCGTATTGCCGTTCTAAAAACTCCTTATTTATAAAGAAATTACGCCAATCCTTCGCAAAAAACTCATTGTATAACATCCACTGAAATTGTCGTAAGAGCTTGGAATTTCTAGCATCATGCTGCAGAATATATTCCACCTTTGCTACCTGAACAGGATCTCTTTTATCCGTATGTCGTGCTTCAAAATTTTCCGCTGCCTCTTCAACCAGCTTTAAAAAATCCACATCCTGCTTTGTGTCCCGTACAGGCTTATGTACCTCCTTTTGAAAATTCATTTCAAGCGGTAACGGAACTTGAATTTGTTGCTGATGATCCGCACCTCCCCGTATTTCAGCCACAATACGTCTATACGCATTATGCAATATCTGAAACTCCTCCGGATGTGTTTCCGGATGATACAGTTTCGTTTTTTCGGCATAAGCCTGTTTCACTTTTCTCAAGTCATTTGTCTTTTCTATTCCTAAAATTGTCCAATCATTCATTGACTTATCACCTAATCTTCATCCAAAAGCTCCGTTATGACATCTTCATTCTCAAAATAATCCCTGTTTACTACTTTTTCCAGTGCGAGCAGCTGCTCTATAACCCCTTTTTTCTTACGCTGAACCATTGCGACAGCATTCTGTTCCACATAATACGCAAAATCATTCACAATACCGGCAATATAATCCTTATACTCAGGATTGGCCTGTGCATACAATCTATGTCCCCACGCAAGAATATGGCGGTTCTCCTCTTTGTTCTTCTCAAAACGCTGTTCTTTCTCTATATCAATCTTTCTTTGCTCAATTTCCTGATCTGAAAGCTGAAAGTTCTTACTAACAACCACCATTTCAGCCCTATTATCACCATTTAGATCTTGTGCATACACCTGCAAAATACCATTGATATCATAGCAAAAAGTCACTTGAGCAGCAGTATCACCATTTTCATTCGGCGTTACATCTACAAACAGGCTGCCCAGATAAAGGTTATCCTTTGCCCTTAACTCTTCGCCTTGAAAAATCCCAAATTTAATCTGCTCTTGAAATTTCTCTAATCCATAATAAATACCCGACTTGGATATAGGAAGAATGCTGTTTTTCGGTATGATCACACTCATAGATAGCTCGGAATCCACCTTGCTATGATAAGTGCCTACTCCCAAGGAAAAAGGACAAACATCCGTCATCACAATATCACTTACATGCTCATCCCTGCCAATGATACCGGTTAGAACACCTACCCCCAGCGCTACCAGTTGTTCACACTCTGCATCTGCTACGACATCACGATGAAATAATGCAGACAAATACTTCTGTATCAAGGGCATCTTACAGGTACCGCCTACCAACACAATATCTACTATTTGCTCAAGCTCAATACGTGCGCCTTTTAAAGCCTCATTAATCACTGCCTGCATTTTCAAAAGCAGCCCTGCCGTCACTTTTAACAATTCATCCGCGGTATACTCTGCTTCATACTCTTTATTTTCAATCGTAGCACGCATGATTACACGATCTTCACGGGATAGATTCCGTTTCACATTTTCCGCAACCCACAACAAATTTTCTTTGGTCAATTTATCCAATTTGGGAAATTTCAAATCAAAACGCTTACAAAAGTCTTCCGCGATATATCTGTCAAAATCTTTTCCGCCCAGCTTGTTATCACCGGAAATAGAAATAATTTCAATAATATTAGCAAAGCAATCCACCACTGAAACATCCAAGGTTCCACCACCAAAATCTATCACCAGATAATTTCCCTCACGACCTGTATTTTGGGTTTTCCACTGATGATATATAATGGCTGCAGAAGGCTCATTTACCAATCGTTTTACTTCTATTCCGGCTATCCTTGCCGCTCTTTTGGTAGCCTCTCTCTGATTATCATCAAAATACGCAGGTACAGAAATAACCGCCTGTGTAATTTCTGTGTCCAGTGCATCTTGAGTATCTTCTATCAATTTCTTTAACAAAAAGGCAGATAAATCCTCAGAATAATATCTTCTGTGTGCCAAAACGTATTCTTTCCTTGTTCCCATACTCCTCTTGAACTCAAAAGCGGTATGATTGGGGTGTGATATTCTTCTTTGCTTAGCTATTTCACCTACCAAAATTCCATCGCCTTCTTCCAGGCTTACTACACTGGGAGTCATAATATGGCCCAAACTATTTTTTATAATTTCGACCCTTCCATTCTTCCACACCGATACCAAACTATTTGTCGTTCCTAAATCAATTCCAATTAATGTCATAGTTTTATTCCTTCCAATTTTACTGCCATACAACTGGAATCATTCTGAAATTCCAAGTGTGACTTGAGTCTTTTTCAATTCGCATTGGGTGATCTCAAATATCCATTTTATATCAAACTGAAATCTATCCTTTAAGAAACCTTCGTAATCATAGGCTGATGTTGGTACATATCCCCATTCAAATATATTTTCCGGAATCGCAAAATTAAAAGATCTGTCTGCATAGACACCGATGCACGAATCACCATTAGGATTGTCACGGTTTATTGTGGATAAAAATAGCGGCTGATTTTGATTTCTTGGAATTGCAAGGCAAAATTCCTTATCTGTTTTTTGACTAAACCAAGTCAAGAGGTTTTGATAATTCCAAAAATTCACGTGATGGTGCCTGCTTTTAAAGTGGGGGAACACTAAATAGATCCATAATGTGTCATCAGGTAAGGGTGTATAATAAAAATCACATATAATCTGTTTTTCGTCCGAATATATCTCTGCATATTCTCTCAATAGTGCATCCACTTCAGCACAAGTAATATTATGCAAAAGTATCGCTTTTTGATATGTGGTCAAATCCGGCCACCACTCTTGTTCCGGTCTGTAACCTGCCATGTCGGGAGTAGATTTCTTATCACCTTCAATTCTGCCAAAGAGATATAAGTTGGCTTTCCTTTTATTCACAATAATCTTTTTAAGGTCACTTCTATTCAACTTCACCAATCCGTCGTAATCACAACGACGCGCCCATCTTTGAATTCCCTCTTTACGAATAAAGAATATTTCCATCACGTAAGTTTTCTCTTTGTCATCATAATATCCCTTCCACTCCGAAAGCGTCCCCATAGGAGGCACAATTTTTAGATTCCACGCCTCTCTGCCCTCGTCAAACGCCAGCAGGACTTCCTCCATTCTGGAAAAGTCCTTGACCTCTTCCTGCATCCCCCTGAAGGTCAGAAGAAAATGATAGTCAAGCTTAGGATCGATCCGCAACATTCTAGGTTTTTCACGTTTATCAAGGCTGGCAATCTTAATTCCCAAGAATGCAATAATAAGTCCTGCCATTCCCACAATTATCGCGATAATTGACATCTGTTTATTCACAGTACAAACTAAAACTACATTGAAAAGTATGGCAATGCCCAATCCCATTACGGCTGTGCCAAATGCTCCCCAGGTTCTTCCATCGCTTCCATAAACCATCAGTTAACCTCCGTCATCAATATCTCCGTTTATCCGCACATTCGCTTTCTGTCCATATGATAGTCTTCAGAAGTGATAAACCACTTCGTACAAGCCCCGTCTGCACAGAGACTAAAATGCTCTATAAAGGCAAGCCCCTCCGCAGGAATGCGATATCTCATTTATTGCAATTTTGCATTTGTGTATCGCATAGACTCCACATTCCTTTACCAAACCGGAATTTATTGAGTTTTAAAATAAAAACAGCTTCCGTATGTGTTTTGGCGAAGGCTGTTTTTGGACGTTATGTATTTGTTGATCAATTATTGAAAAGTTGTTAAATTTATTCAACGATATCATTCTACCACAAGCACACATACAATTCCACTAAATACTTTTTAAAATTTCTTTGCTCTATTCTGCTTGATCATCATCTGCCCTGCCCGTAAAACGGTAGTAATCCTTCGGCCTACTACAACACAAATGTAAAAAAGGACTTTGTTTTTATTATATAATGCCTACATCTCTGATGTAAAATATAGGAAAGGCAGGTTCGGCAGGCTACCGCCTGTCGAACCGTACCACTGAATCAATCATGAGGGGGTTCCTTTTCCCAGAAGAATCTGCTATAATCGTTACAATTATTTGTATAGAATCGAGGAATCCACATGGCTTTTGACGGCGTTACCATAGCCGCAGTCGCGGCAGAACTGAAAAAAGAAATCGTTGGCGGCAGACTCACCAAGATCGCCCAGCCGGAGAGCGATGAGCTGCTTCTCACTATCAAGCAGCCCGACGGCCAGAAGCGCCTCTTCCTCTCGGCCGAGGCATCTCTTCCTTTGGCCTATCTGACTGAAACCAACAAACCAAGTCCTATGACCGCCCCCAATTTCTGCATGCTTCTGCGCAAGCACCTGCAGAACGGCCGCATCACTGCCATCTCACAGCCGGAACTGGAACGCATCCTCCACATTGAGGTGGAGCATCTGGACGAGCTGGGTGACTTACGGCGCAAGACGCTGGTGATCGAGATCATGGGCAAACACAGCAATATTATCTTCTGCGACGAGGATTGGAAGATCATCGACAGCATCAAACGCGTGTCCGCCGCGGTGAGCAGCGTCCGCGAGGTACTTCCGGGGAAACCCTACTTTGTGCCCCAGACCCAGGAAAAACAGGACATCCTCACTATTGACTACTCTGGTCTACGAGATGTATTGGCCGCTAAGCCCCAGCCTCTCTTCAAAGCAATCTATGGCAGCTTTACCGGCATCTCTCCCATTTTGGCTCAGGAGCTCTGTTACCGGGCACGCCTGGACGGAGAACAACCCACCGCCGCACTGACCGAGACGGACTACCAGTCTCTCTTCACCGTCATAAAGGCTTTTGTGCAGGATCTCAAGGCGGAACGGTTCACCCCTTGCATCGCCTACACAGGCTCGCGCCCGGTGGAATTTGCCGCTCTGCCGCTGACCATGTATGAGAGCGGTCAGGATCACACGGAGGACTGCCCATCCATCTCCGGCCTGCTGGAACGCTTCTACGCGGAGAAAAACGCCCTCTCCCGCATCCGGCAGAAATCGGCTGATCTGCGCCGCATCGTGCAGACCGCACTGGAGCGCAATATAAAAAAATATGATCTGCAGTTGCGTCAGATGAAGGACACGGAGAAACGGGAGACCTATCGTATCTACGGGGAGCTTCTAAACACCTACGGCTACAGTGCCGAACCGGGCGCCAAATCTCTGGAGGCCTTGAATTACTACACTGACGAGACAGTCACGATTCCTTTAGACCCCACTCTCTCCGCCACGGAGAACGCCAAAAAGTATTTTGACCGGTATGGTAAATTAAAGCGAACTTACGAAGCTTTGTCAGAATTGACTAAAGAGGTCAAAACCGAAATCGACCATCTGGAATCCATAAGTGCCTCGCTGGATATTGCTTTGATGGAGGAGGACCTGGTGGAGATCAAGGAGGAGCTCATTGAGAGCGGCTACATCCGCAGAAAGGGCGGCTCTAAAAAGGCGAAGATCACCAGCAAACCCTTCCATTACATCAGCAGTGACGGTTTCCATATGTATGTGGGAAAAAATAATTATCAGAACGACGAGCTTACTTTTAAGCTTGCCACAGGTAACGACTGGTGGTTTCACGCGAAGAAAATACCCGGCTCCCATGTGATCGTCAAGGCGAGCGGCGCGGGTGAGCTTCCTGATCGCACCTTCGAGGAGGCCGCAAGACTGGCCGCCTACTACTCCAAGGGCAGAGATCAGGAGAAAGTGGAGATCGACTACGTGCAGAAGAAGCAGATCAAAAAGCCCAACGGTGCAAAACCGGGTTTCGTGGTCTACTACACCAACTATTCCATGGCGATCGACAGCGATATCTCAAGGATTCAAAAACTGGGAGACTGATGCCGGACGAACACCCTTGCCAGACGAGAAACATAAAAAAACCATCTGATGTACTACCGCATCAGATGGCATTTTTTTGCTATTTTTACCAGAAGATATCCTTTTGGCATACCGCGGAGTTCCTCCTCTGACACACCTCGCAATAAGATCAACAATACAAAATATACACATGCTGCCACAAGGATTGCGGGGATCACCGCGATCTGCATGGAGTACGTAAGAAGCAACATACCCTCATACACAGCCCATGCGGCTGCTCCCATCACAGCGGACGCGAAAAAGGGGATCACAAAGGTGCGTACAAGCTCCTGCTTGTATCCTACCGCCCGGCGCACCGCCCATTGATTCAAAACACACATGATACCTGAGTAGAACGTGTTGGCAATGGCGATACTATACAGATCCAGATCCGTGTAGAAAAGGAGTAGGCAGGCCGTCGCCGTCTGTAGGATCAGCGCTATCGCCGCGTTAATGATAGGTGTGTTGACTTTCCCCAGCCCTTGAAGAATAGAGCTGTTTAAGGTAGACAAGGCATAAAATACCACGGACAGTGCCAACGCCATGAGCATTACCCCTGCCGTCTCCAGCGATGATGCCGGAGTGCTGGGAAACAAAAGCTTTATAACGGGCTTCGCCAACACTAAAAGCCCCATCCCGCAGGGAATAGATATCAACATCGTGGTCTTTACAGCCACTCCTATCTTTTCTCTGGCTCCCTCCACATCATTCGCGGCAATCAACTGCGCCACGGAAGGGATCATTGCGGAGGCCATTGCAGAGGCAAAGGCAATCGGAATATTGGAGATTGTCTGTACCTTGGAAAAGATCCCCCATCTGGAAGTGATGGTTACCATGTCCAACGCTCTCTCAGTGGGGTAAATATCCGTGTAAAGCTTGTTGTTGACAGTGCTGCTCAGATTGTAAACTGCCGTACTTAAGATAAACGGTGTCACCACAGCGGTGATCGTTTTAATGATCCTTCCATAACCGTCCACATTCCGGTGCCTGTCACGTTCAATCCGCCTGTGGATCATACCACGATTTAAACCGTAGATACCCAGCATAAATAAAAGCGCTATCAACACCCCTGCTCCGGTACCCATTGCACTGCCGATAGCACCGGAGACAGCCCTCTTCACCACCCCTGCCTGATCTGCAGGGCTCTCCATAGTCCCCAAAGTAATCTGTATCCAAAGATAGGCGGCTCCAATGCTGACCGCTGCATTGGCGATCTGCTCCAGGATCTGGGAGACAGAGGTCTGCACCATGCTCTTATGTGCCTGAAAATAACCGCGCAGTACTCCCAAGATCCCATAGACAAAAATAGTGGGAGCAAAGGTGCGAAGTACCGGCACAGCAGCATCCTCCACAAAAAGTCCCGCCCCAAAAAACAAAAACAGGCTGGCGATCGACCCTACTACCAGCACATATCCCATTGCACACAAAAAAATCCGATGGGCATTGCGATATTCTCTTATCGCCAGCTTCTGGGCAATGACCTTGGAGATCGCAGAAGGAATGCTGTAGGAGGAGATCAAGAGGATTATCGTGTAGTAGTTGTAGGCAGAATGATAATACCCAAGCCCCACTTCTCCTATTACACTGTCTAAAGGGCCCCTGTAAAGGAGCCCTATGATCCTGCTAATAATTCCGGCAGCCGCCAGAATACTCGCCTGCATTATGAAATTGTTGCCTTTGCTGCTACTGCCTTTGTCAGCCATGCCTCATCACCAACAGTACACCTGTATGTCTTAGCCGATCAACCAATCATACATCTCCTGATATTTTCCGGCGGAAACTTTCCAAGAAAAATCTGCTGCCATAGCGCGGTCCACAATCTTGTTCCACTCGCGCTTTTTGTCATAGTAAACCTGTTCTGCATAGCGAATAGTGCGCAACATCTCATGGGCATTGTAGTTGGTAAAGCTGAAACCTGTACCCGTGTTCTCAAACTCATTATATGGCTGTACGGTATCTTTCAGACCACCGGTCTCGCGCACAATGGGAAGTGTTCCGTAGCGCAACGCCATCAGCTGGCTCAGGCCACAGGGCTCGAACAGGGACGGCATCAGGAACGCATCACAGGAAGCGTAAATCTTGTGGGACAAGTCATCAGAATAGTAAATATTCGCAGACACCTTGTCACTGTACTTCCAGTCAAAGTGACGGAACATATTCTCATAGCGTTCCTCTCCGGTACCCAGCACTACCAGCTGGATATCGTCCTGACACAAATCATCCATGATATAGGCGATCAGATCCAACCCTTTCTGATCGGTCAAACGGGACACGATACCTATCATCATCTTCTTGTCATCCACAGTCAGTCCCAGCTGCTCCTGAAGAGCTCTCTTATTTTTTACTTTCTCCTTGCGGAAATTCACGGCATCATAGGTCTTCACAATATGAGTGTCAGTCTCCGGATTGAATTCGTCATAATCAATACCGTTGACAATACCTCTCAGATCATGGCTCCGGGCACGCAACAGACCATCCAGTCCCTCTCCATAGAAAGCGGTCTTGATCTCCTCCGCGTAAGTATTGCTCACTGTGGTCACGGCATCGGAAAATACAATGCCACCCTTCAATAGATTGGCATCCTTGTACGCCTCCAGCTTATCCGGTGTGAAGTAGTACTCCGGCAGACCGGTCAAACTGCGCACGGTCTTCACATCCCACTTTCCCTGGAATTTCAGATTATGGATCGTGATAACGGACTTGATGCCACGGAAGAAATCATTTCCCTGAAAACGCTCTTTCAAATATACGGGGATCAGTCCGGTCTGCCAGTCGTGGCAGTGGATCAGATCCGGTCGAAAATCAACCAACGGCAACGAAGAAAGTACCGCTTTACAGAAATAGGCATAACGCTCAATCTCATACACAGGGCTGTCATTGTAAACCTTATCACCGTTGAAATAATACTCGTTGTCGATAAAGTAATAGTGAACGCCGTCCTCAACGGCCTCCAGAATACCCACATACACATTCTGCCAGTTGTAATCCAGATAGAAGTGAGTGACGTACTCCATCTTATCTTTAAACTCCTGCTTCATGCAGGCATACTTCGGCAAAAACACCCTGACATCGTAAAACTCTTTGTCAATGTACTTGGGCAGGGAACCCACCACGTCTGCCAAACCTCCGGTTTTGACAAAAGGTACACCCTCTGATGCTACAAAAAGAATCTTTTTCATTTGAAATCCTCCGCACATATTTTACCTTTTCGCTACAGCCGTCTAATGCTATATACTTATCTTGTTAAGTTCTATTATACACTAACTTGAGGGGTGTGGAAAGGGTTATTTTGGAGTTATTTTCGAGTTTATTTTCGGTAGGAGAGTCGAATCTTATCTGCGATGAGCGCAATAAACTCAGAATTTGTGGGTTTTCCTTTTCCTGTATCTATGGTATACCCAAATAGCGCATCCAAAGTTTCCATGCGTCCCCTGCTCCATGCAACCTCAATCGCATGTCGAATAGCGCGCTCCACTCTGCTTGGTGTCGTTTGAAAACGCTTTGCAATGGTCGGATAGAGAATCTTGGTGATGGAACTGATCATAGAAGGATCCTCCACGGACATCATGATAGCTTCTCGCAGGTACTGGTAGCCCTTAATGTGAGCCGGCACGCCAATCTCATGTATCATGTTGGTCACATCCTGCTCCAAGTCTCTCTCTACCTCCTGCTTCTCCTTTGCCTGATCCGTCCCTTTCTGCATGCTGCCTTTGCTGGAGGGCACGGTGATCATAATTTGAAATTCCTTGTCCGTATTCATCAGATCACCCAAAATTTTGTATACTTTATCGTTATCTTTTGTGGCGGTAATATTCAGCTGTTCCATCAGGCTACCTCCAAATTCTAAAAAAATCTAAAATTCGTTTCATCCTATTATAAATTGATATTGTTTGATGCTTCAACACCAACTCATCGCGAGAATTCCCCATTATCACCAAAATAAGCGGCAATACGATATCATATTTCCGCTTTCTACATATTTCTTCCAAATATTTGCTCAAATTTTTAGTTTTTTCTTTGCCCTTTTTACAGTTGTTTGAGTGCGAAAAATGGGTTATACTGGAAGTAGTCTGAGTTTACATTTACGGAGGATCACCATGATAAAACAGGAAGTTGCAGAATTAAAGAAACTCTTTACCCAGAAAAACTGCTCCATCACCCGCATCTGCGGTTGCTATGTGGATGGAGAGAAAAATAAAAAGACTGAGTTCAGGCAGGCCTTTCTGGCACTGCCGGAGGAGGAAATGTTTAAGTATTTTGAGATCCTGCGAAAGACTCTGTCCGGCACTATGGGCAAAAACATGCTGAATCTGGAGTTCCCTTTATCCAGTGAAGAGGAGGGCGGTGCGCAGGAGTTTCTGCTGCGTCTGCGGAACAGCAAGTTAAAGGACGATGTGCTTCTGGAAGAATTTTATGACAAGATCATTGAGGCATATGAGTATGTGGGGAATTATCTGATCCTCGTCGTGCATGATACCTACGACGTTCCCGGCAGGGCTTTAGACGGCATGGAGATGGAGGACGCCTCCGACGAAGTGTATGAGTACATACTGACCTGCATTTGTCCTGTCAACCTGTCCAAGCCGGGACTGAGCTACAATGCAGAGGAGAATAACTTCCAGAACCGCGTCCGCGACTGGGTGGTAGATCTGCCGGTGACAGGCTTTCTCTTCCCTGCCTTCAACGACCGCAGTACAGACATCCACAGCACCCTCTACTACTCCAAGGATCCCGAGGAACTGAATGAAGGCTTTGTGAGCCTGCTTTTGGGCTGTCCTCTGCCCCTGTCCGCGGGCGGTCAGAAAGAAACATTCCACTCTCTCATTGAGGAGACACTGGGCGAGACCTGCGACATTGAAGTGGTGAAGAGCATCCATGAGAAACTGAACGAGATGGTGGAGGAACACAAGGAAGAGTTGACCCCTCTGGTGCTCGACAAAAACGAGGTGAAAACCCTCTTTGCCAGCAGCGGCGTATCCAACGACAAAATGGCCGAGTTTGACCGGCACTTTGATGAGACCGCCGGCGAGGACACTTCCCTTCTGGTGAGCAATGTGGTGGACACCCGCTCCTTTGAGGTGAAAACCCCCGACGTGGTCATCAAGGTAAAGCCTGAACGCACCGATTTAATTGAGACTCAGACCATAGGTGGCCGTGAGTGCCTTGTCATCGAGTTGGACGGTAATGTGGTGGTGAATGGCGTTACCGTGAGACGATCGCCGGGAGGACTTTTTTAGTTTGCATCCAGCTTCTTCTCAAATTCATCCTCCGGGATCGGCTTGGAATAGCGGTAGCCCTGTGCCACATAGGCACCGATTTCCCGCATCAGCTCTACGTCGGAGTCCGTCTCTACGCCCTCACACACAATCTGTGCCTTAAGCTCTTTTCCGAGGTTGACAATTCCGCGCATGATCTTCACCTGACGGCTTCTGTCCTCCTGATTTAACAAAAAGGATCGGTCCAACTTAATGACGGATGCCGGAATCTGCTCAAAAACACCCAAAGAGGAATAGCCGGAACCAAAGTCGTCGATGGAAATCTTGACACCCTTCTCCTTTAAACTGTCCAGCGTCTGTTTTACGGTGGATAGCTGCAGTTCTTCCACAACGACAGTCTCCGTCACCTCAACTTCTATGTATTCCTTAGAAATTTGATATTTCTCCAACACTGCTTCAAACCGCTCCGGAAATCCCGGCTTCATAAAATGCTTTCTGGAGAAGTTACAGGAAATTGTCACGACCTCCTTGCCTTCATCCAAACGCCTGCGCAACATTTTGCAGACGCTCTCAAGCACGAAGAAGTCCAGCTCCGTCACCCTTCCAGTCTGCTCGTAATACGGAACAAAGAATGCAGGAGATTTCACCCTGCCGGAATCCGACGGATCCAAAAACCGAACCAACGCCTCCGCACCAATGATCTTTTCCGTCCGGATATCCACCTTTGCCTGATAATAAGTCGCAAAATCCTTGTTCACATCCACCGAATCCAAAAGCTTTTCCTGCTCATGGCGGTCCTTGATGGACTGCTCAAACGATGCATCATAGACCTTGACTTCGCTGACATGACTGTCGTGCAGCGAATCGTTTGCTTGGTTTGCATAGCCGACGGCTAAACGCAAATCACTACTTTCCGGCGGTATGAAGTAAACACCCATATGGATTGCCATGCGGTTCTCGGTGTCATCATAGATCCGCTTTTCAATCGCCTGAACCAGCTGCTCCGCCCGCTCCAGAAACGTCTCTTCGCGTTCAAATGCCAGCAGCAGCGCAAAACGATCCCCTTGATTTCTCGCATAGATTTCCTTCCGTTCATCCATCATGTGGGAGAGCACATCCACAACGGCCTCCAACAGCTGCTGTCCCGCATTCCATCCATAGATAATGTTATAATGCCTAAACTGGGATACATTCAAATAAGCAACTGCATATTGCTGTTCCTTCCGTTCTGGCAGGAGTTTCATCGTTCCCCAGTAGATCAGATAATTCAGATTCCAGATGTCCA
>JAFLRM010000040.1 GCA_022511465.1 Acetatifactor sp. | reverse complement strand
CAACATATCTTATATCCAGTTTATTGAGTTTACACAAAACTTGAAACGGTCTCGATAACTGTGGTCTTCTCAGTTCGCCGGCCTAAACCCGATCAGATCCTTCACTACTTCCCCCGCAATGATCAACCCTGCCACCGACGGCACAAAGGCAATGCTCCCGGGAATGTCCCTTCTCACCGTGCACTTTTGCTCCGCACCCGGAGGACAGATACAGTGGTTCCTGCAGCTAACCGCCATATCTTCCAACGGCCGCATCGCCTTCTCTGTAGAATATACCACTTTTAACTTCTTCACGCCGCGCTTTTTCAATTCCCTGCGCATCACCTTTGCCAGCGGACACATGGAAGTTTTGTAGATATCCGCCACCTGAAACTTCGTGGGATCCATCTTGTTCCCTGCCCCCATACAGCTGATGATCCCAACACCGGCCTCCTGCGCTTTCAAAATAATGTCAATCTTGGCTGTCACCGTGTCCACCGCATCCACCACATAGCTGTACTGGGAAAACGTGAACTGATCCGCAGTCTCCGGCAGATAAAAACACTGGTGCACATGGACTTTGGCATCCGGATTGATAGAGAGTATCCGTTCCCGCATCACATCCACTTTGTACTTCCCTACTGTCTCCCTGATAGCGATAATCTGCCGATTGATATTGGTGAGACACACCTTGTCATCGTCAATCAGGTCAAAGGCGCCCACACCACTTCGTGCCAGCGCCTCCACCACATAACCGCCCACGCCGCCGATGCCGAATACCGCCACACGCGACGACCGCAGCTTTTCAATTCCTTCTTCTCCTATCAATAATTGTGTCCTGGAAAACTGATTTAGCATAATGATATCTCTTTTCGTTAATGCATTTTACCTTCAAAACAACTTACTCTTGTCAACACATATCATCATACTATTTCACTCCCGGTAATTCAATAGACAAAATTTAATTCCCGCTTACTATATCCTCCAATGTTCCAAAGGTATAGCCCATCTCTTCCCACTTTGTGAGCAGCTCATCTAAAATTTCGCCGTTGGTCTTGGAGGTATTATGTAGCAATACAATAGCGCCCGGATGAATTCGGCTCGTCAGTTTTTCAAAAGCCTCCTCGTGACTTGGCTGGTTATCCACATTCCAGTCCACGTAGGCCAGACTCCAGAAAAAAGTGGAATATCCCATATCCTTTGCCATCTGCAGATTTTGGGTACTGTACTTCCCCTGTGGCGGTCGATAATACATAGTCATCTCCTGCCCCGTCATCTCATAATACAGCGCCGCCACATCATCCATCTCTTTCTGAAAAGCTGCCTGATCCGAGATGGAAGACATATCCGGATGGTGAAAGGTGTGGTTTCCCACCGTGTGCCCCTCCTCCACCATGCGTTTCACCAGTTCCGGCGCCGACTCCAGATAGTGCCCCACCACAAAAAAGGTAGCTGACACGTTGTGTTTTTTCAAGGCATTTAATATGGCGTCCGTGTTGCCATTTTCATACCCACAATCAAAAGTCAGATAGAGTATCTTCTCGCTATTGTCCCCCACATAGTAAGCATTGTATTTTTTTAATTCCTCCACCGTCGCATTCCCCGTAGGCTGAGTGCCCTCCGCTCCAAATCCAAGTCCCCAGTTCTCTGACCCCAGCACGTTTCCCGTGGTAGGGCTCAGATCATATACCGTGCCCGCGATGGCTCTCCCCAGAAAAAACATGGCTCCCAAAAATAGCAGTGTCGTGGCCAGAAAAATGCCCTGCATGGCGTTCCCTTTTTCTGCCTGCACTTTTTTCTCGTCCTCTCTGTCCGATATCCACTCCACTTTCATAGTTCCACATTCTCTCTCATAAAAATTATTACATTATATGAGAAGGAGGCTATAAATAGAAGATTTCCTTTTTATATTGCCTATTTTCTGATTTTATTATATAATAGTAAAAAATATACGCACAAAAGAGGAGACATCATGGCAGAAACTAAAAATTCACTAGTATTTACCAACGACAAATGTATCGGATGCAACAAGTGTATCCGGGTATGCAGCTGTGAGGGGGCTTGTATAACCAGAGAAAATGCAGATGGCTCCACTAGGATTGATGTGGATGGCAACCGCTGCGTGGCTTGTGGCGCATGCTTCGATGTCTGTGAGCACAATGCCCGCGAGTACCAGGACGACACAGAACGCTTCTTTGCGGATCTGAAAGCCGGACAGAAGATTTCTCTTTTGATCGCTCCCGCTTTCAAGGCCAATTACCCAAACGAGTATGAGTCGGTGTTAGGCGGACTGAAAGCGCTGGGTGTCAACCACTTGATCAGTGTTTCTTTCGGCGCAGACATTACCACTTGGGGATATTTGAACTATGTACAGAGGAATCACTTCCTGGGCGGCATTTCACAGCCCTGCCCTGCGGTGGTTCGCTACATAGAGCATTACACTCCTGAGTTGATCCCGAAGCTTTTCCCCGTACAAAGTCCCATGATGTGCGCCGCCATCTATGTGAAGAAAGAGATGAAGCTTCCGGACAAGCTTGCATTTATCAGCCCTTGTATTGCCAAGAAGATGGAGATTGACGATCCCAACAACCACGGCTATGTCTCCTACAACGTGACTTTTGATCATTTGATGAATTATGTTCGCAAGAACAACATCAAAGGTCCCTTGAAATCCGATGAGATCGAGTATGGCCTGGGCTCCATTTACCCCATGCCCGGCGGTCTGAAAGAGAATGTGTATTGGTTCCTCGGCGAGAGCGTCTTTATCCGCCAGATCGAGGGTGAGAAGCATATGTATCACTATTTGGAAGAGAACAAGAACCGTATCGCGAACAGTCAGACGCCATATCTCTTTATTGATGCACTGAACTGCTCCTCCGGCTGTATCTACGGAACCGGTTGTGAAGCGGACAAGTCCGACTCCGACGATGTGTTGTGCAGTCTGCTGCGCATTCGCGAAGCCTCCAAGAAGAACGGCACCGGAAGTGCATGGTCAAAGAAACTCTCTCCGGAGAAGCGCCTGAAGAATCTGAACAAGCAATTCCGTCAACTGAAGCTGGAGGATTATCTGAGAAAGTATACCGACCGCTCCGCGGAGTGTCCCCACAAGACACCGACCGCTTCCGAAGTGGATGCAATTTTCAACGATATGAAGAAAACGACTCGCGAGGAGCGCCACATCAACTGTTCCTGCTGTGGTTACGACTCCTGTGAGCAGATGGTAGACGCTATTTACAACGGTTTTAGCCGCAAGGAGAATTGCATCTACTATATTAAAAAAGAGGTGGAAATTCAAGGAGCGGAGTCTCATAGACTGGCACAGCAGCTGAACGATGAAAAAGCTCTTGTTCAGGATCAAAAGGACTTGGTAATGCGCACCATACGCGAGATCAACTCCGAATTCCGTAATCTGTATGAATCCGTGGATAGCATGGTTGCCGGCAACGATAACAATGCTAACGAGACCACGCAAATCTCCAGCAATATTGCAGAGGTGTCCAAATTCTGTAAGGATCTGGCACTGGCTATGGATTCCATCCGCGACATTTTGCAGGAGCTTGTGAACAACAACAATGAGGTGGTCAATATTGCAAATCAGACCAATCTGTTGGCGCTAAATGCCAGCATTGAGGCTGCACGCGCCGGTGAGGCCGGAAGGGGCTTTGCAGTTGTTGCCGGCGAGATCAACAGCCTGGCCGCTTCTTCCAGCGAGACCGCCAACCGCAGCAACCAGAGCCAAAACAAGATTATGGAGTCTATCACGGAGATTATTGAGAATGCTCACAAGCTGCTTGCCACTGTTGACACGGTCAACGGACGCACACAAAATTTAGCCGCTTCCACGGAGGAGATTGCCGCTTCCATGACAACGGTACTTCACTCGGCCAACGAAGTGAAAGAGAAATTAAAGATTTTGGAGCAAGCATAAGTCAGAATTGGCAGAAGTTTCAGAAATACATATCAAGATCACAGGGAGACCACCTCGAACACTGTCAGGTGGTCTTCTTTTACGTTAAAATGTACGTCATATCCTGCGAAAGCTACGCCGTAGCGGCGTTCAGGATCACTGTGGTAAGCGGGTCTGGGGTCTTGGGCCAGCACCTCCAGGATGGCATCTCTCTTCTCAGGAGGAAATATTTCCAGAAGTTCCTGAGGAAAATCCACCTGGAGACGGTGTTCTTTAGTCTCCCCCGCAAAGCCGTCCGTGGCATCGGGATGGGAATCCACATAGCGCAGGTAGGGCTTGATATCGTAAATGGGAGTCCCATCCCGCATATCAGCGCCGGACACACGGAGCACCGGACCGCGTTCCGTCAGTTCCACGGCATCCAGTTTCACAGAGGAGAGACCGATGGGATTAGGGCGGAAAGGGGATCTGGTCGCAAATACGCCCACATGGGTATTGCCTCCCAGTCGGGGAGGCTTTACGGTGGCGGACCAGTGTTCTCTGTCGGTTCCTTCAAACTGCCAGAGGAGCCAGATATAATTGAAGTCTTCCAGGCCCTTGAAGGCGTCCATGGTGCGATATTCAGGCTCGAATACGATGGTTGCCTTTAAGGATTCCACCAGGCCGCTCTGGCGGGGGATGCCGAATTTTTCGGGGAAGTCGGTTTCGATGTGGGCGATGATTTTCATGAGAAAAAGACTCCTTATATTTTTACATGGGATCACCTCTGGGAAGCTATAATATTAGAATAGTCATTTTGTAGGATTTTGGCAAGCTATTTTCTCTCATAGGTCAAGACTCCTCCGCCAAGCTTGATCTGAAAGATCTTACCCGCTTCTTTCTCGCTCTCTTGGGCTTTCAGAGACTTCTCTTTCAGGATGTTCTGGTAGCGGCATACGCTGAGTGCAATACCGATCAGGATATAGCTCACGATCAGGTTGGTGCCACCCGTGGAGATGAAGGGGAGGGTGGCGGAGGTGTTGGGGAGCAATCCCAGATTGATCAGTATGCACATCAGGCTCTGTACCAACAAGCTAATTGCGGCGGCACAGCCGACAACCATGCCCAATTGGTTCTTCTGGCTGAGGGATATATGTAAGATTTTGCAAATTAGGAAAAGTAACAGGATGATCACAAGTACACCGCCCAAAATCCCATAACCCGCGATCAGGCTGACAAAACTAAAGTCTGTGTTGAATGCAGGCAGGCTCTCCACGGTGAATGACAGGTTCTCTGCATCGTTTCCTATCAGCTCGCTATTGTTCAAAATCGTCCTGGCTATGCCGACCTGATAATTATATGTCATTTGATACTGATAGTTATTGCGCTCTTGGTACTGTGCGACAAACGCTTGTAAACGCGCTACACGGTAGGAGAAATCCGGGTGGGCCGAAAGACTTTCCGCTCCCAGCACTCCGAAGCGGAACAGAAGGAATAATAGTATAGGTACTCCCAACATAATTCCCCAGAAAGTCCCAAGTACATGCTTTTTCTTGATACGATACCAGTCTTTCGTGATCGCCAGGGAGAGCAAGACTGCCAGAGCAAGTCCCAACGCAAAAGCCGCTGAACCGGAAGCTGCCATTTCCCATAGATAGAAGATACCAGCCAGCGCCCAAAGGCACAGTTTCCCGATCGCAAGCCATCCTCCGCCACGATAGGCATACAAAAGTGCTCCGTAAAGGGGCAGGTACAGCCACATAAGCGCTACGGTACTAATCTGAATATTGAAAAAGCTAAGGAACCGGTATCCTCCATACAGTCCTGCGCCCCAAAACCACGACGCTGTATACATAAAGATCAGAAATGCGGCCGCAATCTGCTTGGTGTGCTTTCCAAGGAAACTGTAGTCCACAAAGCAAACTATCAGCATCAGCGGAAACCCGATCAGGTTGAAGAACGCTTGATCCTGAAGAGCGGGCAGTTCTCGCGAGATCAAAACGCCTGCCTGCTCTCCGCCTTGAACTAGCGCATTGGCCAGAATTATCATCCAGAGGCCAAAACCCGCCAGCGCGATCAATGCAGTCAGTATTACAATTCCCCAGGACATCCGTGGGCGGTGGATGCGATCCAACTCCACTCCGATCTCCACAGGGTCTCCCATCTCTTCGACCGCTTTCTCCATGGCGGCTTCCGCCTCTATTCCTTCCCGTTCATAGTCTCCCGCCTGATCCAGAATGTGCTGCTCCAGTTCTTCACTGATCATGGGGCGCATCCGTTTACATCGCATCTGAGCGGTCACGGTGTCCAAAAATTCTATCTTTGTCATTTTTCTTCCCTCTTCCTTAATTTTTAGATCATATCACTCTTTTTGAAGACATGACATTTATCACGCCATTGCCAGCACGTTTCCAACCGCTCGGGAATACTGCTCCCACTCCTCTTTTTTCTCCTCCAAGTGCCTTCTGCCCTCCCTGGTGATACTGTAATATTTCCTCACTTTGCCAAGGGCTTCCTCCTCGTAAGAAGTCAGATACTTTTTCTCCTCCAGATTGTGGAGCAGGGGATAGAGAGTACCTGCCTTTAGCTCGAAGACATTCTGCGAACGCTTCCGGAGCGTATCGATCATCTCGTAGCCATACATATCCTTCTCATCCAAAAGCCTCAGGATCATCATCCCCATACTTCCCGATACCAGTGTTCTGTCCATTTTTCATCCTTCCTTTCTATTGTCCTTCTTTCACTTTGATCACACAGTCACGCAACTATATAGGTTATCTATACATGGATTAACTATATAATATATCGATAGTCTATATAAGTCAAGTAAAAATTTCCAAAAAAACTTCTGTGCCGAAATATCCGCCACAGAAGTGTCATTTCTTCCTCTTTATATATCTTTTTGGTCGGTCAAAACATGTTACCTTCACTCCCAAAAAACTTTCAGTCCAGAACCTTCTTGATCGCCGACATCAGCTCCTCGTAGGTCTCAAATGCAGGCAGCTCGGGGTTATCGGCCTTGATCTGCTCCGTGCTCTTGAAGAGGAATCCCGACTTGCTGGCCTTGATCATTCCCAGATCGTTATAGCTGTCGCCGCTGGCAATAGTATCATAGCCGATGGACTGGAGCGCCTTCACTGTAGTCAGCTTGGAATTCTCAATGCGCATCTTGAAGCCGGTAATCTCCCCACTCTCTGCAACCTCCAACGAATTGCAGAAAATAGTGGGCCAGCCCAACTTCTTCATCAGAGGCGTTGCAAACTGGGTAAACGTGTCACTGATGATGATCACCTGTGTCAGAGAACGAAGCTCGTCCAAAAACTCCTTTGCACCGGGAATGGGATCGATCTTGGCGATGGTGTCCTGAATCTCTTTAAGTCCCAAGCCATGCTCCTTTAAAATGCCTAGACGCCAGCGCATCAGCTTATCATAATCGGGCTCGTCGCGAGTGGTCCGTTTTAATTCCGGAATGCCGCTGGCCTCCGAAAAAGCGATCCAGATCTCCGGCACCAGCACCCCTTCCAAGTCTAAACATACTATATTCATGTTGCTCTCCTCCGTTTGTATTTCTTGTACACAGTGTACCACAAAGAGGAGGATGAGACAACTCTACTTGCATTAATTTGCTCTTCTACTCTAGCTTCTCACCTGATGTTTCGCAAAGCCTCCCTTTGCAAGTAACAGACTCGCTACGCACACACAAATGTACACCAGCACGATCATACCCAGATAGGACAGCACAAGCGGGCCGATCCGATAACTGTTGAAGGTTCCCATGACCCTCTCCACAGCTAAGATCCGAAACGGCATCAGATAAAGAATCTGATTCCACAGCTTGCTGTCGGCGCTCCCGGGCAGAAAGGCCGGCCCCATCAGCAGGACAAACATCACCACAAGAGAACTTAAGCTGCCCTTTCCGCGTGAGGATAAAAGCGCTGTGACAAGTGCCACCGAAAGCGCCAGCAAAAGCATGATCCCTACATTGGCAAAACAAGTCTGTCCGACGCTCCAGTTGTAAGGGATCACGGTTCCCCACAGTTGGATCGGAAGTTCTGCTCCGGAAAAACCGGTGATCCCACCAATGAAAACTACACTAATGAAAATACCCAAAGCCATATACAATAGCGCAAAGAGAACAGCAGCCAGAATCTTGGCACCGATCAGTCTTCCTTTGCCATGTTTTGTGGTCAGGAGAAGCGCTGCCGCACCGCTCTCATACTCTGACGCAAAGACCGGTGAGATGCACACTGCGATCACAAAGAGCGCGTAAAAGCAGAGCTGGATCATCGTCATTACAATATCCATTCCGGCCAGGGAGCCCCAGCGAAAAGGGGTATCTACCTTCTGGAGCTTAGTGAGCCAAAAATCTTTTTCTGCCTCTGAGTAATTCATGAAAAAAGAATCCTGACCCAGATAATTCTCCACCTTCTCTATCCTTCTCTCGTAAAAGCGGATACCTCCCTCCGTAGGGATCTGATTGATCAAATTGTAATTTCCATATGCACCAACTTCCTCATAATTCTGCTCCAACACCATAAACAGATCATTGATCGGTCGAACTACCTGCGCCCAACCCGCGTCTGTGCTAAGGTCGAGATCTCTTGCCTGTATGTCCTCCACCAGCCCGGTCAGATATTCCTCCGTCAGATAATCCGTCAGCGCCCTGTTTTTCTCCTCATCTGCCCGGATGGCCTCTATCCCATACATCCAGCTTCCGGTCTCCGCATCGTAAAAATTGCACTGCGCCACAAGGACATATGCGGCAATCGCGATAATGATATAGCCCGTCAACATGGCGATCACATTGAGCTTCCGCTCCAGTATCTTCTTTATTTCAAAGTAGATTAAGCTTTTCATCTCATTCTCCCTCCCGGAGAGAAGCACTCTCCCTAAAATAGTACAGATACAGATCTTCCAGTGTCCCCTGCGCGGGAACCGCCTCCGGGAATGGTCGCAGCTCAGCGATGATCCGGTACTCTGTCTTTCCGTCATGATGGTGCATGTTTGCCACCAGATACCGTCTCTCAATATCGTCCATCTCGCTCTCATCCCCTACATAGCTCCACACCTTGTGGACGATCTGCCCCTCCAATTCCTCCACCGTACCGCTGGACAGAATCTGCCCCCGCTTCATAATAAACAGCTTGTCGGCAATGGCCTCCACATCGGATACGATGTGGGTTGATAGGATCACGATCCTGTCCTTCCCCAGATCCGCAATCAGCTTGCGAAACCGCACCCGCTCTTTGGGATCAAGACCCGCGGTGGGTTCATCCAGAATCAAGATCTTAGGGTCGTTTAACAGTGTCTGTGCGATGCCCAGACGTTGACGCATACCGCCCGAGAAAGTCTTGATCTTGTGCCTCTTCTCCTCCTCCAATCCTACTAACACAAGCAGCTCCGCACTCTTCTGTCTGGCATACCGCCCGCTCATACCTTTCAGGGACGCGATGTAGAGCATAAACTCCAGTGCGGTGAAATTGGGGTAGTAGCCAAAGTCTTGTGGTAGATACCCCAGAAGCTCCCGATACTCCTCCCCCATGGACAAGATCTCCCTGCCTTCAAATTGTATCTCGCCGCTGCTGGGTGTCAAGATTCCGCAGATCATACGCATCAGCGTAGTCTTACCCGCACCGTTCTCCCCCAGCAGCCCATAAATCCCACAATCCAAGGTCTCCGAGATTCGATCCACCGCAATCTTGTTTTTGTACTGCTTTGTCACACGATCCATACGTAATTCCATACACCCTCTTTTCTGCTGCCGATAGGGCAGCTTTTTTCATATTCTCTATATCACATGTAATTCACTAAAGCCCCGACGGTTCCACCAGCTGCTCAAAACTTTCGAGACGCCTCAACAGACTATGCAACTGCCAGATACAGCCCGTGGCACCGCCCAGCAAAAGAAACAGCCATATCCCCAGAAGGTTTTCCCGATAGATGCTCCAAGGTCTCGATCCTCCCACCAAGATCACCAGTACCAGAAAGACATAACAGCAGACACTCACGTACTTTAGCTGCTCCCCCTTCCAGCGCTTCATCAAAAGAAGCAGCAGACAGATCATCAGGACAAGCGGCGTCAGACTATACACAAGGGTTTCCAACAGCGCCAGCCCGCTGTGACTTCCTGCGAGCAAGATCCCCACAAGCAGGATCACTCCGCTGACCGTTCCCGAGATCAGCAGCCTGCTCAACACCACCTCTTTCAAGGAATATTTAGTGGTGCACTCAATTTCCAACATACTGCGGTTGTAGACTCGCGCCATCTCGTCCACCGCCAGAAGAAGTAAGAGTGGGGGAGCCATGGATAATATACATAAAATCCCATTTTCCCAAAAAGACTCCTCTCCCATCCACACAGCCCAAAGAAACAGACCAAGCCACAGCAACTGTCCCAAGATCACCACTCGATTCAAAAAGCGCAGCTGCGCCAGCAAAAATTCCCAGAAAGAACAAGTCTTTCGCACAGGCACTTCCCGATTCAGGATCGCCGCAATTACAGCTTCCTTTTTTTCCCGATCTAAGGGTATAGAGTCCCTCCCCGCTTGACAAAGCCTTCTCCCTAAGTCCCTGTCATAATATTTTTCCTTTTTTCTCCTCATATTTTCCTCCATTCCAAAGTGTCATCACTCCTCCCATAACTACCGCTCCAGTTCCTTCCGCAGAAGAGACAGTGCCTTGTTCACACGGTACTTAGCCAGCGAGCTGCTGATGCCCAGTATGCTTGCAATGTCCTGATACTTCAATTCCTGAAAGAAACGCAAGACCACCGCCTCCTCCAGTTCCTCGGGGAGCAGGTGCACCAACTCCCGCAGGGAGATCTCTTCCTCCGGCCCCGGCTTCTGTGACACCCGCTGCCCCTCAAACTCTTCCATCTCCCCAATTGGAACCGTCTTTTTCTTCTTGTAGAAGTCCTTACATTTATTTCCGGCTATGACATAGAGGTAATTCCGGAATTTGTCATAATGGCGGTATTCTTCCAGATGTTCCAACATACTGCAAAATGTCTCCTGACAGAGATCCTCCGCTGTCTGTCTGTCGCTTACACGGTGGAAGCAGTAGGCGTATATCTGGTCATAGTATCGCCGAATCAGCCGCTCCAAGGCACTCTTGTCCCCTTCCTGCGCCCGGCGCAGCAAATATTCGTCCAGCAAGCTTCCACCTCCTTATCAATTCATCCTTCTATCCTATATAACGAATCAGCATCACAAAAAGTCAAAAAATTTTGAGCGGCCCGTCTGTCACAGGCCGCCCCTTTTTATAATTTCATTTTTTCTTATCCATATCCTTTTTTACTGCGCATCCAGCTCCGCCAAAAGTTCCAGATTCTTCCGCTCGTATTCGTTAAAGACGGATGTATCAAATTCCTCCGCTGTGTACAGGGGTTCGTACCACGCGCAACCCATAAAGTAATTTTGAAGATCTTGGTTTTTAAAGATATAACCCCATCTCGCATAAATCTCATTTTTTGCCAGGTTAATAATAAGGGGCGGATCATCGGCAAAGTCCTCTTTGGTATAATACTTCATATCGGTAAAATACAAGGGCTCCAGAACATTTGCCACATCCCTCACCTCGCGTGTATTTTCCCAGTAGTACACCACCTCGTCATGATAAGTACTGGCCCGATAATAGTCTGCTCTCAAATTTATAAAGGTTTCCAACTCCTCAGGGGACATACCGGAATAGTGCCTCTCATAAAACTTATCCAGCATTTCAGCGTAGGTCAGCTCGCCTTTCGTTGTCCCCGGCAACACATCCCCCGATGGATCCTGTCCAACCTCCGGAATCCATACTGTTTCCGACAAACGTGTCATCTCGTAGACTCCGGAAATTCCATAGCCGGAAAGGTTGCTCTCTGCCATATGGTAGTCCAGAACTTCAATCCGTATCCGGTTCTCCAGAAATTGGATGTACAGTGTACCGCTTCCCTCGAAGCCGTCATCCTCAAAATTGTAGTACAGTTCCCCGTTTTCAATCGTGCCCGCAATACCATCAATCTCTGCCACTCGATCCGTCAGTTCCTGTTGTGTATACATCCGGCCGGAAAACTCGTTTCCGTTTATGATCGTACAGTGCAGCTCAGCACCGCCGTCCCGAAGCAGGGTGTCATGGCTGATCCCACCCACAGACCAATCCCCGCTGTAGTGCTCGTAATTTTGTATTTCCACCATGGGATTCCCATCTGAGCTTTCATCTTCCTGTCCCTGCTCTGCGGAAAATCTTTCGTTTTCTGACTGCCCCTGCGTTGCCCGGTTTCCACAGGCCGTCATGCCCAGCGCGCAGATGCAGGCCACTACCACCAAATAATATTTTTTCATAGGTTCCTCCCCATCTTAACTGCCCTTGAAGCAGTCACACAGTGCTAACGGATCTATTATACCAAAAACACCGCGCCCGCGCAACTTGAGCCCCGGCAATCTGCGTAACCCCGTTGAACAATATCTTTGTATGCCGGTCAAACACTTGCATTTTCTTCCAATGTAGCATAAAATAAAAGCGTAGGTTTAACACCTGCCAAATCAAAAAGAGGAGCAAAAATATGGATATCAAAGAAAAGATCAACGAAATTGTAGAGAAGATCAAGAAGGATCCCTCCCTGATGGAACAATTCCAGAAAGAGCCGGTAAAGGCTGTGGAGAAGGTTCTGGGTGTGGATCTGCCGGACGACGTGGTGGAGAAAATCGTCGACGGTGTAAAGGCCAAGATCTCCGTGGACAAGGTGTCTGATCTGGCCGGTTCCATCAAAAAACTTTTCTAGATCTCTCGCACAGCACAAATCGACCAGATGAATGCCTTAAATTTTCCTCCTTGACAGCCGATATAATAATATAATCGGAAATGGTAAACGGATTTACCAATCTTGAAACATATAAAAGCTTGCACTTGTCAAGGAGGATGATTGCATGGGTATGATGATCGGAAAAAATAACTCTAACGTAACAAGAATGATCCTAAAAAAATGGGACGGTTCTTATGCCGGCTCTATCAGCATCACCAGGCCAAAACAAAAGAAAAAGAAGCGCCTACAGTATAATTTCAAACAAATTTCCACACAGATCATGCAGACAAAGACATCCGGCAGTGCCAGTCAGGTCGTGTCAAGAGCCCACCGAAAAGTTGCCATGCTTCAAAGGCAAAATACATGGAACAGCGATTATGATGCGACGGAACTTAGGCATGCTATTATCCATGCCCAGAAAATGGAACGGATCGCCAAAAAGCGGATGAAGCATTTAAAACAGGAGGAGGCTTTGGCGAAGGATCAAAACGCCTACCCTACCGATGTTGAAGAAAAAATTCAGGATGCTGCCATCGGGGAGATGGATGATGAAGAATTTCTGGAAATGAGCGAAGAGGAATTGAAGCAGTTGATGGAGGAGCTTCAGCAGGCCATGAGAGAGGCAGAGTCAGAATGGACAGACTCACAAGTAAAAATTGAACTCACCGAAATTGCTCTGGAAAATATGGACGCAGAAGATCTGGAAGCCCTGAAGAAGAAGCATAGGGCCGAGGAACTTCGCGAGATCATGGAAGCCGACATGAAGTACTTAAAGGCCATGTTTGAAAAGCTGGCGAGGGAGAAGCAAAGCGCCTCCAGCGGAAGCTCCGGAAGTTCCAACAACTCCGGCTCTTCCCAAAGTGCCGGAACCGGTACCAGCTCCGGAAGCAACGGCAGTGCTCCGGCTTCTTTGGAGATCGGCGGAGCGGAGATGCCCGTGCCGGCTCCGGATGCGGCTGCAGTAGTAGAGGGCGGAAACTTTGACACGGTAGTGTAAAAGACGTTTATTTACAGTCTCCTTCTATCCATACAGCGGGATCATCATCGCGTGCGGTGCGGTAAAAACAGCGAGCGCCAGGCAGAGCTTGTGAACCTGCGCGGCACTCAACCCACATTTTGTAAAAGAAAAACGTCTGTTGAGAAAGTAAATGAGTACACCCGCCAACGCTACTCCCGGCAGTGAGATCAGTGTTGTTCCGGGAAACAGCATGGTATTGAAACGGGGGATAAGCGAATCCAAAACAAGCATTATGCCAAAAATAGCTGCAGCTCCGATAAAGTCACTGACAAATCCGATGATCCATACTTTCAAAATACTGTGCTTCCATATGCTGAGCTTGTTTTCAAGTCGCAATACATTCATTGCAAGCACTAATACCAGACTGTCGATCACAAAATTTGCCGGCAATATGATCAGCCATACATATGTCGGCAACAGCCAGAACAACCATATGGGAAACAAAATATTGTTGAAACGAACTGTTTTCTTCATTGCTACCTCCAATGCTTATAAGGTCTATCCTGTGGTCACATATTTCCTCTCTAACACAAAAACCGATGCTTTTCACTTACTGACTCTTTGCAGACTTATTTTTAACATGGTCACTAACAAAAAGAGCAGACGCAATGATCAGCAGAACAAACGCTGAAAAAATATCCCACCCATCGATGACGGGCCCTGAAATGAACCGGACCAGGATCAAGTTTATCAGAACAGTAAACGGAATTGCCAACAAGACCGCCGTTCCTGCTGCCGCTAACTTCCTGTGTCTCAGCCGGTGAAACAAGGCAAATACAAGCCATAAATATACAATAAAGATAATTGACATTGCAGCCCCAATCAAAAATACAAGTCTATTCTTTACAAGGGTGCACAGCACATACAAATAGGGAAGAATAAAAACGCTCAGCGATATTAAACTTCCGGGGATTCCCTTTTTTCCCAATATTGTAGCTGGGAAAAACACAATCCACGCAAAAAGGATAGAACTGACCGGAATCAGTGACCATGTCAGATTGCCGGACAAGGCTATGTCACAAATGATACAAGCTGTCATTCCTACAAAAAGCGGCAAGGAAAAGATAATCGCAATGATCACATTTTTCTTGATATTATTTTCATCTTTTCTCTTCAGCGCAATTAAATTTTCCTCCGCTTTCTTATCATAATACTCTTTGTTGATCCGTTCTCCGCTCAACAGCTCGTTTACCGTAATCCCTAAGATTTCACATAGCTCCAGCATGATGGACGAATCGGGCATGCTCTTTCCGGTTTCCCACTTGGAGACTGCCCTGTCCGTGATGTTTAGTATCTCCGCCAGCTGTACCTGTGTAAGCTGTTTTTCCTTACGGCACTTAGCGATAAACTTTCCGATGTCTGTCTGGTTCATATCTTGTACCTCCTATCTCACAAAATATTACACCATTTCATCGATATTGTACACGAACTGTTGGTTGAGTAAGACTATTATAATGAGCGAAAGGAATTTAAATATGCAGCTATTCATCTTTTCATTTTAAAAAATTTAGGGGAGACAACGACTCATACAAGTCATTATCTCCCCGATTTAGGACTATCTATTTTCCGGCAGCCCCTTTTTATAAACACATTGTTTACAAATGTCTGTCTTGGAAATCAAAGAGGGGGTGTTTGAACCGTTACCCATTTATGATACCTTTGTAACAGAAACGGAAAGCCCAGGTATATCGGCATCCTGCAGCTGCCATCCCATCTCCCAGTTCCCCTGGCTTTCAAACCAGAGTCTGACGTGCCAGTCTGTCTGATTACCAAAGCACACATTTTCAAAAGTGACTGTATTGCCGTTTACAACTCCGCCGAAATCACCCCAGGAAGCACTCTTCAGCCCATAGACAGCATTCGTCTCTGTCACAGTCAACACAATCCTGTATATGGCGCCGTTGTCAAATCCGCTCATTTTCATATAAAAATTTCCGTAATGATCGGCACTTATCAGGCTACCAGTCACATCTCCGCTTGAAGCCGCAACGCCAGCACCGCTGGCCATGTAAATGCCTTCACTGTAATCTGTCAATATAGTTACACATGGCTTTTGATAAGAATTCATAGTTTTTCCTCCCATAATAAGATTTTTATTTGTGTCCTTTTATTATACACCATGTGTTCACATATTGCTATCTTTTTTTAACTTTAGATAAAATAAACTTACAATCTGCATTTTTCATCTACTGTTCTAAGCTTTTATACGCCACCTTCCTCTTTTGATTCCAGATATATGCCTGATATCCCAACAGAAATACCATTCCAATTTTGCCCAGACAGTGCACTGTACTCACGACAAATCCCAACTCGGTGATGAACATTAAATTATGTCTGATCACGAGCGCGATATAGCCGCCAGATAGAATACAGATCAACAAGATTACCCAGTATGGTATCCGTTGCTCCTCCATGGCAAAAAACAGCCACACACATATGGCAAATAGAAGTGGTATAAAGAAGTCGGTGATCCATCCCTCTATTCCCATAGACCCATTTTTTTTGATCTGCATATTTATGATCATAACTAAAAATGACAGCGATGCGATTATATATGGCAAGCACATAATATCCCCTGTCCGCTTTGCAGTGAGCTTATTTCGAGCAGACAATGTCAATCCGGTCAACGCTGCCACGAAATTTAGAGCATATGTACAGACGGTGAAAAACCCCGTCCAGGAGAACCCCCTCCCCGGATAGTGTGCCATTGCTTCGCTGGGGAAAAAGGAATATATCCCAAAGACACTCATCAGCAGATATGCCACCGTGGCAATCGTGTACAATACTGTCTGGAGAATATTCTCCACCGGCCGCGCAAGCACCGGCTCCTTTTCAATATTTTGTTTCAACTCTTCCCCGGACAACAGCTCATCCATGGATACATTTAAGATCTGGGCAATCTTTTTGGCTGTCAGAATATCCGGATACCGAGCTCCACATTCCCAACGTGAGACCGCCTGTCGGGTGACATACAGCTTTTCCGCTATTGTCTGCTGCGTCATACCCTTCTCCTCTCGAAGCTGCTTTAATTTTTCTCCAAATTCCATCATAAACCATAACTCCTTTCTAAATAGAATTCTAAGCAACTCCATTGTAAGCTGACACTCTTATTTTATAAAGAAACAGCTCCCTTTTGCAAGGAAACAGATTGGTGACAAGGCAAAAAAGACCACAATCCCCACTTTCAAGGATCATGGTCTTTTATCGACAGCGTCTGCTATTCCTGGAATGCAGCCAGTTTACGGGCTTCCAACTGCTTAGTGATCTCAATGATCTTGTTGAACTCTCCGATCAGTTCTCCTGACAGTTTTCGGGCTTCTCTAATCTCCGACTCTGCGGTATTGTAGTCGCCCCGCCTGATGGCATCGATCACACTGCGGCCATATCCGTGGAAGCGGCGATGCTTCTCTCCCAGACCGGCCCAGATGTCAACCACAGCTTTATTTCTGGGCTTCATCGCATAGTAGAAATGCCCAAAAGCACACTTTGTGTCATCCAGCTGTAACGGCGTGCAGTTTCTTTCCTTAACCATGTTTTCCAGAGTATTCAGCCACTTTTGATGAGCTCCCACCGCATTCTGCACCGTATTCAGGAAAACCTGATTGTCTAACATATAAAAGACATCATTCACCATGACACCCATCCGCTTTGCGGTATTATCCAGCTCTTTCTCCACCTCCTGCACCGGTGCGGCACTGACCTGCAGGTCACGGGATATCCTGCCCATGGCCGTTGATTGCTCCTCCAGCAACACGCATTCATTGCTGAGCTCGCTCATCTGATCTTGCACATTCATCACAGCGCTAAAAATTTCTTCACCGGAAGCCGCCATTGTGGTCACACTCTCAGCGATATCCATAAGATTTTTCTCATTAGCCTGGTTGATTTCCAAAACCTTTTTCAGATTTCCCTGCATCTCACCCAGTTCTACTACGGTTTTGTCCAAACTCTCACAGCTCATTGTGGAAGCTTCCCTAATATGCGTCACCAGATCATCCATGCCGGCTGTCAACTGCTTGGTCTCTTCTGCCAACTCTCTGATCTGCTGTGCTACAACGGCAAATCCTCTGCCGGACTCTCCTGCCCTGGCGGCTTCTATGGATGCATTCAGCGCCAACATGTTTGTCTGGACAGAGATAGCGTTAATGCCTTTGATGACCTCATCCATGCTGTTTAACACAGTCATCAGCTGCTCCATATCCTGTTTCATCTCGTTGGAACTGCGGATGGTGTCTTCAGCATCTGCTACAATAACCTTAAGCTCCGTTGCACCGGCACTTATCTGCTCCTGCATCTCTGCGGCAGTCTCTGAGATATGGATGGCATTATTCGTAAAACTCTCCTGTGCGGAGACCACCGCCGCCATATTCTCCTCCGTTCCCTGTGCGGCAACCACCACCTTTTCCGCTACGTTCTGCACACCGGTGCTGATCTCAGCGATCCTGTCCGTACAATCGTGCAGGGAAAGGTCAAGTGCACTGATCTTCATCACAGAACCGAACACGCCCTGTACCAGCTGGTTAAATTCTGTCCTCCCTGCCTTCAACCGCTGTTGAATCTGTACAGCCTCCGGCTCCTGCGCCCCCTCAAGGGGAACCATTCTTCCGATATTGTAGAGTATTTTTTTCTCTTTCATGCTATATGTCCTCCTCATTCCCTGTGATCAGTCTATAGAATATTACAATTTTGCCACACTGTCTGTAAAGTTAGATTATAGCATAGTTTGAGAGAATTTTCTATAGATATGGCAAAAATGACCCTTTTTATTACCTTTTTTATTTTTTTTAAGATGTAGACTTGGAAATGTCTTTTTGTTTAAGGAAACTTTTGACTTTTTCACACTCTTCCTTTGAAGCATACGAAAAGCAGTTTGGATGTCTTGGATGTTCTGCTAACACAGCCAATGGCTATGGCCCGGAAGATCCTGTTACAGATTGGAATATGTAAGATAACATATGCGAAGCCAAAAGAAACTCTGGCAAATAGTATGCTACCCTCAAGTAGGACAATAAATGTAAAACCTACTTGAGGGTATTTCTTTTAAGATATCCTGTTTCTGCCCTTACAGCTCAAAGAATCTGTCATCCCCGGATCCGCGGCTTGAAGATCCGAACTCTGTCTTCCGCTCTCAAGACTCTCTGGAATGAGCCGCGGGCGCCATTGACCACGACAGCTATACCGGTTCTGTTCTCAAGAACGCCGGCAGCATTGTACTTTTGGGCATACGCAGTCAGAGCGTCCAAAACCGTGGCCTCCTCAGGTAAATCCATCTTAACCTGCCGCCTGAAAACCTTCGCGCCGACCAAATCGACTTGAAGATGCACCATCATTCGATTTTTCCCTCCTTCGCCGCCGCTTCGTCTCCATACAAATCATGCATCACCAGGTCAAGCCCGCCAAGCTCACGCAGAACTGCTTCGCTTGGCACACCCTCATTGTCCCAGCCCAAAACATCATACAGGCTGTCGATCATCAGATCAAACTTCAGTGTCTTTTTCCCCAGCGCCTCGTTGAAGGGCGGCGTGGTCATACGCTTGGATATGGTGAAACTGCTCCTGCGTATTCCCTCCCGCAGATTAAATGCCTGCCGCATGGTGAACAGCCGAAGCCCCAGCTTCCGCTTTTCCTCGCTGTCATAATAATGGCCTGTAATGGCCTCTATACTCCGAAAGATAGCTTCGTTGGGGTTTCCATAGTCATAGCCGAAGGCGCATGAGCCGCTGGAGTTCATGATCTCCGTGTTGATAACTTCATTTACGTCATCTTCTCCCGTATTGCGCAGAGAGACATCGGGATCAAATCCATCTTCAGTCGTCACGTTGCCGATGGCAGCCTTCACGTGCCTTCCGGGGGTAGGATCGGCCATGTAGGTACGGCCGAGACCATACAAATACCGAGCATCGTGCTGAGGCTGTTCGATCCCATTGGCCACCACCAGAAACTCCTCGCCCTTAAACTCTTCACCCTTGCGCTGCTTTAGCTGATTTGCCGCCTCACGGGAACCCATGGCAAGAAACCTGCCCATCTCCGTCTGACCCTCACCCATCATCTTCAATACTTCCACAATGGCATCTCCGTTGCCCCATTCAAGATGAACGCCGTTTAAATCTTCGTGGGTGATAAAACCGTTTTCATAGCACTCCATCGCCCACGCGATCGTGGATCCGGCGGAGATAGTATCAAATCCATACTGATTGCAAAGTTCGTTGGCCATGCAGACCGATTCTACATCCTTGTTGAGCATCAGCGGGCCAAAAGCGCCCATTGCCTCGTATTCCGGGCGCGTGGTTTTCAGTCGTCCCCAGGATTTGGTATCCATCTCCATATAGTAGCTGCACCCCACATGACAGCTGGAACAGCGGAATTTCTTTGTCCGATACTTTTTCAGCCCGTGGGAGCTTTGCTTTGCCGCATCCTCACGGGTATATATCAAATTCGTCGCCGACCAGTTTTTCACTCCGGTGTCTCCTGTAGAGACGGAGTCCTCAAATGTTCCGCCGGTACCGTAGCCGAAAAAGTCCCGGGCCGCAGGGTCTGTTATAAGGAGCTTTGCCTCATGTAACATAATCTCCCACTGAATTTTTGAAAACTTTTTAGCATCCGCTATCGGCGTCTTTGCTTTTCCCCGTACCACCACAGCCTTCAGCTTCTTGGAACCCATGACTGCACCGGAACCACCGCGAGCCGCCGCTCGATGCTCATCGTTCATGATGGCTGCTATATAAGAAAGGTGTTCCCCGGCCGGGCCAATCTGGGCCACGCCTGCATTCTTTCCATATTTTTTCTTTAACCGTTCCTCGCATTCCCCGGTTTTCAGCCCCCAAAGATTCGTCGCGTCCAAAATCTGAACGTCGCCCCCGTCTACCAGTATGTACACAGGCTTAGGAGAAATTCCGGAGACGAAGATAGCGTCGTATCCGGACTGCCTCAGACGTTCTCCAAAGAAACCGCCTGAGTTGGCGTCATTCCAGCCTCCCGTTACCGGAGACTTGGACACCACGGTATAGCGCCCACCGAAAAGCGCGTCCGTGTTGTTGAGGGGGCCGGACACAAATCCAAGCATACTATCCTCGCCAAATACATCCGCATGGGCAGGCATCCGCTCGTAAAGAATCTTCGCGCCAAGTCCCGGTCCTCCCAGAAAATTCAGCGCGTCCTCCTCCTTTAACGGCTCCACCTTTGCCTCTCCGGTGGTCAGATTAATGAACAGAAGTTTCCCCATATAACCGTACATCTTTTATCCTCCTATAAGTAAAATATTAAATATGCTCCTCTTTCTACAGGCAAAAAATGCTCACTGCAAACAGGGACTGCCCGGCAAAATAGCAACAAAGGCTGATCCAATCCAGTGCATGATTGGTGGTTTGAATCTTGACGAAGGTGTTGTACGCCAAAAGCCCGTCGGAAACCGCAAACAGCAGCGCCGCCGCAAGCAGGATATACCCTCGGGGGACAGAGAACGGGATGGTCACGGACATACTCACCATAGTGGCGATGATCGCGCCGTAGATTGCAGTCGGAACCAGCAGGTTGTCGATTTTTTTAGCCAGCCGGATGAGCACAGTCAGAAATATTCCGTAAATCACCAGAAATGCAGGCAGAGCCCACAGTATGTGCGTGGAAATCCTCAGAAATGCCCCGATATAGCACAGGTGTCCCAGCGCAAAATAGATCATCCCGGAAAGAAAGCCGCCCGGTTCCGGCTGGCAGATCACGATATCTCCCACCAGACCAAGTACCAACCCACCAGCCACAAGAATGGCATATATTTGCATCGGCTCCCTGATCCAGGCCACACCCACGATCGCGGCTAAAACAATAATAGTGGTGCTGGCGGCTTTTAACGCCACCGTCAGGGGCGCGCTCCCCTTCATTTTATGCTTGGTGTGAATAAACAGAATCGCGCAGGGAATCAACAACACATACATAACGGCTAAGATCCACATAAAAATTCCTCCTGTGTTTCAGTATTGTCAGTGCAGGTCGATGATAGTGTTTTGGTTCTCCAACATATCCAATACCAACAAGCGTTTGGAGAGAACTTCGCCCTTTTCAGTCAACAGTTTCAATACCTCGCCACACTCTATGGCCGCAGTGGCAGCGGCGCTGAACGAGAGACTCCCAGAGCCGGGGCCATCCGTTTCCTCCCAATCGCCCTGATACAATAGTTCCAACGTATTGTCCCCGGGCAGGATCGTGCTGACCTGTCCGTACCACCCCCCGATAGCTCCATGCACTAAGGGAATGGAGAGATTGCGGCAGTGCTTCGCCAATAAAAGGCGGGTCGGAATGTTATCCAACGCGTCCACCGCCACGTCGTGTCCTGTCAACAGCCTCGCGGCATTTTCCTCGCTGAGCGATTCAGGGATCTTGCGGACAGCCACAGAGGAGTTCACCGTTGAGATTCGTTCCGCGGCAACTTCTACCTTACGCATCCCCAGATTGTGCTCAGTGGCGAAAAGCTGCCGGTTTAGGTTACTCTCCTTAAAGACGTCCGGGTCCACCAGGGTGAGCCGACCCACGCCCACTCTCGCCAACAGCTCAGTCACGTAACCGCCCAGTCCACCGCAGCCGATCACACAGACCGACTTTTCGGCAAGGCTCTCACATTCGCCCCGCGACAGGGCAGGAACGTTTGGCGCATAGCGTGTTTTCATATGGTTTCCACTCCCGATTTTTCTATTTTGACATTTTTAAGCATATAAGTACAAATATATGTATAATATGCAATTATTATATATAATTATATGATAAAAAACAATAGAATTGCCTAATTTTTTCAGATAGACAGATAAAAGATTAGCTTTCACACACCGTGGAATTTCAGAAAACGACAAGTCCGCTCGTCTTCGGGAGCAGATAAGACCTGAGCAGTGCTGCCGCGCTCTGCCAACTCCCCCTGGCACAGAAATAATGTCTCGCTCGCTACACGCCTTGCCTGCTGGATATTGTGGGTGATGATCAGCATAGCGCAGCCGGTCTCGCGACAGTACCGCTCAAGCAGCACTTCGGTGGATAACACGGACTCCATATCCATAGACGCTGTTGGTTCGTCCAAAATAAGCAATTCGTAGGAACGCATCAGCAATCTGGCCAGAGCCATTTTGGCCGTCTCTCCCCCGGAGAGCTTCTTTGCCCGCTGGCGTTTTAGTGTTTCGATTTGCAATGCGGAGATCAGCCGCCTGGCCCGCTCCCGATCCCCGCCGTTTAGTGCGATATTTTTTTCGGTACTCATCCGGAATGCATAGCTTTTCTGAGGCATATAGCCTACGGTAACACCGGAGATTACCTTTTGTTTGCCGTCGGCGGGTTCAACCCCGGCCAGCACTCTGGCAAAGGTGGTTTTTCCACTGCCATTTGCTCCGATGACTGCTGTGATCTCCCCCTGTTTTAGGGTGAGTTCCGGCAGCCTTAAAACCGTACGTTCGCCGTAAGTCTTAGTAAACGCTGCTGTTTTCATCGACTGAGCCTCCCCTGTATCAATGAGATAACGATATTTACAAAAAGTGACAACGTCATCAGGATCAGTCCCAACGCAATGCCCAGAGTAAAGTTACCCCTGTTTGTCTGCTGCATGATAGCCGTCGTCATCACATTTGTCTTCCAGGCAATGGCGCCGCCTACCATGGAGACTGCGCCCACCTCAGCGATAGCCCGGGCGAAAGCCAGAAGATACACAGAAAAAATCTGATAGACGCACTCATTGACCAGAAGCAGAAAGGTCTTACCGCCGCCAAAACCCAGACCTTTTGCCGTCTCCCGCAGTGGGGTGGCAATATCGGAGACATATGTTTCCATATTTCCGATGACGATGGGCGTAATGAGTACGACCTGAGCTATGATCATAAGCCGCACAGTAAACAACAGCTCCAAATGCCGAAACGGACCCACGCCGGAAAACAACAAATAGAACAATAGGCCGCACACCACCGGCGGCATCCCCATCAATGTCCGGTTGACAACCACAAGCACACCTCTGCCTCGAAAACGGCACACTCCCAGCCAGATACCTATGGGCACACCGATAAGCAGCGCAAAGACAGAGCTGGTGAGACTGACCCTGGCTGTCGTGCCCAGGATATTCAGAAGCTCCCGATCCGCGGAAAATATTAAAGCGACAGATTTTTGAAACGCGGTCCTCATGAATTAATCCACGGCCCCATCATTCGCCACAAAGGTGAGGAAAGTGGCCTTGTCCGTGAGGATATAGGCGTGGGTCTGCTCTGCCATGACCAGACAAGCGCCCATACCGGCGTTGGCAGAGATATACCAGTCAGTGTAGCCGGCAAAGGATTCCGCATCGGCAGTAATGCCCAGCTCCTCCGGCCAGAGGGACAGTTCCTTGGTGTGGGTGCCGGAGTTATCGCCTCGGGAGACAAAGCTATACTCACCATCAGCGATAGCGGCAAAGGCTGCCAAGACGTCCTCCGCATCCTTCACACCGGCCGGATCATCAGACGGTCCGCAGAGGACAAAATAGTTGTACATATAGCTCATTCGCTCCGTGTCCATGCCGTCCAGCACATAGGCAAAGCCGTCAGCTACAAAGCTCTCCTCCTGAGCCTTGGCGTGAACCAGAATCACATCAGCGTTACCCATCTTGGCATTGGCAATGGCATTGCCGGTACCGGCAGAGTAGACCTCCACATTATAGCCATACTTCTCCTCAAATCTGGGGAGCAGGTAGCCCAATAGACCGGAATCATTGACTGAGGTGGTGGTGGAGAGGCGGATCAGCCTGGTCTCTTCGGCAGCCTCGGGAATCTCCGCAGTGGAGACGGGCCGCTCATCCAGCAGATAGAACAGATACTCGCCATAGTCGGCAAAACCGTAATTGGCGGCAGCGTCCTGCCCCTCTTTTGAGAGCAGCCAATTGACCAGCGCCGCAGCGCCTGCTGCATTCACCTTCACATCCGGCACCTCGTTTCCATCGACATCCACAAAGGGAGCATCAGGATTGACAGCCAGCAGGGTGTAGGTGTTGATCATATTGTCATCCGCTTCTTTGAGGATCATCGTATCTACGACAATGGTGTCAGTTTTGGTTTCCGACGCCCGGCCGCAGGCGCAGAGTGCTAGGATCAGCATCAGAGCGAGTAGTAGGGAAAGTGTCTTTTTCATGTTTAAGCCTCCTAATCCATTACAAAATAACAACCCCTTCTCCAAGACCAAACAGACGCAAATTTTCTTGCGTCTCGAATGTTCCCGGAAAGGGGCTCGTCCACCACTTTTCAGAGGAATAATTCTTTTGTAATCTTTTTTTACGATTTTACTTCGTCATTTTATCACAGTGTTTTTGTGATTTCAACACAAATCAATTAAATTTTTAATAAATAGGGAGCGTATGTTGTCTATGACAGCCGTGTCATAACAGAGCATATCAGTCTATGGGGATGATCTCGCCCGGAGCGTCAATAGTATAGCCACCCATTGCCAGTATCCGATTTTTAAAGCCGTCACTTTTCAATATTTCAATGAACTTTTGTGCCATTGGGGTTTCCCATACGGTATCCGGGATGAGAATATCATACTCCTCGATACAGATGGGAACGAACTCCAACCCATAGAGTTTGGCCGCAGAATAGATGCCCATGCCGACATCGGCAGAACCGCTGGCAATCTGCACAGCCACCGAGTTATGGGTCATCTCCTCTCTGTCGTATCCGTAGATACTCCCGGCCTTCACGCCATTTTCCCGGCACAGATAGTCCATCAGAATGCGGGTGCCCGAACCTTTCTGTCGGTTCACATAGCGAATACCCTCTCCGGTAAGGTCAGCAAAACAGGTGATTCCCAAAGGATTGCCCTTCTGCAGCATCAGCCCCTGCTGACGACCCACACAACGGATCAACTTTACGCCACCGTCCGGAAAATAGCGCCGGATAAAGCTCTTATTATATTTGCCGTTCTCAGTGTCCAGCAGATGACATCCGGCGGCATGTGCTTCGCCCCGGCGAAGGGCCATAATACCGCCCATGGACCCCACATGGGAAGAGCTCATAAACAGGCTGTGATCGGTGGCATGGAGCATATCAGCCAGCTCGTCCAAAAGCGGGTCATGACTGCCGATAACCATCAGGGTGTTTTTCAACCGCAATTCACTGTTCAGTAACCGTACGCGGACAATCTCCCCAGCCTCATAACCCTCGGTGCCTTGTGAAATCTCCAGTATTCCGTCCGCCTTCATAAAGGAGGACACCACGCCGCTGCCTCTGGCAAGAGGCGATGCCATGAGCCGCTCGCCCACATAGCCCATGCGAACTCGCACAAACTCTTGATATTTCAGGCCCGATACCACTTGCCTTGTCAAAACTGCCTCCACGTAGTGCTTCGCCTCCCCGCTGTCTCGCAGCCAATACTCCACCAGAGGGCGCAGCAGCTCCTCGATGACAATAATACCGGAGACCGGATAACCGGGCACGCCCAGGATAGGCACTGCGCCCCGGCAACCCAGAATGGCAGGCTTTCCGGGCTTGATAGCAATGCCGTGGTACAACACTTCGCCAAGGGCCCGAATGACGTTTATGGAGTAATCCTCCCGTCCGGCGGAGGAACCGGCGTTCAACAGCACCATATCGCACTCGTCCACCGCCTGTTCCACCATGGCCTTGATGTTGTCAAACTTGTCCGGGACGATGGGATAAATTTTGGGACAAGCCCCCCACTGGGTGACCATGGCGGAAAAAATGGAAGAGTTAAATTCCAGAATATCTCCGGGTCTGGGATCCTCGCAAGGGGGAATAATCTCGTCTCCGGTGGGAATGATGCCGATGACCGGCTTGCGGATGACCTTCACTTTAAGTACCCCTCCGGCAATCATTGCGCCGATGGCTGAGGGAGTGATCTCCATGCTGCCGGGGAGCACCATCTCCCCGGCGCAGATATCCTCTCCAATCTGCCGGATGTGCTTCCACGGGGCGGTGGCGGCATGAATAGAGACACTTCCATCGTCACGGTTCACGATGTCTTCCACCATGATGACCGCATCGCAATGTTCAGGAATGGGGTCGCCGGTATCTACCACGGTAAACTGTTCCGGTCTCAGGACGATCGGTGTGGTCTCAGTCGCGCCAAAGCTGTCTTTTGCGGACAGGGCGATACCATCCATAGCGCTTGCGGTATAGTGGGGCGCATTGATGTTGGCATAGACCGCCTCTGCCGTAATCCGGCCGCAGGACTGCTGCACCGGGATACGCTCCGTCCCAGCACAAAAACCGTTTTTGATCATCAGCTCCAAATAGTCCTTTTTCGCCTGCTCCAGCGTTATATTTGTCAAATAGTGAAAACCCATTTCTTTAGTCTCCTACGCAAAGTGTTACCTGAATTTCCGCGCCCTCCGGCAGACCCTCGCAGTCCCGTTCAATGCAGAAGAAGCCGTCTGCTCCGGCAAGCTGGGTGATCAGCCCGGATTTGGAGCGGACGGGGACTGCCAGAAGCCTCGTACCATGCCGCTCCAGACGGCAACAGTTATACTGTGCCCGTCCGTGATTGGCTCCCACACTCTCCGTCAGCTCCGCCGTCACTGTATAGCGTGGCATATCTCCCCCCATCAGCTGGCAAAGCAGCGGCAGGACAAAGAGCTTTGCCACAAAGAAGGCGGCCACAGGGTGACCCGGAAGGCCAATCAAAGGTTTATTGCCTGCCTTTCCCATAATTGTAGGTTTACCCGGCTTTATAGCGATACCGTGAAGGAGCAGTGTCCCCATTGACTCAATAATGCGACAGGTTACGTCCTTGACGCCGACACTGCTGCCCCCTGAGATCAGCACTGCGTCACATTCTTCTGCCGCCTTGTGCATTTTCTCACCGAGGAGTGTCTCGTCATCAATCACAATCCCATAATCGACCGCCGCCGCGCCAAAAGCGGTGAGCATGGAGACCAGCATGGGGGTGTTCACGTCCCGCACCTGACCGGGACCGGGGGGTGCCTCCGGTGGCACCAATTCATCCCCGGTGGAGATCACCCCCACCCGCAGCTTTTTTACCACAGGAACAGAGATCCGCCCGATGGCAGCCAATGCGCCAATATCCTGAGAGGACAGCAACCGCCCTGCCTTTAAAACCGGCTTGCCGGGGTACACATCGTCCCCGCGGAAGATCATATTTTGCCCCGGTGCTCCCGCCTTGTTGATACCGATGGTGCCGTCGCCGTAGTCCTCAGTATATTCAATCATCACGGCACAATCGGCTCCTCTGGGGATCGCACCCCCCGTAGGAACCGCGCAGCAGGTTCCGGCGGGGAGTGTATAGTCCGCTCCCTGCCCCATGAGCACCTCACCATAGAGTGGCAGAATGGCGGGAATTGCTTCAGAACAGCCAAAGGTGTCAGAGGCCCGCACCGCAAAACCGTCCACAGTGGAACGGTCGAAGTCCGGCACGTATTCCTCCGCAAGGATATCCTCCGCCAGCACCCTGCCCATGGCACTGGTAAATGGTATATATTCTGTTCGGTTCTCTATAGCTGTAAACTCATCCTGTATGAGTGCAAAAACCTCATCCGGTGTCTTAACCTGCAGCATAGCTCACACCTCCGCTGTGATGAGATGGGATTTCACCCGGTCTTTTCTCGCTGTTTTCGCAACCTTTCCAGTAAATTATACAATGTACAACATAAAATTACAATTATATATAGTCATTTCAATTTCCCTTAGCATGACATGGCGATATTCTAAATAAAAAAGGGTTCGGAGACATCTCCGAAACCCTCACTATACACACCCTCGCAGTTCAAGGGACTTGTATTTTTTTAGATTTTAAATTACCATATGAACGGTATCACTTTATATTTTACTTTCCTTTTGTACTCGACATATCCGGCCAGACCCTTTTCAAGAACCTCTTCTTCATTGCGAATCCTTTTAGAGATAATGGCAGGATAAAAAAGAAAAATGATGAAGGAGATCAAGGATCCAAGCACCAGGGGCATACAGAGGAACAGAATGATCGTCACACTATACATGGGGTGACGAACTATGCCGTATAAGCCGGTATCAATGACCCTTTGATCTTCCTGCACTTCTACAGTACGGGAAAGATAAGTGTTTTCTCTCAGAACCTCAGCATAAAGCAAATAAGAAAGCAGGAAAATAACAACTGCCACCCAGGAAACCCACTTCGGTAAAACAATCCACTGAAAACGGAAGTTTAGTCCTGCGGTCACGAACCCCAAAACAAACATAAGACCGCTGAACTTTATGATAAGGCTCTGCTCAGCCTCTTTCTCCTTTGCATTCAATCGTTTCTTCAACAACGCCGGATCCTTAAACATCAAAATAATTCCAGCGAAAAACATGGGAACAAACAAAACCCCCATGAGCAGCCACGCGTTCCAATAATAAAGCGTTCCCGCGGGCCAAAAGATCAGCAGACCAATAATGACTGCTCCGGCTAAAAATTTCAGTATGGCTTGAAAAAATAATTCTTTCGTCATCTTAATCACCTTGCTATTCTTCCAATCTGCATGATCCGCGCAGTCGAGAAAGTCCAGACCAGATATTATATTGTTCCTTTTTTATTGAAAGATACATCATTCATGGCTTCCAACCACTTTATCATTTATCTCACAATTTATTGTTGCAAAGAAAAATCCATCTGATATCCAACCTTCATCTGTTCCAGTTTATCTCCAAGTTCTTCTTGCAAAATACTATATGCCCGCTCCTTTGTGCAGTGACCCGTACACACATATTCTATACCGGTGTTATTGATCTGTTTAGCAAGTTCACGTATCTCGTTATTTGACTTGTTAAAGAGATGAAAACCTCCGATCAACCCATAGACATGCTTCTCGGGGAATGTTGCCTGAACCTCATTTATGATATTCACAGTGCCTCCATGGGAGCAGGAATTAATCATCACAAGACCTTTATCCGTATCGAGGACAAGGCTTTGTTCGTGAGAAAAGTCATCTGGCAGCCACCCGTTCACGGTTCGTCTATACATCATTTCTCTCTTCCCAATGGCTGACAATCCTTTTGTTTTATGGGGAATCAAGTAGACTCCGTCGATTATTTTATAATCCCCGAATACCATTTCAATCCTGTCAGGATAATCTCTGAGCACATTCTTAGGGATCCCGATATATTTTTTAAAAAAGAACTTTTTAGCATAACAATCTTCTGCAGTCCCATTTCTTAAATAAAACTTGGCCTTTGCATTATTTTCAAAAAAAGCTGGCATTCCGTTAGAATGATCATAATGCGCATGGCTAAGCACTGCATGATCGATATCTCTTACATCTATCCCAAGCTTTTTCATATTCTTCAAAAATAGATCCGAAGCTCCGGTATCTACCAAGATCATCTTACCGGCATATTCAACCAAAATAGATAATCCCCACTCACCACCAATTCCCATATTCGAAATATTATCTACAATTACAGTTATTCTTGTCCTCATAATTGCCATAAAAAGAGCTCCTTACACAAATGAAATACACGTTCTGATCATACCACACTCACACCCTATATGCCACAAGATATTTAAGGGCATGACCGACCCTTACTGTACGTCCACCCTCACAGATTAAGGCGGGATAATCTGCGAGGTGGAGTGGTGTGTCTTAAAGGCTTTTTAGTGTTGGTCTTTTCAGAAAATGTGGTTTTTCTATCCTATCTCTTGACACTATCTTCATGGATATCCTTGGGTACAAAATTTTCTTTTATCTTCGCGAAATACAAATAATACGGATAATGGCAGATAATCATATGAACTATCTGCCATTTAAAATAATCTGTGTAAGTAATTTATCACTCAAACTCGGCGTGTTCTTTGCTAATATTAACTATATTCGTTTTAGTTTTATGCAAAAACGCACCTATTTTTACTTCAATTACATCATTTATTCTGGCTTGCTGATTTTCTGTTGCTAAAATGTTGCCACGCTTTTATTATATCAAATCCTATAAAATCCACAATCTATTTTCAAATATATGCAGTAAAATATCATTTTTTCTTGACCACTTTTATTACATGGCGCTAGCGCCATGTCTTTCATATCACTAAGGGAAAATCATTTATTTTTTAAATCCTTTGCCATACACAATGATTCTGGCATATTCACATATGGACCATAATTTGGAATTACTTGAAAGCCCAATTTTTTATATAAAGCACAAGATTCAGCCAATAATTCTCCCGTTTCGAGAATCATTCTTTGATACCCCAGTTCCATCGCCCATTCTATCAGCAAGGAAACAA
>JAFLRM010000004.1 GCA_022511465.1 Acetatifactor sp. | reverse complement strand
TACCTCTTTCCTGCTCCTGTTCCATCCAGTCCATGGTAGCAGTACCTTCGTGAGTGTCACCAATCTTATAGTTAACACCAGTATAATACAGGATACGCTCGGTCAATGTGGTCTTACCAGCATCGATGTGAGCCATGATACCAATATTTCTGGTTCTCTCAAGTGGATATTCTCTTCCAGCCAAGGTTTTCTCCTCCTATAGTTATTTTTAAAACCCAAAAGAAGATTAGAATCTGTAATGAGCGAAGGCCTTGTTTGCCTCTGCCATCTTGTGCATATCTTCTTTTCTCTTGACTGCAGCGCCAGTATTATTGGATGCGTCAAGAATCTCGTTTGCAAGTCTCTCCTCCATGGTCTTCTCACTTCTCTTGCGAGAGAACATGGTCAACCAACGAAGAGCCAGAGCCTGACGCCTGTCCGCCCTCACCTCGATAGGCACCTGATAGGTAGCACCACCGATACGTCTTGCTTTTACTTCCAGAACAGGCATGATATTATTCATGGCCTCTTCAAATACTTCAAGAGCCGGCTTGCCAGCCTTCTCCTCTACTCTGGAAAATGCCCTGTACACAATCTTCTGAGCTACCCCCTTCTTACCATCCAGCATAATGTTGTTGATAAGCTTGGTAACTACCTTATTGTTGTACAAAGGATCAGCCAATACATCTCTCTTCTGAATATGTCCTTTTCTTGGCACGGTTCTTCCCTCCTTATCAATTTGGTCAGATCTCTCTGACTTTTAAATAAATCATCGGTACTCACATGTGTTTCCCCAAGTGTTCGCGCTGTTATATCTGTATTACAGAATTCCAACACTGTTCTTAGTTCCGTTTAGTGGTACGACGCTGTCACCGTGTGACAGCCGACATTTCTAAGCAACCCAATTACTTCTTAGCTTCTTTGGGTCTCTTAGCGCCGTATTTGGAACGCGCCTGTTTTCTGTTAGCAACTCCTGCAGTATCAAGAGTACCACGGATAATGTGATATCTGGTACCAGGCAGATCCTTAACTCTTCCGCCACGGATCAGCACCACGCTATGCTCCTGAAGGTTATGACCTTCACCAGGGATATAGCTGGTAACCTCAATACCGTTGGAAAGACGCACTCTGGCAATCTTTCTTAACGCGGAGTTAGGCTTCTTAGGAGTCGCCGTCTTAACAGCGGTGCAGACACCACGCTTCTGAGGTGCAGAAACGTTGGTGGCTTTCTTGTGAAGAGAATTGTATCCCTTCTGAAGAGCCGGTGCTGTAGACTTCTTTACAGAGGTCTGACGTCCCTTTCTTACTAACTGGTTAAATGTTGGCATTCTGTTTCACCTCTTTCTTATAATATAGTAGTTTTGCGGTACACAAAGTAAACTACACAATTGTGCACGCTAAATTAGTATACTTCTTTGTGATTGCATTGTCAATCAAAATTTTGGTGGAAAATAGTATTTTTTCCAGTGCGATCAGCTGCTCGCCCGCAGTTCATCCAGATAGCGCCGCAACGCATCTCTCCACTCCGGCAGCCTCTCAAACCCATTTTCGGACAGCTTCTCCTTACTCATCCGACTGTTTGCCGGACGGGCGGCTTTCGCCCCATACTCTGCGGTGCTCACCGGTACAACCTCGATCTGCACCCCTGCCTCCTCAAAGATTGCACAGGCAAACTCATACCAAGAGCAGATACCCTCGTTGGTAGCATGATAAACACCATACTTTTCCGTCTGCACCATATCCACCAGAAGCCTCGCCAGATCAAAAGTATAGGTGGGGGATCCAAACTGGTCGTTTACCACCGTGATCCGGTCATGATTCTTTGACAGATTTAACATAATCTTGACAAAGTTTTTTCCATTGATACCAAAAACCCACGCAATACGTACAATAAAATACTTTTCCAGTGTGTTCTGTACCGCGATCTCGCCCTCATATTTGGTCTGCCCGTAAATACTCTGAGGTTCCCGCATATCATCCGGTTCCCACGGTCTCTCACCTTGTCCGCCGAAAACATAGTCCGTGCTGATATAGATCATTTTGATATCAAGTTCTTTGCAGACATTTGCAATATTCTGAGTACCCTCCGCGTTGATCCGACGACATATCTCCTCGTTTTCTTCTGCTGCATCCACCGCGGTGTAGGCTGCACAGTGGATCACCGCGTCAGGAGCAGCCATTTTGATCACACGCTCCACACTTGTTGCATCCGTGATATCCATCTCCTGAATATCTGTGCCAATCGCCTCTATTCCACGTCCCTCCAGTTCGTTTACCACGTCATGGCCCAGCTGGCCCTTCACACCTGTCACCAATACTTTCATGTTCTCTTTTCCTTCCATATAAAATAGGATCTCGTACGTAAAATCTGCCACATAAAAGGTGTGTCTCTGCTGAGGCACACCTTTTATTGACATTAGTGTTTTATCTTATCCAATTATTCTTCAATCGATGCACCTATAATTGCTTCCTCGGTCTCGACGATATCTTCGGTCTCGGCAACACCTTCATCCTCCAAGACCTCTGTCTCATCACCGAAAAGATTTTCATCATCCCCGAGAATATTCTCATCGAAAGAAATGGTATCCATCCCGTCCGTACTCAGCTTGGTATCGCGATAGCGCCTCATACCGGTACCGGCAGGGATCAGCTTGCCGATGATCACATTCTCTTTCAGACCGATCAAAGGATCGATCTTGCCCTTGATAGCTGCTTCCGTCAGAACCTTGGTGGTCTCCTGGAAGGATGCCGCTGACAGGAAGGAGTTGGTTGCAAGAGCCGCCTTGGTGATCCCAAGGATGATCTGCTTGCCGTCGGCTGGCTGCTTGCCCTCTGCGGTCAGCTGTTCGTTCAGCTCCTCGTAATCCAGCACATCCACCAAAGTACCCGGCAGGAAATCGGAATCTCCGCTGTCCTCGATGCGAACTTTCTTCAGCATCTGGCGCACCAGCACCTCAATATGCTTATCTGCAATATCTACACCCTGAAGGCGGTACACACGCTGTACCTCTCTGAGCAGATAGTCCTGAACGGCGCGGATTCCTTTAATCTTCAGCAGATCATGAGGATTAACGCTGCCCTCGGTCAGCTCATCGCCGGCCTCAATCTCCTGACCGTCCACGATCTTGATACGGGAACCGTAAGGGATCAGGTATGCCTTGGACTCGCCGGTCTCCGCATTGCTGACAACCACCTCACGCTTTTTCTTGGTGTCGCGGATCTCAGCAGTTCCGCCAAACTCTGCAATGATCGCAAGTCCCTTGGGTTTTCTCGCCTCAAACAGCTCCTCCACACGAGGAAGACCCTGTGTGATATCGTCACCCGCCACACCGCCGGTGTGGAAGGTTCTCATGGTCAACTGGGTACCGGGTTCACCGATGGATTGTGCAGCGATGATGCCAACTGCCTCACCTTCCTGAACCGCCTCACCCGTCGCCATGTTGGCGCCATAGCACCTTGCACAGATACCGTTCTTGGAGCGGCATGTCAGGATGGTACGGATCTTGACAGCCTCGATAGGCTCACCTTTCTCATTCACACCCTTGCTTAAAATCTTAGCCGCGCGACTGGGGGTGATCATGCGATTTCTCTTTACCAGAATATTGCCATCCCTATCCTTAATATCCTCACATACAAATCTGCCTGTGATCCTATCTTTTAAGCTTTCAATGGTCTCCTTGCCATCCATAAAAGCCTTTACTACCATCCCGGGGATGTCATCCCTACCCTCGGAGCAGTCAATATCATGGATGATCAACTCCTGAGACACATCCACCATTCGTCTGGTCAGATAACCGGAGTCTGCGGTACGCAGCGCGGTGTCGGACAAACCCTTGCGGGCGCCGTGGGCGGACATAAAGTACTCCAGTACGTCCAATCCCTCACGGAAGTTGGACTTGATCGGCAGCTCAATGGTACGGCCTGTGGTATCTGCCATCAGACCACGCATGCCGGCCAGCTGTTTGATCTGCTGGTTGGAACCACGGGCTCCGGAGTCCGCCATCATAAAGATATTGTTGTATTGATCCAGTCCGGCCAACAACACATCGGTCAGTTCTTTGTCGGTCTCATTCCAAGTCTCTACAACTGCACGGTATCTCTCCTCGTCGGTGATCAAGCCACGTCTGTAGTTGGCAGCGATCTTATCTACGGTCGCCTGTGCGGCCTCCAACATCTCAGGCTTCTGCGCAGGAACAGTCATGTCGGAGATGGATACGGTCATGGCAGCTCTGGTAGAGTACTTGTAGCCGATGGACTTCACATCGTCCAAAACCTCTGCGGTCCGGGATGCTCCGTGGGTGTTGATAACTTTCTCCAGAATCTGTTTCAAGCCCTTCTTGCCCACATGGAAGTCGACTTCCAGCTTTAACAAGTTCTCCGGATCGCTTCGATCCACAAACCCCAGATCCTGAGGCAGGATCTCGTTGAAGATGAAACGTCCCAACGTAGACTCTACATTTCCATGCACCGTCTCACCTTCCGCGTTCACCTTAGTCATGCGAACGGTAATTCTGGAATGCAAGGTGATCGCCTGATTCTCATATGCCAAAATTGCTTCATTTACGCTCTTAAAATGCTTACCCTCGCCGACTGCACCGGGTCTCTCCTGTGTCAGGTAGTAGATGCCCAGCACCATATCCTGAGAGGGAACTGCCACAGGTCCACCGTCGGAAGGCTTTAACAGGTTGTTGGGAGACAGCAGCATAAACCGACACTCCGCCTGCGCTTCCACAGACAGGGGAAGGTGAACCGCCATCTGGTCACCGTCAAAGTCTGCGTTGAATGCCGTACATACCAGAGGATGCAGCTTGATCGCCTTACCCTCCACCAGAATCGGTTCAAACGCCTGAATACCCAGTCTGTGCAGTGTAGGAGCACGGTTCAGCATCACGGGATGCTCCTTGATGACCTCCTCCAGAATATCCCAAACTTGAGTGTCCAGTCTCTCCACCAATTTCTTGGCATTCTTGATATTTTGGCTGATGCCCTTAGCTACCAGCTCTTTCATAACAAAAGGCTTGAACAGCTCGATCGCCATCTCCTTGGGAAGACCGCACTGATAAATCTTCAGTTCAGGTCCTACCACGATAACGGAACGGCCGGAGTAGTCCACACGCTTACCAAGCAGGTTCTGACGGAAACGACCGTTTTTACCCTTCAACATATCGGACAGAGACTTAAGAGGTCTGTTGCCGGGGCCGGTGACAGGACGTCCGCGTCTGCCATTGTCAATCAGGGCATCCACTGCCTCCTGAAGCATCCTCTTCTCATTGCGCACGATGATATCGGGCGCGCCCAGCTCCAAAAGTCTCTTCAGGCGATTATTTCTATTGATGATTCTTCTATACAGATCATTTAAGTCGGAGGTCGCGAAACGTCCGCCGTCCAACTGCACCATGGCACGCAGATCCGGAGGGATCACGGGTAATACATCCAGAACCATCCACTCCGGCTTGTTGCCGGACTCGTGGAACGCTTCCACCACATCCAATCTCTTGATGATGCGGGCACGCTTCTGGCCGGAAGATGCTTTCAGCTCTGCTTTCAGCTCCTCCGCCTCCTGATCCAGATCGATAGCCTGAAGCAGCTCTTTGATGGCCTCAGCACCCATTCCCACACGGAATTTGTTGCCGTAGGTCTCTCTGGCATCCTGATACTCTTTCTCGGACAAGATCTGCTTATACTCCAAGCTGGAGTCTGCGGGGTCTAACACGATGTAGGACGCAAAGTACAACACTTTCTCCAACACTCTGGGGGACAGATCGAGGATCAGTCCCATACGGCTTGGGATTCCCTTAAAATACCAAATATGAGATACCGGCGCTGCCAACTCGATGTGTCCCATGCGCTCTCTGCGGACGCTGGACTTGGTGACTTCTACACCACATCGGTCGCAGACTACACCTTTATAGCGAATCTTCTTATACTTACCGCAATGACATTCCCAATCCTTGCTGGGCCCAAAGATCTTCTCGCAGAACAAGCCGTCTCTCTCAGGCTTTAAGGTTCTATAGTTGATGGTCTCCGGCTTCAGCACCTCTCCGTGAGACCACTCGCGGATCTTCTCCGGTGAAGCCAACCCGATCTTGATAGCGTCAAATGTTATGGGCTGATAGGTTTCATTTGTTGTTTCTGGCATTATTGGCACTCCCTTTCATTTATTCGTCTATCCAATGAAACATCTCGATAATATCCGGTTAGAACTCGTCGTCACCGTCGTATCCATCGTCAAGGCCGGCATCAAAATCATCGCCAAAATCATCAGCGTCCTCGATGTCATCCTCCACGCTCACCAGCTCGCCGCTCTCCTCAAACTCTTGTGCCTGATAACCCATCCTGCCCAAGGAGCTTCCGTCCATCTGGTCGTCATACTTGTGATCTCCCTCGATCTCATAGCGATAATCGGTATCGCCATAGTCGATGTTCTCCTTCAGTTCTACCTCTGTCCGATCCTCGCGCAGTACTCTGACATCAAGGCCAAGTGCCTGCAACTCTTTCAACAACACCTTGAAAGATTCGGGAATACCAGGATCAGGAATATTATCTCCCTTGATGATCGCTTCGTAAGTCTTTACACGTCCCACAATATCATCGGACTTCACGGTCAGGATCTCCTGCAGCGTGTAAGATGCACCGTACGCCTCCAAAGCCCAAACCTCCATCTCACCGAAACGCTGGCCGCCAAACTGAGCCTTACCGCCCAGAGGCTGCTGCGTTACCAGAGAGTACGGGCCAGTGGAACGCGCATGAATCTTATCGTCCACCAGATGATGCAGCTTCAGATAGTGCATGTGTCCAATTGTGACAGGACTGTCAAAATATTCTCCGGTTCTGCCGTCTCTCAGACGAACCTTTCCGTCTCTTGAGATCGGCACACCTTTCCAAACCTCTCTGTGCTCACGGTTCTGGGACAGATAGTCCATCACCTCGGGCAACAGCTCATCGCCATGCTTGCTGGTGAAGGTGGGCGCTTTCTTGTCATATTCCACGCCATCCTTCTGGGCCTGCGCCTTCGCCTCCGCAGCATCAAACGGCAGATTCACATAATCGTTGGCCAGATCCAAAGTGTCCATGATATCGCGCTCGTTTGCACCGTCGAACACCGGGGTTGCCACATTAAATCCCAGCGCCTTGGCTGCCAGAGAGAGGTGGATCTCCAATACCTGTCCAATGTTCATACGGGAAGGCACACCCAAAGGATTCAGTACGATATCCAGAGGACGTCCGTTGGGCAGATAAGGCATATCCTCCACGGGAAGCACACGGGAAACCACACCCTTGTTGCCGTGACGGCCTGCCATCTTGTCTCCCACGGAGATTTTTCTCTTCTGTGCAATATAGATACGGACTGCCTGATTTACACCGGGGGCCAGTTCATCACTGTTCTCGCGGGTAAATACCTTGGCATCCACTACAATACCATATTCGCCGTGAGGCACTTTCAAGGAGGTATCTCTCACCTCTCTCGCTTTCTCACCAAAGATCGCACGCAGCAGTCTCTCCTCTGCGGTCAGCTCGGTCTCCCCCTTGGGAGTCACCTTACCCACCAAAATGTCGCCGGCACGAACCTCCGCACCGATGCGGATGATTCCTCTATCATCCAGATCCTTCAGCGCATCGTCGCCCACACCGGGCACATCGCGCGTGATCTCCTCCGGCCCCAGCTTGGTGTCACGAGCCTCTGCCTCATACTCCTCAATGTGAACAGAAGTGTATACATCCTCCTGAACCAGACGCTCGCTCAGAAGAACTGCGTCCTCGTAGTTGTAACCTTCCCATGTCATAAAGCCGATTAGAGGGTTCTTGCCCAACGCCAACTCGCCCATGGAGGTGGAAGGACCGTCCGCGATCACCTGTCCTGCCTCTACATGCTCTCCCTTATATACAATGGGCTTCTGGTTGTAACAGTTGGACTGGTTGCTTCGGGAGAATTTGGTCAGATTATACACCGTCTTCTCCCCATCGTCACCGGTAATGTGAATGCAATTAGAGCCCACATAGGTCACTTTACCGGACTTTTTAGCCACCACACACACGCCGGAATCCACAGCTGCTTTCGGCTCCATGCCGGTGCCTACCACAGGCGCCTCGGTTGTGAGAAGCGGCACCGCCTGACGCTGCATGTTGGAACCCATCAACGCACGGTTTGCGTCGTCGTTTTGCAGGAAAGGGATCAAAGCCGTAGCAACGGAGAATACCATTCTGGGAGACACATCCATGTAGTCAAATATGCTCTTAGGATACTCCTGAGTCTCCTCCCGGTAGCGTCCGGATACGGTGTTGCGGACAAAGTGCCCATCCGCATCCAGTTGCTCGCTGGCCTGCGCCACGTGGTAATTGTCCTCCTCGTCTGCAGTCATATATACAACCTCGTCCGTCACGCGGGGATTAGCCGGATCGGACTTGTCAATCTTGCGGTAAGGTGCCTCAACAAAACCATACTCATTGATCCTCGCATAGCTTGCAAGCGAGTTGATCAGACCGATGTTGGGTCCCTCAGGGGTCTCAATAGGGCACATTCTGCCATAGTGGGAATAGTGTACGTCTCGCACCTCGAATCCGGCACGGTCTCTTGACAGACCGCCGGGACCCAGCGCAGACAGACGTCTCTTGTGGGTCAGCTCTCCCAGAGGGTTATTCTGATCCATGAACTGCGACAGCTGGGAGGAACCAAAGAACTCCTTGACAGCGGCAGTCACAGGCTTAATGTTGATCAGGGACTGCGGGGAAACCTCCTCCGCATCGTGGGTTGTCATACGCTCTCTCACCACACGCTCCATTCTGGACAGACCGATGCGATACTGGTTCTGTAAAAGCTCTCCCACCGCACGAATACGTCTGTTGCCCAGATGGTCAATATCGTCGTCATTGCCCAAGTCATATTCCAAGTGCATGTTATAGTTGATGGAAGCGATGATATCTTCCTTGGTAATATGCTTGGGAACAAGTTCATGTACATTCTTTCTAAGAGCCTCCGCAAGTAACTCCGGATTATCACCAAACTCATCCAGGATCTGTGACAGTACAGGATAATACACCTTCTCATGAATGCCAAAATCCCTGGGATTACACTCCACATAATGACTCAGATCCACCATCATATTGGACAGTACTTTGACGTTGCGCTCCTCGGTCTGAATATATACAAAAGGAACAGCAGAATTTTGGATCTCATCTGCCAACTCCGCCGTAACCTTGTCTCCCGCGGTTGCAAGCACCTCTCCGGTGGAAGGATCGATCACATCTGCCGCCAGGATCTGATGGCGGATACGGTTCCTCAGCGCTAACTTCTTATTGAATTTATATCTTCCAACTTTGGCCAGATCATATCTTCGGGGATCAAAGAACATAGCGGTGATCAAGCTCTCCGCACTCTCAACACTCAGAGGCTCACCGGGACGGATCTTTTTGTATAACTCTAACAGACCCTCCTGATAATTCTCAGCAGTGTCCTTTAAAAAGCTTGCTTCAATCTTGGGCTCGTCACCAAACAGCTCGCGGATCTCCTCGTTGGTGCCCACACCGAGTGCACGGATCAGCACCGTGATGGGAACCTTGCGGGTTCTGTCTACACGAACATAAAATACGTCGTTGGAATCGGTCTCATACTCCAGCCATGCACCACGATTAGGGATCACGGTACAAGAGAACAGTCTCTTACCGATCTTATCGTGACCGATCGCATAGTAAATACCCGGAGAACGAACCAGCTGACTGACGATAACACGCTCCGCACCGTTGATGATAAAAGTGCCCGTGTCCGTCATCAGAGGCAGATCGCCCATGAAAATCTCGTGCTCACTGATCTCTTCCTTCTCCTTATTGTAAAGGCGAACCTTAACCTTCAAAGGCGCCGCGTAATTCGCATCCCGCTCTTTACACTCTTCGATAGAATACTTCACGTCGTCCTTGCACAGTTCAAAGTCCACAAACTCCAAACTAAGTGAGCCACTGTAGTCTGCGATGGGAGAGATATCGTCGAAGACTTCCTTCAAGCCCTCGTCCAGAAACCACTGATAGGAGTCCTTCTGAACTTCGATCAGGTTGGGCATCTCTAATACCTCTTTCTGTCTCGCATAACTCATACGCATAACCTTGCTGTCGGTCACTGGGCGTATTCTGTTCTTTTCCATTGACATTTCACCCCGTTCTTTCTGATTTGCAGCCTATTTCAAGTCATAGAAAATGTAAAAATAAGCATACCACTGCACAATAGTGCACTATCCATACTAACACAAAATGGAAAATAGGTCAAGAAAAATTTTGAGAAATTTGTATAGAAAAATTGTGTGGAACTACTTTTTGTATAAAACAAGAGGACTGCCCATCATACATACATGGGATAGTCCTCTCGTTGTGTTCGTAATCTTTTGATGATCGCAGTTCTTACTTCAGGGTAACCTTAGCGCCAACTTCCTCGAGCTTCTTCTTGATGTCCTCAGCCTCGTCCTTGGAAGCACCCTCCTTGACAACCTTGGGAGCGCCGTCAACCACTTCCTTAGCCTCCTTCAGACCAAGACCGGTTACCTCACGAACAACCTTGATAACCTTAACCTTCTCAGCGCCAACCTCGGTCAGCTCTACATCAAACTCATCCTTCTCGTCAGCAGCTGCTGCACCTGCACCTGCGCCCGGCGCTGCCATTACAACGCCTGCTGCTGCGGATACACCAAACTCCTCCTCGCAAGCCTTTACGAGATCATTCAACTCTAATACGGTTAACTCTTTGATAGCATCGATCAATTCCTGAGCTGTTAATTTAGCCATTTTTCATTTCCTCCATTTTCTAAATTTTTAATTCAAAATTGTCAGTTTCGTCTTCCCGGCATATGTATCGCCGGTTTCCCTCACTTTACTCAGCAGCGGGAGTTTCTGCGGTCGCTGCCGCCTCGGCTTCTGCAGGTGCTGCTTCCTCTGCTGCGGGTTCTTCAGCGGGAGCTGTTTCCTCTGCTGCCGGTGCTGCCTCTGCAGCGGGAGCGCCGGATGCACCGCCTTTTTCAGCCAGCTGATTCATAACACGAGCAAAGTTGGTGATAGGGCTCTGCAAGCTGCCAAGCAACTTGGAAAGAAGCTCGTCTCTGGAAGGAATGCTTGCAATAGTCGCCATTCCTTTGGCATCATACACACTTCCTTCAACTACACCGGCCTTGATCTCCAGCTTGTCTGCGGTCTTGGCAAATGTGGATAATACTCTGGCGGGAGCTGTTGCATCCTCGGTGGAGATCGCTATCGCGGTAGGTCCCTCCAGATAAGGTAACAGTCCCTCGAACTCCGTTCCCTTGAATGCGAAATTCAAGAAAGTGTTCTTGTAAACCTTGTAGGTAACCCCTGCTTCACGCAGGTTTCTGCGGAGCTGCGTGTCTTGCGCAACGGTCAGACCACGATAGTCAACTATCACAACGGACTGTGCATCCTTGATGCTTGCAGAAATCTCTTCTACAATCGGTTTCTTTAATTCAACCTTAGCCATTTTTTAACCTCCTTATAGATTTGGAGCCGAAAAAAATCTCTCTGAAGACAGAGAGATAAAATCATCAAAGTGAACTTTTGATCTTCTCCTCGGTAGGACTTACGCTTTCGCACCTACTGTCTTCGGCTTGGTTTCACAACCTTTGCAATAATAACACAAGGGGAAGACTATTGTCAACCCCTTGTGAAAAGTTTTTAGTATTTTGCCACACTGACCTTTACGCCAGGTCCCATGGTGCTGGTCAGAGTAATGCTCTTCAGATACTGACCTTTCAGTGCACTGGGTCTAGCTTTTACGATCGCATCCATCAGAGCGTCAAAGTTCTGCTGCAAAGCCTCCTCTGTGAAAGAAGCCTTACCCACAGGAACGTGAACGATGTTGCTCTTGTCCAGTCTGTACTCGATCTTACCGGCCTTGATGTCAGCCACAGCCTTGGTCACGTCCATAGTCACGGTGCCGGCCTTGGGGTTGGGCATCAGACCCTTAGGGCCCAGCACCTTACCAAGACGGCCTACCACGCCCATCATATCAGGGGTAGCAACTACCACGTCGAAATCAAGCCATCCGTCATTCTGGATCTTGGGGATCAGCTCCTCGCCGCCTACATGATCAGCGCCGGCTGCCTCAGCCTCGTCCAGCTTAGTACCCTTTGCAAATACCAGAACCTTTACAGTCTTACCGGTTCCGTTGGGCAGTACCACTGCACCACGGATCTGCTGTTCTGCGTGACGTCCGTCGCATCCGGTTCTGATGTGCACCTCGATCGTCTCATCAAATTTTGCAGTTGCAGTCTTCTTTACCAAAGCGATCGCATCGTTCGGCTCATAGAGGGTTGCACGATCTACAAGCTTAGCGGCCTCGGCATATTTCTTACCATGTTTCATTATTTTACCTCCTAGGTTCCAGCGACAATCTCATGGATTGTCTCCCAATTCTTTTTCATTTTAATCCTCTACAGTGATACCCATGCTGCGTGCAGTACCTGCGATCATACTCATTGCAGCCTCAAGGCTTGATGCGTTCAGGTCAGGCATCTTCTTCTCTGCGATCTCCTGAATCTTTGCCTTGGAAATGGTGGCAACTTTATTCTTGTTCGGAACACCGGAACCAGACTTAATGTTGCACGCTTTCTTCAACAGTACTGCTGCAGGCGGAGTCTTTGTAATGAAACTAAAGCTTCTGTCCGCATACACAGTGATGACAACGGGAATGATGACATCTCCCTGATCAGCTGTCTTAGCGTTGAACTGCTTGGTGAATTCAACAATGTTCACACCGTGCTGTCCAAGTGCAGGACCAACTGGCGGAGCCGGTGTAGCTTTGCCGGCAGGGATCTGTAACTTGATATAACCTTCTACTTTCTTTGCCATTGTGGCACCTCCTATAATGTGGTAATCCGGCGCAGGAACCTTTCTTCCTGCTCCCACTATCTATATTTATCGGGGTATGCACTTCATCGAAGTGTACCCCAAAAATATACTAGATTAATTAAGATTAATAAGTTGATATAAGTCAAAGCTTAGGAAAGCTTGCGAACCTCCGCAAAGCTGATCTCCACAGGAGTCTCTCTTCCAAACAGCTCCACGTTGATGGTAGCAGTCTGCTTGCCATAATCCAGCTTTTGAACAACGCCGACCGTGTCCTTCCAAACACCTGCAACCACCGCAATGCTGTCTCCTTCCGTAAAATCAATAGAGACATTCTCCGTCCGGATCCCCAGAGGTTTCATCTCGGCCTCCGTGAGCGGAACCGGCTTGCTTCCCGGCCCTACAAATCCTGTTACACCGCGGGTGTTGCGCACAACATACCATGTTTCGTCGTTCATTTCCATATTGAGAAGCACATAGCCGGGGAACATTTTGCGCGCCACGGTTTTCTTCGCGCCGTTCTTGATCTCCACAACCTCCTCCATGGGAACTCTAACCTCCAAGATCTGCTCCGCAAGGCCCTTATTGTTCTCAATGGTCTTCTCAATATTGGCTTTGACTTTGTTTTCATATCCGGAATAGGTATGAACTACATACCACTTTGCCTCTGCCATACGATCACCCTCGCTCTATAATGATGTTAAGAAATTCACCCCATACTGGATCACATAATCCAACACGGCAATGATCACTCCAAGCACTACTGATATTGCAACAACCGCAACGGATTGCTTGAATGTAGATTGTCTGTCCGGCCATGAAATTTTCTTAAATTCAGCCTTCACACCCTTAAAGAAGCTGGGGCGTGTCTGCTTTTCAGCGGAATCTGCCATTTCTCCTCTTTTCTGCTGCCGTCAGGCAGCCCACATTAGAACGATGATCACTTGGTTTCTTTGTGCAGTGTGTGAGTCTTGCAGAATCTGCAATACTTCTTGGTCTCCATTCTGTCAGGATGGTTCTTCTTCTCCTTGGTAGTATTGTAGTTACGCTGCTTGCACTCGGTACACGCTAAAGTGATTTTTGTACGCATTTCTCTACCTCCACGTATTTTCAATCGGTTAATTTTAAGCATTAAAAAAAGACTGTAAACTCGTCTCGCCTGAATAGTGTATCACAAGTGAGACGGGGTGTCAACCGGTTTTTAGAAGTTTTCTTCCCACCCAATTTGCTCTGGCACAGTTACAATCGTGCCATTACTTTTTTAAGAGTTACTCGTAAGCTTTTCGTAACGCCTCCAACTCGGCATTTTTCTGCTCCAGTTGTCCTTGCATTTCCCTTTGCTCTGCAAGCTCTCTGCGGCGTGCCGGAATATCTGCATGATCTGATAAAAGCGGTAATCGTCCGGCGAACGCCAAAGATGATTTATTCATCGGAAGCCTTGACATTATACAAAAGTTCCACTATGATAAAAACATAGATGGAGTCTTTACCATCGATTTCTATTTGGCGATTCGCCGTGTATTCCATAATTTTACAATTTATAAGAAAAAAGATTGCATGATACCGTAGAAACATCTATAATATCTATAAGAATAGTTAGGTGTGCTCCGGTATCAGAAAGGGGCACGAATGAAAATTATTTCTGCAAAAACTGATTTTTGTATTAAGGAACTGTTGGAGGACGAGATTATCCGAACCGGTTTTATCAGTGATGTGCTAGACATTCCGCTGGAGGAGATTGCTTCCACCAGACTTCTGAACACCCACTTATGGCGGAAATCCCGAAATGAAAAGCTGGGTATTCTGGATGTCTTGGTTGAAATGAATAACTGCACCAAAATTAACATTGAGATGCAGATACGCCATTTTTCCAACTGGGATAAACGACAGATCTTCTATCTGGCAAAGGTCTTCACCTCAGATCTGCGCTGGGGACAGAATTACAAGACTGCCAGACGCTGTGTCGCGATCAGCATTCTGGACTTTAATCTGACTGACCGAAAAGAATGCCACAGTGTATACCGCATGCGTGATCAAGTGGGAAACGAATTAACGGATCTATTGGAAATTCATACTATAGAGCTGCGCAAGCCGCCGGACGAGAATTCCAGACTAAAGGACTGGGTCAGATTCTTTAACGCTGAGACGGAGGAGGAACTGGATATGATCAAAACAAGTAACAGAGCTATTATCAGGGCTATGGCTGCCATCAGGGACTTTAGCCTAACCAGACGCATTCGCGAGGAAATTGAGCTACAGGAGAAGTTTGAGCGGGACCGCATCGCTATGGATGAATATGCGATGGAGGAAGGCATAAAAAAAGGTATGGAAAAAGGCATGCAAAAAGGTATGGAAAAAGGCCGCCAGCTGGCAAAAACCGAAGATATTCTTCAACTGTTAGAGGAAATAGGCCCTGTCCCGGAAGAACTGCACCAGCAAATACAAGCGCAGGAGGATCCGGAAACACTAAATAAATGGCTGAAGTTTTCCGCCAGAGCAGAAACTCTTGACGAATTTATAAGGAATATTGGTAGTGTAAAATAAATTGTGTCTTTGGTGAAAAAGTAGACGATGACACTTATTTTTACGCTTATAAATATCACAAGTCTTTTTGGCAATCTTGATTGTCGCAGACTATCCAAAACACTTTTTGCCGTTCCTTTGTTAAAATCTGAATATTTTTAACCTTTCCACTTTTATTGAAAAAATTTCTTTTAATAGGGTCGCCTGTTTTTATTACATTGGGAAGTTCCTCTAAAGGAGGCAACGCAATCTCCTGCTGCTTTTCTCCGGCATAGGCGCCTGGAATACCCGTACTGTGCTCCGGTTTTGGGTTTTTGTCTATGTCAGGCGTATAGCTGTATACCTTCAATTTAGTATTAAAATCGTCTTTTCGCTTATTTAACTCATCCAGGATCAAATCGCTTATACAACGATCATTCCTAAAGCGATGGCACAGTTTTTGACAGCCGATCATTTCCCATCTGATCAATGTAGCCAGTTGACTTTTTTTCCATTTCCTCATCCGGTATTTTGGTAGCGACCTCATTAATAAAAGTTCCCAGCCACTCTAAACGATTTTTTAAATATATATAAGCTGGATCTTGAGAAATTGAGGGCTCAGATTCTGCATCAGGTCTTGTATCAGACTTTATATGAAACAATTCGAATACCCTCTTTGCCCTTATTGCATAATAGGTATCTTCTGGCTCACTCTGAATTTTAGCATATATTTCTGCACTTATTACAGGGATCAGGCCCGGCTCCTTAAGTTTGTCCAGAAGGTCAAAAAGGGCGAGTGCTGATAATTCTGTTGTGTTGAAACCACACTTATCCGCTTCTTCACATTCTCCCAGCAGAATTTTTTCTCCTACAGATTCAAATTTGAGAAAAACCCCTTGTACAATTTCCTGCCCACCTTCATGAACTGCCCTGTCAAATGTGATGACTCCACTCTCTGCCTGCTGTTCCAGGCTGCGGTCAGTATTGACCGGCAATCGCACTCTTACATCATCGAAAGACAGACCGCTGGCAGCCTCATATGTAAAGGTGCATATTGTGCTTCGTACATAATACCGTCCCCTTTCTTTGTTCTTGCTTTGATCATATTCTTCCTATTCCCGCCATCTTCTCTGCATATTTCCTACTTACGCGCAAGCCGCCGGACGAAGATTCCAGACTAAAAGACTGGGTTCGGCTGTTTAATTTTGAAAAAATAGTTACAACTTCCCAAGATACTCCATAAACCTCTCCTTATTCTCCAACGCTGTTGTGGTCGGCCTTCCAAGATCATCGCGGGCACCGATAGAACATTTCACCTCGATCATACTCAATTCTTTTCTGTTCTTCGCTGCTTTCAGTTCCCGGTCCAGTGCCTCAAAGTTATCCACACAGACCGCATTGGGATATCCGCAGGCCTTTGCGATCGCAACCAGATCGATCTTACCGGCAACCGTCGGCATACCGCCTACAGTCTCATGAGCACCATTGTTGATAACTACATGGATCATATTCTCGGGTGCATTTGCCCCCAATACAGCCATGGAACCCATGTGCATCAAAACCGCACCATCACCGTCCACACACCATATCCTGGTTCCCGGCTTATTTACTGCCACTCCCAGAGCAATGGAAGAACTATGCCCCATTGAGCCGACGGTGAGAAAATCGTACTTGTGGCTCTGGCCGTTTGCCTCGCGGATCTCAAACAGTTCCCGGCTGGCCTTTCCCGTGGTGGACACGATAGGATCCTCACCGGATGCCTTCACGATATGCCGGATGATCTCCTCACGGGTCATTGTGTTTTCATTCTCATACTTCACCTTTCCATCATAAGAGAGGGCATCCTTATGGATCACAAAAGCTACGTCCCTGCCGGATGCCAAAACACCGCGGAACTCTTCCATGACAGCAGCCACCTCCTCATCAGAGGTTCCCTTTCCAATGGCAAAAGCCTTGATATTCATGTCCTCCAGCAGTTTCATCGTCACCTCTCCCTGGAAGATATGCTGAGGCTCATCATGAACCCCCGGTTCTCCGCGCCATCCTATGATAAAGATCACGGGAATCGCATATACTTTGTCATTCAGCAGAGATGCCACCGGATTGATAATATTCCCCTCGCCACTGTTCTGCATATAAACAACCGGCACCTTACCGGTTGCTAAATGATATCCGGCAGCCAAGGCAGCGCAATTTCCCTCATTCGCCGCGATAATATGATGTCTGGCATCGATGCCATAGGTATTCATCAGATAATTACAGAGAGCCTTCAACTGCGAATCCGGAACTCCGGTATAAAAGTCCGCTCCAATGATATTTATCAGATCTTCTACTTTCATGACTTTCCTCCTAGCCTTCCGCACCTACCGACAAAATTTTATGGTAGAGCATATCTATTGTCTTTTCGTCCAACCTGATCGGATTATTTTTCAAGCGCACGGGATTTACGGATGTCCGCAGAATTTCAAAATCCTCTTCTTTTCCTATCGGTATTGCTAAATCCAGAGCCGCAAATATTTCCCGGAATTTTACTGCTGCCTGCTCAGCTGTGCTGCACCCCATCACATCTGCAAGCTCTTTAAACATAGCCGTTACATAGTCTGCTCCCCGCGGATCTATACACTCTCCCGCATGCACCGGCATATACTCCCATAATGCGGAAACACACAAAGCCGCAGCATGACCATGTGCGATCCCGTAAAGACTTGTAAGCTTATAACACATGGCGTGGCCTGCCGTTGTCTGTGTGATATTAATTGCTTTGCCCGCAATATTTGCCGCCTGAAGCATATTTGCATTGCCCCGGTCTTGATTTGCCAGATATGCATCCTGATCATCCAGGATCAGTCGGATCGCTTCTTTGGAATATGCTTTGCTCTCTTCGGTAGAATTTACGGACCAGAAAGATTCCACCGCATGACAAAGTGCATCCAACATCGTTGCTTTTCTCTGATACATTGGCAGTGTCTTCAACGCGGAAGGATCTACTAAAACCACATCCGGAATACAGCTGTCATCCGTCACAGATTGTTTTTCCCCTCGGTAATAGATGACCGCGTAACGGGTTGCCTCACTTCCGGTTCCTGCAGTGGTAGGGACTGCCAACAATTTTACATCATTGGGCACAATCTCCTGTTCCAGATAATTTTTAGCCGGATCCATATTGGCATACAGCTTGATACACTTCGCCACATCCATCGCACTGCCGCCGCCGACAGCAATGATCGCGCTGCAGTTATTTTGACGGAATACCTCCACCCCTCTCTCCACAGACTCATACCCGGGATTGGGAGTAAAATCATCAAATCTGACCACATTAACTTTTCCGCCCGCTTCCAGCTTCTCAAAGTAACTACTAATTTTCAAATTGGCAAAAGACTGTCCACATACAAGAAGCATGGATCGAATTCCATTCTCCTGAATATAGTCATCCAGTTCACCGTAATCCATTCCCGCCATGATCACCTTTTGTTCCATACAGATATTCTCCCGTCCTTAAGATATCACTCAGTTATCTTCCGGGATCAGCCGGATAATATCCTTAAAAGGCATACAGATATCGTCACACTCTTTCGCACGGTGATTCTCCAAAATCATTTTGGCCGCATTCTGCATAGCCGGGAAACCGGTCCTAGTCAGCTGGTTCGCATAGATCACCACATTGACCCCCCGCTGTTTGAACTCTTCCTCGGTGACCATATTGAAGGAAGTGGGCACCACAACGATCGGAGTCACGGAATCTTCTGCACGAAACTTTTCCACGAATTCAAAAATCTCGTCCGGCTCTTTCTTCCGGCTGTGGATCATGATCGCGTCCGCACCCGCTCCCACAAAGGCAAATGCACGCTCTAAGGCATCCTCCATACCCTGCTCCAGGATCAGGCTCTCAATACGGGCACATATCATAAAATCCTGCGTCTTCTGAGCCTTTTTGCCGGCGGCGATCTTCTCACAGAAGTTTGGGATACTGTCCTGAGTCTGCACTACTTCGTTTCCAAAGAGGGAATTTTTCTTTAGACCGGTCTTGTCCTCAATGATGATCATGGAAACTCCCATTCGCTCCAGCGTCCTGACCGTGTACACAAAATGCTCCGTCAGGCCGCCGGTATCCCCGTCAAAAATAATGGGCTTCGTTGTAACCTCCATGATATCATCGATGGTGCGGAACCTTGATGTCATATCCACCAGTTCAATATCCGGCTTCCCCTTTGCCGTGGAGTCACAGAGGGAACTGATCCACATGGCATCAAACTGTCTGGCTGCTCCATCCTGATAGACCACCGTATTCTCCGCGATCAGGCCGGTCAGACCGCTGTGCGCCTCGATCGCAGTCACCGTTCCTTTCATCGTGATCGCTTTCTTTAAGCGTCCCCTGCGCATATCGGGCATGGAGAGTTCCGCACGGGCCCTCTGCTCCAATTCCCGATATTTTTCATCCCCTGAATAAGGAAATTCCACTAATCTGCCTCCATAGGAGGCAAGCACAGAAACCACTTCATCCCGGATCGGCTTCTGAAACCCGGTCGCCCAGTCATCTCCATGAACCACATAGGCAGGCTGATATTTCTCCAAATTTTCCTTGTAGCTCAACGTATTTTGTTCCACAACCCGGTAAACACCGGCAATATTCTCAAACATCGCCTTTCTCTCAGAAAACGGCAGCAAAGGAAACCTTTTGTAACTTGCCACCGCTTCATCCGAAAGGATACCCACGATCAATTTGCCCAGACGCTCTGCTTTCTTAATAATACTGATATGCCCGCTGTGGAGGATATCCGTGGAAAAACACATGTAGACAGTGCGGTTCTCCACTTCCTTCAAGCGCTCTGAAACAATCGCCAGATCTTCCGGAGTATCAATCTCACTACACAACTGATTTTTCACATCCAACGGGTAAATCTTACAAGCATCAGAAACCTCATTGAATGCATTTTCCGCATAACATTTTACCTTGTCGCTCTCACAGAACGCACTGATCGCTTCCAGCCATACCTTCCAGTCGTCATACCGAAGCTTATAAAGTGGCTGCGCCGCCACGGCATCGGTAAAGAATTCTATGCCCACTTTTGCTATTCTGTCATCCTTAAGAACTGCCTTAAAGTCCTTTTCCGGAAGCGGCAGGGTGGTGCTGATCGTCATACAGCTTGTCTCACTTCCGACTACAGCATCAAACACGGCATTTTCAAACACCAGATCACCATGCATCAAGAGGATGTCATCCTCCAGATATTCTCTGGCACAGTAGATGGAATAGATGTAGTTTGTCTCCTGATACAGAGGATTCTTGACGAAGGTAATGTGTAATGGCAGGTCAAGGCTCTGGCAGTAATTGACCAGAACACTGTCAAAGAGTCCCGTGGTCATCACCACTTCTTCAATGCCGGCAGACGCGATCTGTTTCAACTGCCTGCTGAGAATGGTTTCCCTGCTGGAGATCTCTGTCATACATTTGGGATGCTCCGATGTCAGGACACCCATTCTGCTTCCCATTCCGGAATTTAATATCAGTGCTTTCATGGCAACAACCTCCTCCTGATCACTATACTGCGCTTAATCCAAATATCTCCTCAATTCTTCCATGCAGTAGTCCACACATTCCTCAATAGAATGTTTACTGGTGTCGATCACGATCTCCGCATGCTCCGGCTCTTCAAACGGACTCGAAATACCCGTAAAATTGGGGATCTCTCCCCTCCTTGCCTTTTTATATAGTCCCTTAACATCACGCCGTTCACATTCCTCAAGGGGCGTACTGACATATATTTCCACAAAATTGTCGTTTCCAATAATATCCCTTGCGCTTCTTCTATCATTTCTATACGGTGATATAAAGGAAGTCAGTACTATCAGTCCTGCATCGTTCATCAACTTTGATACTTCCGCAACACGACGAATGTTCTCAATCCTGTCTTTTTCCTCAAAACCCAGATTTTTATTCAAACCCATACGAACATTATCGCCATCCAGAAGCATCGTATATTTTCCTGCCATATGTAAGCGCTTCTCAATTTCATTGGCAAGCGTGGACTTACCGGCCCCGGAAAGTCCTGTGAACCACAAAGTCGTTGGTTTTTGATTCATGTGTTCTGCTCTTGCGTCTCTTGTGATGTCCATCTCATGCCACGTCAGATTCTGGCTTCTTCTGAGCGGAAAATTCACAATACCACAGGCTGATGTCATATTTGTGATCCTGTCTATAACAATGAAACGTCCCAATGCTTTATGTGACTCAAATTTATCAAGCACAATGCGCTCTGCAAGTGCAAACTCGCATACTGCTATCTCATTTTTATAAATTTTATTGACCTTCAGGTGCTCCCCTGTATGAATATCCATCTTGTGCTTAATTGTCATCACTGTTGCGGGAACCATCTTCGTCCCCAGCTTTACCCATACGCTCCGGCCCTGCACAAGCTCCGCCTCATCCATCCAAAGGACACTTGCATTGAACATATCTGCAACGGGAAGTTCCGTATCCTTCAGGATCACGCAGCCTCTCGACACGTCTATTTCCTTGTCGAGTTTTATAGTCACGGCTTCTCCCCCGGTGACCGTTTCAACGCCGGTATCTCCCCTCAACAGTTCCACAACATGGGCCTTCTCCCCGCTGGGCAGCACCGCGATCTCATCAGTTAAAGCCAACTTTCCACAGACAGGCTCACCTTGAAATCCCCGGAATGTGTGATTGGGCCTGCATACCCTTTGCACAGGCATCACAAACCCCTGTTCCTCACCGGTTTCTTCTACGTCCACCTGCTCCAGAAATTCTAAAAGAGATTTTCCGTGATACCACGGTGTCAGCTTGGAAGCCGATGTAAGGTTGTCTCCTTCCGTGGCAGAAACGGGAATGATCTGTACATTCGTCAACTCCAGATCAACAGCAAGCTTTTTGATATCCTTCTCTATCTTTTTAAATACAGCCGGATCATAATGCACCAGATCAATTTTGTTCACAGCAAACACAAAATGCCTTATTCCCATAAGGGCACAAATTCTCGCGTGACGCCACGTCTGGGTCAATATTCCCTGGCTTGCATCCACAAGTATAACTGCCAGATCCGCAAAAGAAGCCCCCACGGCCATGTTCCTTGTGTATTCCTCATGTCCCGGTGTATCCGCCACAATAAAGCTGCGTTTATCCGTTGTAAAATAGCGGTATGCCACATCTATCGTGATCCCCTGCTCACGCTCCGCCATAAGCCCGTCCAAAAGCAGTGAGTAGTCAATCTTTCCGTCACGGCTTCCCACCTTACTGTCCAACTCCAGTGCCCGTTCCTGATCCGCATAAAGCAGCTTTGCGTCATAGAGCATATGTCCGATGAGTGTAGATTTACCGTCATCCACACTTCCACAGGTAATAAACTTCAAAAGCCCCATCATCAGAAATATCCCTCCCTTTTTCTGCGCTCCATGCTGCCTGCAGCTTCATGGTCTATGACACGGCTCGTCCTCTCCGAGGAAACCGCTCCCAGAGTTTCTTCTATAATGGCATCCAACGTATCCGCCTCGGATTCCACGCCGCCTGTCAGCGGATAGCAGCCCAACGTGCGAAAACGCACCTTTTTCATCACAACATTTTCGCCTTCCCCGATACGCATCCTGTCATCATCCACCATGATGATATTGCCGTCACGGTAAACTACCGGCCGTTCCTTCGCATAGTAAAGAGGCACAATGTCAATCTTTTCACGCCTGATATACTGCCAGATATCCTTTTCCGTCCAATTGGAAATGGGAAATACACGAATGCTTTCCCCTTTATTGATCTTTGTATTATAAAGATTCCACATCTCAGGCCTCTGATTCTTGGGATCCCACACCTGTTCACTGTTGCGGAATGAAAAAATCCGCTCCTTGGCCCTGGATTTCTCCTCATCGCGCCTGCCACCGCCAAAAGCTGCCGTAAAACCATACTTGGTCAACGCCTGCTTCAGCGCCTGAGTCTTCATGATATCTGTGTATGCAGATCCGTGGTCAAAAGGGTTGATGCCCTGTGCCACGCCCTCCTCATTCGTATGTACCAACATCTCTATCCCAAGCTCTCTCGCCTTCCTGTCACGGAACTCGATCATTTCCTTAAATTTCCATGTAGTATCCACATGCAGGAATGGAAACGGCGGCTTCTCCGGATAAAATGCCTTCATTGCAAGATGTAACATAACAGAGCTGTCTTTTCCAATAGAATACAGCATAACCGGCTTTTCACATTCCGCCGCCACCTCACGTATGATATAGATCGCTTCTGCCTCAAGGGCATCCAAGTGTGAAAAGGAATATTCTACATTATCCATCTCGAATCCACTCCTTATAAAAATATCTTCAGCAAATAAATTCCTGCAAAAATAACCACATGTGCCCCCAAAGTACATCAGTCACGACAGTATCAAAGCTGATACATCCTATTCTTCCTCCAGCACATATTTGCTCCACTTTTTCCGAAACTCTTCTTTTTCCTTCTCTGTGTAAAAGTGATCCATTTGCCAATTATTCTTGTACTGGGAATCTAATAATCGAGCGGGGATTTTGATTCTCTTTTTCAGTTCCTCATAAATGTACTTATAGTGTTTTTCGCTTCCCACATTACCATTCACGAGTTTAATGTCAGGTTTTCCAACAAACTCCCCAAGAACGGCAACATTTTCTCTTAGCTTTTCTAATTTTAATACTAAAATTTCTATATTATATTTCTTAATCCATGTGTATCCGGCCTCCTTATCAAAGGGATAAGAATAGATATCAACTCCCGTCACCTTTTTTATTTCTTTATCAAACCACAGAAATTCATCATTCTTATCCAAAAGGTCTATTACCAGTTTACTTGCCTGTTCCTCTAATGTTTGATTGACATCTTCAAATTTTAGTACAAATGCTGAGTGAAAACACTGCATAAACCCTGATAAAGCCCTTCCTATTGGTTCTCTAACTAAAGTAATAATTTTTACTGTCCCAGTTTCATATTCTCTTGAAAGGCATCCATACATTTTATCTAACATCTCTATCCCTGTTCTTGCCACGATTTCATGCAAGCGTACTGTTTCTATCTTGGCCTTTTCTAAAGTTTGGAATATAGTATTTGACCCTACCTTTCCCGGCTGATAAATCAAAATTGCATGTGGTTTCTTACACAACTCCATGAAACGCATAAATCTAGCATATCCTGGAAAACTGGTGACAAATAAGTTCTTTCTTTGAAGATATTTCTTCTGATACTCTGCAGGAAATCTCTTATCCTTTATATGCAGCTCAATTCCTGCCTGCAAAGCATACCAGGTACAAACATATGCTACAATTCCTCTATGTTCCAACTCCTCTATCATTTCCTCACAATAAGTTGTAGAACTTATAATAATCATGCATTCTTCTTTTTTCACCTTTTCCTGCAATTCTTCTAATGTAATGATTAAATGATTGAGACAACTTTTATTGCTCTCATCCTTATCGCAAAAACAGTCAACCCCCACACCTGCATCCTCTAAAAGCTGCGCACTTCTTTTTCCATATACTCCTGCCCCGTATATAATGATTTTCTTTTCAAACAATACATCAATGTTATGTATAAACTCATAATCACTTATCTGCATATTCCTGATTCTCCTATTCATTTTTATAGCTTATTTTTTATGTGATTTATAATATAGAATCCATTTGCATTAAGCGGATTCTCTCTGTTATACAGCATTTCACTGTCATCCATCTGCCGAAAAACAGCTCCTGCTTCTTCGACAATACATTGCATTGCAGCTGTATCCCACTCCATTGTAGGATTATGACGATAGTATATTTCTGCATCGCCTTTTGCAATTAAACACCCCTTAAGAGAGCTCCCCATTTTCACAAAATTAGTAAAATTATTTTTCTCAATCAACTCTTCCATTTCCTTACATGGATGTGAACTGCTCATGACCAATCGAACTTTGTCATGTTCCGTAATATCTGACACCTGAAGTTTTTTCACTGTGCCATTTTCTTCTTTCAGCCATCCCCCTCTTCCCGCTGCCGCATAATATAATTCCCCCGTAACAGGAACATAAATAACCCCTAAAACACTTTTATGTTTGTATGCCAATGCAATATTAACAGTGAATTCACCATTTCTCTTAATAAATTCTTTGGTTCCGTCTAACGGATCAATAATAAAACAATAGTCATTATCCAGCCTTGTCTTGTTATCCTTTTCTTCCTCCGACAAAATAGCGAACCTTGGATATTTTTCTTTCAAGGCATCCACTATGATACAATGGGAGACTCGATCAGCCTTTGTCAACGGCGAAGCATCTGCTTTATATTCAATTTCAAAACCACCTTCACTATCGTAAACATCCATAATAGCCTTGCCGGCCTGAATTGCCAAATCTTTGCACAATTCCAGCAGACCACCTATTTCCAGTTCTCCTATTTCCATAAAGTCCTTCCCTCCTTGCGCAGCCAAATATATTCCATGAGTAAAATAACCATGCTTGGAACGGATGCTACTACTTTCATCTGTTTCCTCCAATACATTCTATGTAGATCAATTAACATAACGAAAAAAGGTATCCCTACGGATGCCTTTATATAGTTAATTCCATATTTCCACTTCCCTGTGCGTTTCTCTCTGCTTCCCTGCATCCTATAAATATATCGGCATTTTTCCACAATTCTTTATAATAGGGATAGTATTAGAAAATAAAGATATTCTCTACTTGCTGGAAAAATTAGCATCTGTTTAAATATTTATTACAGGTAAATGCCCCTCCGTGGCGTTATCTCTATGATGAATGGACGCCGGATTCCCAATCACTATAGAGTGGTCAGGCACATCAAAATTAACAAATGTATTGGGCGCTATCAATACGTCATTTCCAATATGCACATTTCCTACAACTGTTGAATTTGCCCGAATACACACATAGTTTCCAAACGTCGGTACTCCTTTTCTTTTTCCGCGAATATCCCGTCCGATTGTAACTCCATGTGTCAAGAATATTGGCGAGCCAAACTTCGCCGATCTGTTTACAATGATTCTTCCCCAATGCCCAAGAATAAATCCGTCTCCTATATTGGGATTCTTATCTAAATCAATACCCGTCCTTTGTGATAAAGAGGTTAGCTTTCTCTCATAAAACCTTCCCCAAATGTTGTCTCTGTTACATTGCCACTTTCGATAACAACATATGTATTTCCACTCATAGCCCTTTAAAAAACTTTTGGGCAACACTTTCACACCGCGAAAAGCAGCATTATATCGATAATCAGTCTCCTTTTTTTCCCTGTACAAAATGTTGTGAAATACATAATATTTCGGTGATAACCATTTCTTAATTTTCATTTTCAACCCCCGGTCCATCATATATTCATCCTAAGAACTTCCCCGGCTAAAATCTGCCCATATTTACTGCTTAGGTAAACAGCTGCAGCCAACACATCTTCAAAAGAAATACTTTCATTTGCCGACAATCCGTTAACAATAGGTCCCTTTTTAGCCATCACTCCCCCTAGCCCTTTTATCAGGCTCTCCATTCCGGCCAGAGAAGATGCTCTGCTAATATTATCTGTTGGGCCTTTCAAAATGGCAGTACAGATGGTCGCGTATTGTATTCGACCAATCAGGTAGTCGCATTCCTGTTGCAAGAGACGGTAAACGCTTTTCATCGGATCTGTCAACAGAAAGTAATCATGGTTGTTCTCATCACCTATATAGACCAGGTTGATAATATGGTCAAATTCCCCTGTAAATGCCTGTCCGCTGTCATGTATTTGTTCCACAGTAATGTCTTCTTCCTGAAGAAAAAGGATTTCAGACTCACAGTTTTCACATTTCAACCTGATATCAATTTTTGAAATCTTTTCTGCCTGCGGCAATAGATTAGTTACCACCAGTACATTAGAATTGTGGAGAGAATTCCCTGCAAAACTATTTGCGTTAGTCCCATACAGCGTTTGATCACAAATTGGCGTAATGTATTGGGGTCTTCCAATCATTTCCTTTATTTTCTCTTTTATCTCATTGAACATAGGCATACTCCTTTTGATGATCACAGCTTTTCACATGCAGAAGCAACTATTGCATGATCAGTCAGATATTTACCAAATCCCCCTGCCAGGAAGGCCACCAAAGAAGCTATCTCCTCAGGAAGTGCTGAATGATGCAAGACATTACAATTTCTTACAATGTTATCACCTATACCTAGTTTCTCCATAGGAGTTGCAACAGAACCCGGCTCAATTACATTTATTGTAATATCATCATACTTTTCCGATAATATTTTTGAATAACTTACCAAAGCACTTTTGGAGATTCCATATGGTGTGTGTTGATATGAGCGGAATTCCGCACATATAGAAGCTATATTAACAATATTACCTTTTATATCTCTTTCGCTCATCGCATTAGCAATTTCGTTGGTTAATAAAACGGTTCCCTCAAAGTTAGTGTTCCATACATTCTTAAACTCTTCTTCTGAAACACTTCGAAACCTTCTTTTCCGACTTTCTTCTGTACATATTCCTGCATTGTTTACAAGAATATCTATAAATGTTTCCTGCTGTGATAATTGTTTTACAACAGCGAGAATGCTTTCTGCATTGCACAAGTCAAGGACAATGGTCTGTATATTTCCCGCCGGAAACCGCTCTTTTAAATATGCCATGGATGTCTGTAGCCTTTGCTCGTTGCGGCCACTGATGATCACATTGCTCTTCTCTGTAAGAAACCGCATAGCAATTGCCAGTCCTATCCCACCGGTCCCTCCAGTGACCAGAACATTTCTTCCCACCAAACGATTTCCCACGACGCTTGCTTCCGTATATGCGCTTCTCAGATCCTCGCTGTAAACAAGTGGTATATATTTTAACTTTTTCTTCTTTTTTTTAATCATAACTGCCTCTCAATGAATAATATGATTGCTTATCTCTATTCCATATTGCTGCAAATCCTTTATCAAGCGACTAAGGAAAACCTGGCTCCCTTTTCTGTTCAGTCGAAAACCACCATCTGCAAATAATTCTATGGCATTTTGAAATTGTTCGTCATCCTGATAATTCAAAACAGGAACCCTCCTCTCCTGTACTACGTCTCTGATGTTTTGCCTGATAACTTTCTCCTTAAATTCCTCCGAAAAGTATTGATTTAACCTGCTTGAAAAAGGGGGAACCACAATAACCGGCCTAAAGCTCTTTTTTTTACACAAGTCAAGCATTTCCCCAAGAATTTCTCGGTTTCTCTGCATTATTTTCCGGTTTTCCTCCGAAAAGTCTGCGCCTTTTAAATCATGCAGGGAAAATAATTTCAACCAGACCGCAACGAGGTCTTTCAGTACTTTTTCCGATCGGACATCATCAAGATTCGTAGGGTATCGGTCATAAATGTCATTCTTACGCTTAGTGTCCTTTATCAGCTTTTTTATCTTCTTGGGGTGAAAAAAAATCGGAAAAACACTCTCCAGCTTTCCTCGCCACTCAAATAAAGGATTATTGTTTTTATCCAAAACATCATAGTACAATAGATTAACCCCCACCTCCCTATACAGCAGAAGACACGCCGCCGCAACAACAACAACAACACCTCCCGGTGCAATGTGATCCGCATACTGTTTCAATATTGCGTAATCCATCTCAAGGCTTTGCGCCTGTAAAGACAAGTCGCAACCGTTTATATTCAAATCTTCATATGCCCCAAACGCATACTTTGCATAGGTACTTCCCAGATTCACCATTTGCAGGTCATAAGGAATGCCCTTTATATAGTTTTTGATATCAAGCCTGCAATTACTGTAATTATTCGTCTGTTTATACAAATAGTTTGCAGTTAAGAAAAGAATAACTATAAACAAAAACAACCCAAGCAGCCACCACATACTATCACCCCGAACACCACTTTTCAAAGACTTCTTTCTTTGAAAGCCGATTGTAATCAGCCCAAAACTCCGCCCTTTGTTCCCCCATTGCAGCAGAGGTATTATAATTCCTGTTATATTTTAATATATCTTCTAAATTTGCTTCTTTATATACCACTTGCTCCTTAACCCTGAAAAAAAGCTGTCTCCCTTTCTCCGTATGAATGACAACGCTCGACAACCCTTTATTATCATCCATTTCGGGAGCAATCTTACGATACCCCCAACAATCGGAAATGGTGATATCGCTTAAACGCTTTCCCTGTTTAAAAATACATGCACTGCAGGAAGGTCTGGAATACAGTGCCTTAAAGAAACCGGAAAAGAAGTGGGTTTCTCTTCCATTACGCACGAATTCTTCATCATCACTGTTTATACGCAGCGAAAAAGTGTGCCAGCCGAGAGACTTGTCCTTAAAATTCACAAAATTAATCTTATCTCTTATAAAAAAAGTATCCAGATAATCCGACCAGACTTTGGGCGACGGAACACCCAGACATATGAAATCAACACAAACCAGATTATCATAGTTCTGTCCCAAAAAGCTGATCAGGCCACTAATTTGGCAGGAGCAACCGACAAACAGCACTTTCCTACCCAACTTTACCTGAGCATGTACTTCTTGATAAATAGTACCTATCCGGCTTTGAAGATATTTAGAACCTATCAGCTCAATTAATTGTTTCTCATTTTCAGCAGCCATGTGGCAGACCATATATCTTTCATCATAGGCAGCACCAAAGACCACTCCGCCCTCTTGTAATATTTCCTTAGCTAATGCAATAAACATCCCGCCGGAAGAACTGATAAAACGTTCTTCTTCACTTTTGTTATACGCAGCAAAACACATTTGAAGATCAGACTCTGCTGTTATTTTGTTGATGTAGGGACATACTTTTTCACACTTGTCACATCTTACACATTTAGACGGATCTATCTTGGGATACCAAAATCCTTCTTCATCATCCTCCATTGTAATCGCATTAACAGGACACACATTATAACATGCGGAACAGCCGGAACATTTTATCTTTTCTTCGATTTTAATCATAAGCACTTTTCCTCATTCACACGTGAGTCTACATAATCTTTTCTAGCACATCTTTTGCCATATAAGCGCTTTTGCAATAATCCGGCATCACTTCTTTTAATAACGCTCTAATCGTTTCTTCATTTTGCAGAAGATATTCAACCGCTCCTACAAGCTCATCATCGTGCTTCACATCGTTGTAATTAACTACCAGCTGCTCCGGGAGACCAATATCCCTCGCAATCCCAACAGATTTAACGGAATACCCAAGCGCCAGCGCTGGAACACACGTCGAGTAAGCTGAAATCATAGAATGCGTTCTCGCTCCAATAAAAAATCTACATTCCGAAATAGCATGGCGAATTTGGCAGTAGTTCATCTTCTCAGTTTCTAACAAAAAGACCCTTCCAAATTCTTTAAATTTCTCGTATACAGCTCTGCAAATGATTCTGTCATCTTGGTTTTTCCAAAAAACATGGGGAATAAGAACAATATTAAAGCTTGTATTTTGAATTATATATTCTACAAGTTTCAAAAGGTTTTTACCAAAGATAGTATCAAAACCAACATTTCCATGTACAAAATTGCTTACATTAATACCTATGATATCCTTGTTTTCATAAAAAGCGGGGAGCTCTGTAGGTTCCGGATCCAATACAAACGCCGGATCAGGGCACAACATAACCTTTTCAACACCTGCTTCTTTCAGAGTATTGAAGGTTATGCTTTCCCGGCACACAATAAAATCATATTTTCGCAGGCTATTCCTAACTTTATCATTCACTAACGCACTTTTATCGACAGAACATCCCCACAATACAGTTTTAATAGCTCTTTTTTTCAACCGCATATTTACTTCAGCAAGCTTCAAAGCCATTTTTTCATAACAATATAAATCTCCGCCAGTAAACATAACCAGCGACTCTTTATCGGTACTAGATAAGAAACGTTTATAAGGGTAATAGTCAAACCATCCTTTTCCAAAACCAATTTTTTTACCCCATTTTCTAAGTGTCAATTCAAATTTATTGGCATCTTTAATCCGATCAGTAGTACTAATGGCACAATATTCATCTAGTCCCAAAAAAATATCTAGTTCTTTTTCATCATTATTCTTATCTAAAACAAATACTCCCCTAACATCCTCATGTAACGTTTTTAAAGTCCCTCTAAGAATCGCCTCACACCCTCGATTTCCACTTCCCAAGTTAAAAGGAAAATATAATTTATAGAACATAACACACTCTCCCTCCACAGCCAACACATATTTTCGATCTCTTCGATATATGTCTCTTATACACGTCTTCCCTATACTAGTTCCTCTATAATTTCTTGTAATAAAATAATATTTTTGAATCCTCGTTCTTGTAGTCGCCTTTTTATATCAAAATAATCATATGTCACTGTAACCACAATGGCATCTACCTCCTCCAAAGCCTCTTCCGGAAAATATACTTTTATGTCTGCGCAAATGTGATCAGCTTTGCTATCAAGCGCATATTTAATTTGCACTTTCCCATTTTCGAGTTCCTTCAGTAAGTGCCTTCCCATCATGCCCAACCCGTAAATGGCAATAGAATTAATATTATGCCTTATAAAATATTGTTCCAAAGAACACTGTTCTTCTTTTAGCCGCAGCCATGCATCAAAAATCCTCCAATAACTTTCATATCTCGCACTTCGGTCAGACCACATTTCTATTTCCTTCAATAATTCCTCGTCGGCCCTGAGTTCACTATCTTTTTCGTATTTCACAAGATACTCTTTGTAATGTCTTTTTGCATAAGGAATTGCCTCTAAATAACCATACTGAAACCGCTCATCCGGTTCCAAATGCATCCCTTCCCCCCATTCATTCCACGCATTAATAAAAATCAAATCATTCTCATTTGCGGTAGTTTTTGCAATCAACTCCGACAAATACTTCTTAAACTTCTCTGGCGTTGCATGTTCTATTACTTTACCGATTTTTCCTCGTCTTGGAGTATCATCAAAACCTACAAATGCTTCGTAAAGAACATTTTTCTTATTTGATCTATACTTTAACAAAGTATTCCATACATCATCATACTCTAGTCTTAAGAGATCTTTGTGCTTTTTATCGTTATTTCTAATAGTATTAGTTGTATACTGCGGTTCATGATACAAGATAGCATCTAAACTTTTTTCAACAAGTCCTTTGCTATTTGCACCAATTATATACACACCTTCAAATCCTTCGTCTATGGCCCACGCATTCCATCTCTCTCTCATCGGCCCCAAACAAGATACCTGCGCTGCCTGATGGATTACAAACAACGGTCTATTGTCGATTTTTATATACCTGTTATCTTTAAAAAAGGGAACTAGATAATCAAAGTGAGCTTTCCATTGCTCCTCCCCACCATATTTTTGCTCCAGCAATATTCCTGAATCCGTCATATCGCCTTTTTGTTCAAAAGCGCTTGCCCATACAATTTTACTATTAAGATTACTCCAAGAACGTCCCCACGAATCATTTGCCCAGCAAAAACAGAACGGCATATCAATGTCACTCCATTGCAACAAATTTTCTGCCGGCTTTTCCAGTATTCTCCTACCATCCTTAAACCAGTAGTGATAGAAACACTGACCGTCAATCTCATACTGTTTCATTAAATCTGCTTGCCACTCCATTGTCTTTTTATTTAGCAAGTCGTAATAATTTTTATTTAATGGAACATGTGGTTGATAGTGATCAGGAAAGAGCTTCTCGGCCTGTCTGGTTGCGATCCAATCTGTAAACCCCTCTCCCCACCATTCGTCATTTTCCTTTACTCTATGAAATTGAGGAAGGTACATTGTAATAACCTTCATACCATCTCTCCTTATAATTAATACTATGCTACAACCATTCTCATAAAAAAGGTATTACCATCTCACAGTCAAAGTCAAGAATATTATTGTAGCCTTCGTTTTGAAGATTTTTTCTCATATCCCTTTTTATATCTTCCTTTAATGCACCTAAAATAAACAAATATTCTTCCGTTTTATCCAACTCATTTATTGTTACAACTGAAATTTCATCCACCGTCTCCGCATTGTGCTCCCTGCTGCTTACTACAAAACAAAAGGGCTGATATCCCCTTTTCCTCAAATATCTGCAAATACACCTTCCTCCTTTTCCGGCACCGTAAATTACAAACTTCTTGTCTTCCTTCACTCGGCCTTCCACCACTTCTAATTCTTTTCTTGCTCTCTCCAAATGCTCTTCATATGTCTTCTTATCCGTTAAACAATGAGCACCTTTATCATATTGAAAGACACAATTTCCCTTTCTAATAAGCTCGTTAACTCGGATAACCTTATCCCATGTATCATTTTCCTCCAATAGTCTATACCAATGTTTTCTTGCAAAAATATTTAATTCTTTGACCGTTGAGATATACAATTCCCTCAGTTCGTTCTCAACCGCCAACAGCACAACATCATACAAGGAACATATATAATCATCCGCTTTTTTCTCTGTGAATATTAACTCTTTATGCTCTTTCCGATATACATAAATGTCCTTGCTTATTAAATAAAACTCATCAACTGCATTTAACATTTTTGCTGTAAAAGTAATATCCTGCCCTCGGCGATATTCTGGATAATAGATACCATTTTTTACTAATAATTCCTTTTGAATAATATATCGCTGATGGGCATGGGGGAACGGATAATTTCTAAAACAAGTCATCCCTTCTTTTTCTGTCTCAAAACGCCTCTGGATGGCATTCTTGGAGGCAATAAAATGAACCATACTTCCGCCGCACACTGCCACATGGTTTTCTTCTGCCGCTTTGTAAAGCGCTTCCACCGCATCATCAGACGCCAAAAAATCATCCGGATCCACAAACATTAAATATTTTCCCTCTGCCACATTGATACCCACATTGCGTGCTCTTCCTGATCCAGCGTTTTTTTGGGTTATGACTACCATATTATGATGTTTCTCCCGATATTCGCACAAAATATCCAATGAGCTATCTGTAGAACTATCATTGATACAGACTACTTCTATTTCCTCCAAAGTTTGAACAAATATGCTATCCAAACATTTGCACAAATACTTTTCTGCATTGTAAACAGGAATGACTATACTTACTTTTATCATAAAGGCTTCTCCGGAAACAAATAATAAAATAATAGAAACTAAAATAATTCTTCGAAATTGACACGTTCAAATATTTCCAATTTTCCCCCTCTGGTTGCATTATATATTTTTATATCATGTTTTTCCGCATATTCTTTTGCTGATTGATATGCTAACAAGGTTTCTGTTATTGAAGACGGATTCATATTTGTATTACCAAGATAATATGACTTGTCAAAATGCTTTTGAGACAATGTTTCCCCATCACCATAATCACAGTCAACCCCTAATAGATATATTTCCCGAATTCCCATGTATATAGCAATTTGCATGCATACATATGTAACCGTCCCTCCTCCTACTACTTCTTTTTCTATATTGTCAGAAAAACGGGGGAGTACCGTATAACGCTCTTCTTCCTTCTTCCAGTGAAACAGGTTAACGTGTCTTTCTGCTCTTTTTAAAAAATCTTTATTTGTATCGGCAAGCAAGATATCACTTTTTCCATTTTGCAACATCAGGTCACCGTGTATATCCATTATCTTTGAATCCGAACATACATGATAAGTTGGACGCCAGGACGTTTTATCAAAGATAAGAGGAATTCCGTTCACTCCAAAACATACTTCATTATTTTCACAAAGGATGTCCAGATCAGAAGCTGTTAAGCTTGGACCATTTCCTATTATAAAGCACCTTTCGCCGTCATGTTTATTTTTGTATTTCCTCAATTCCGGATGATCAAACTTATTCATAAAATTCGTAAAATGATATACATCGATTATTTTATCAACCGGAGCTTTGGGATCCTCCAGCATTACCTGCAAAATAATTTCATCTTCCGAAAAAGAAAATTTTTGTTGAAATAAAATATTGCAAAAAGATTTTTTAAGCAGTTCTCTGCTTTTTTCATCACCGTCCTTTATCACCATGGTGACCTGCTTTCCCTTCTTCTGCAAATTCTCCCCTATTAATATGCCATACAAAGACAACCCCCAAATAACCACTTTCTCACAATTTATTTCCGGAAATGGAATTTCATCCATTTGCTTAATATCGCCTGTAATAATTTCATATGGACAATGATTAAATTTAAGGTAAGTGCCAACTTTTTGATCTTTCAATAATTCAATAATTTCTTTACTTCTATAAGGTGATACAATCAAAAAGTAATTCCTGTAAAACGCAAAATACTCCTCTGTACTAATAATAGGAATTTCCTTATAATATGTTCCCACCAAAGAACGGTCAGACTCGACAAAGGCTTTTACATTGCCACATCCAATGAAATCAGCAGCCCGCCTTCCCCTAGTGCCGGCACCCCATATAACAAATTCCATAATTACCTCCTTAAAGATAGCAAAGCATCCACTCAATAACTTCTCGAATAGCCCCTTCGCCGCCCTTGCGTTCTGCCTTATATGTCACAGCGTTCTGAACCGCAGAAATCGCATCTGCCGGGCAGGCACTGACCTCACACAATTGCATGCATTCCAAATCATTCTCATCGTCGCCCACATATAGAACATTTTCATACTTTAGCTTATATTTCCGAAGAATATCCTCCATCGTTTCCTTCTTATTACTTATACCTTGATACAGTTCCGTAATTCCCAATTCCAGACAACGCCTTTTTACTATCTCCGACTGCCGGCCTGTAATCACTATGGGGATAATGTTCTTATCCTTTAGTTTTTTGATGCCATATCCGTCTTTTACGTGGAAGGCTTTCATAAACTCACCGCCATCTGTGATATATATTTTCCCATCCGTGAGGGTTCCGTCTACATCCATTACAAATATCTTAATCTTTTTAAGATTCATATTTCACCTACATGATTTTCAATTGTTTTATCCCACAATTCCAACGCTAATGATCGACTGCATTCGTACGGTTCCTATTGCCACCCCATTTTTTATCACCGGGATACAAGAAATATTTTTTTCCTTCATAAGATTTAAGGCTTCTATTGCCAATCTGTCAGTTTCAATCGTTATTGGTTTCCTGCTCATAATATCCTGTACCTGCAGTTTGTATACATCCACACCTTTTTCCAATTGTCTTCTCAAATCGCCATCTGTTATGACTCCCTCCAACAGCCCTTGTTTGTTTACAACCGATACAATTCCAAGTCCTTTCTTGCTTAACTCAATTATCACTTCTTTTAGATTGACATCATTCTCTATAACTGCATTTTCGCTTCCTTTTGCCATAATATCATCCACTCTAAGGATTATTTTTTTCCCAAGTGCACCCGCGGGATGAAATTTGCCAAAATCTACATCCTTAAAACCATATATGCCACTTGCAACAATCGCTAAAGCATCCCCATAACATAATGCAGCTGTTGTACTGGAAGATGGCGCCAAACCCAGATAGCACGCTTCTGTAAAGGAAGGTAATACCTGAACCACATCAGCATATTTTGCCAACGTAGAGTTGGCATTTCCTGTCACAGCAACAATGCATGCTCCTATCAATTTAATGTTGGGCAGGATACTTATTATCTCATCACTTTCTCCGCTATAGCTGATAACCATCACAACATCATTTGCAGATATCATCCCCAAATCACCGTGCATAGCCTCTGCAGGATTTAAGTGAAATGCCGGCGTTCCCAAACTTGCAAAAGTTGCCGCCACCTTTGCTGCAATGTGGCCGGGTTTTCCCATTCCTATCATAATCACTTTACCAGAACAACATGTTATTAAATCCAATATGTCCACAAAAGTAAAATCCAAACTGTCACGCGTCTTTTGTAGCGCCTCTATTTCCAGATCAAATACTCTTTTTCCTTCAAGCAACTTATCCATAAATCTACTCCTGAACAAACTCGCAACCTAAGAATGAACTGCATCATAAACCTTTATAATACGCTTTAGCATCTCTTCAAAGTCTGACAATCTTACCATGTTAGGTCCATCTGACAATGCCTTTTCTGGTTCGGGATGCACTTCAAAAAATAAAACCTCCGCTCCACAGCATATTGCTGCTTTTGCAAGGTACTCTACATATTCCCTGTTACCTCCTGAAACAATACCATTTCCTCCAGGCTTTTGTACACTATGGGTCGCATCCATCACCACCGGATAACCCAGCTTTCTCATCTCGATAATGCCGGTCATATCCACCACTAAATTGTTATAGCCGAATGATGTCCCCCGCTCACAAAGCATTATATCACGATTACCAGATTCTTCTATTTTAGAAACTACGTTTTTCATATCAAATGGTGATAAAAACTGCGCTTTCTTAACACTGATCCTCTTTCCTGTCTTGGCCGCAGTTACCAGCAGATCCGTCTGTCTGCATAAAAAAGCAGGGATTTGAATCACGTCAGCTACCCGCGACACCGGTTCAACCTGCCATGTCTCATGGACATCTGTAACAATTTTCAATTCATAAGAATCCTTTACTTTTTGCAGGATCCGCAGACCTTCTTCTATTCCAGGTCCCCTATAGGATGAGATGCTTGTACGATTTGCCTTATCAAAAGAAGCCTTAAAGTAAAACTCAATATTTAATCTTTCTGCAATTTCTTTTATTGCTTTTGCAAGAAACATCACATTTTCTTCCGATTCAATAACACAAGGCCCTGCAATCAATTCGAATCTTTTTCGCATTTATTTTCCCTCTCATTTTTCTGCGAGTATACACGCCAGATCATAGTCTTGTTTTTCGTCTATATCAATTGCCTCTTTGTCTGTCACTTCCTGAATATATGGCTGAAAACCAATTCTTCTATTGTATTTTGTAAAAATTTCCTTTTTAAAAATAAAAAAACCGCTGGTTTCTACCCAAACTGGTTCTATATCCTGAGTTCGCGGTACATCCGTCAATTCATAGTTAATGGGCTTCCCCTGATACCAAGCAAATGTTTGAATTCTCTTTGCGCTAAACGCAGAATCATACGCACCACTCAATACTTGTTCCAATGCCTTTTGAATTGTTTTGGTTTCTACAAAGGGAGAAGTTGTATGGGCAAGAACATAAATATCCGCATCTATTTCATTTATAAAACTATTGTATATTTCACTTCCCTTTACCAAGTCTCCGTCTAGATGAGAAGCACGCTTCTTTACAAGAACCTTCTCGGGCAAATATTTTGCAACAGTTATGTCGCTGCAATAAACATAAACTTCATCAATCTCTTTTACTTGAACAAGCGAATTGCAGATATGCCAACACAATGGTTGCCCGCCTAATGGTAAAATATTTTTGTGAGGTAATCTCTGTGAATTTAACTTGATTGGAACAAGCGCTACTACTTTCATCTGTTTCCTCCAATACACTATGTATATCAATTATCGCAATGAAAAAAATAAAGGTATCCCTACGGATGCCTTTAAATAATTAATACTATATTTCCACTTCCATACGCTTTTCTCCCTGCTTCCCTGCATCCTATAAATATATCGGCATTTTTCTACAATTCTTTATAATGGGAAAATATTAAAACCTTTAATATACATTTTCCTTGATAAAATATGCTATCATGGATTTCCCATTCAGATCACGTATATTCTTATGTACAACTGTTTTTGAACCACTTCTTGCGAGTATGATTGCTAGAACTTCCATTTTTCCTTTCGCTTGACTCACACCATTACATAGATTGAGTTACTGGATAGCCGGTTAGAAAGAGTTAAAGCTGATATAATATTGATGCAATTTCTCCAATTTTGCCACTTGACCTCACCCTTCCTAACTAATAATCCAATCATTTATTGCTGGTGTTCCTACTGCCCACTCTATTTTTTCCTCCATGCCACAATACTTGCAGCTGTCAACAGGATCATTCTCCAGACTTTCAACTGCATTTTTCCAATCTACACTCTCATCATAAATATCAATTCCGCCTTCGAGATGTGCATCAATTCCATAATGTTGAAAAAACTTATTCCCCAATACTTCAAAGGGGCATTTGTACAATTTTCCACATCGGAAAAAATGGCACTTTTTTTCTCTGCAATGGGCTGCTGCTAATTTCCTGTCAGCACTTCCTGATAAATCTATGTTTTTACCAAACTCTAAAACTTCCTCTGAAAACCAATAAACAATATTTCTTTTATTCAAAGCTTCTTCTATTGCATCTCTCATTTTTAAGGCGGGCTTGTATCCTGATATAGCAATATCAATATCATTTTGATATACAGCATAGAAAAAATTGTCCGTTTGCTTCGGAATTAATAATCCATTTGTAACCAGCTCAATATTCGCATCTGGAAGACATTTTCTTGCTACTTCCATATATTTTACAATTTCGTCCTCAAGCAAAGCTTCCCCACCCAACAAACGCAGTCTGCATATATACGCATTTTTAGAGATTTGCTTAATATCATTACAAAAAGTTTCAAAAGGAACTTTTTCTCCTCTATTAAATAAATTTGAGAAGTGACTACACCCCTTACAATTCAAATTGCAATAATCTACAATATTAGTTTCCAAATGATATATCATTGGCTTATTTATTTTCTTGTTCCACACAATATTTCTGTCTTCCAACAAGTTATCATTAAAGCACAGAGAAGCCTTGAAAACCCTATTCTTGATAAAACCATATCGATTCTCCTCTATATCACATACCGTATCAAACAGCCTCATAGAAGCTCCAAATGCAACTAATATGATATCCAAATCTTTTCCCAGTCGCAATCTTGCCTCCTGTTGGGATATCACCGGAATTCCTTCTATTATTTCTTTTTGCATGCTGACATTATTATCTATCCAACAGACAACATGATCTCCATCTTTGTGTTTTAATTTTTCAAAAACATATCTCCCGAATTTTCCGGCTCCCCAAATAGCAATTTTCATTTTGTCTCCTTCTTTCATAAAACTATTTTAATGATTCAATTCTCTAAATACCCTTTCTTGCCAATGTGATATCTTTTTCTTTAAAATAATGTATCAAACTCCACTCTTTCGAACACTTCCAGCTTACCGCCACGAGTTGCATTATAGACTTTTATTCCATGCCCGTCCGCATATACTTTTGTCGCCTTATATGCCAGTAAATTTTCTTTTGTTCTGGCAGCGGTTATCTTGTCTTTTTCTTTAGGAGCATACCCTTTATCAAAATGCTTTATCTGCACAGTATCTCCCTCACCATAGTCAAAGTCAATCCCCAGAAGATATATTTCATCAAATCCCATATAGGCAGCAATTTGAATACATGCATATGTAACCGTCCATCCCGATACGCATCTTTCTTCTATGCAATCAGAGAAATCCGGAAGATTTGGCAAATAATCCTCTATGTAATAGTGAAATGCGTTGACATTGTCACAAACTGCCTCTACTTTCCTTATAAAATTTTCATTGTGATCTGCGAGAAAAATATTGTTCAATTTACTGTGCAATATTAATTGCTCAAAATGCTCAACTATTTTGGAATCCGTACACACATAGTAATAAGGGCGCCATGAGGTCTTGTCAAACATAAGCGGAATTCCATTTACGCCAAAACATACTTCGCGATTTGCAAAAAGGGAATCCAAGTCGGAAACCGTCAGGCTCGAACCATTTCCCACTATAAAGCAACGCTGTCCTTTATGGATGCCTTTAAATTTACACAGTTCCTTATGGACAAATTGATCCGTAAATTTATACAAATGATATAGATCAATAACCTTGTCCCACTTTATTCCCGGCACTTCTCTCTGCACCTGTAAAATGATAGCACCCGGTGACATTGTATATTCTTTCCGGCAAAACACATCATTGTGGCTTTCCTTCAGCAACGCTTTCCACTTTTCTTTATTGTCTTCAAGCAGTAAAGTGACTCTTTTTCCTCTTTTTTGCAGGATATCCCACAGTAGAATACCATATAGAGAGCTTCCCCAGATTACGGCCTTGTCATAATCAAGATCCGGAACAGAAATTTCCTCTATTTTCACAATTTGTCCAATTACTATTTCAGGAGGGCAATAACTGAATTTAAAATAATTGTCTATTTTCTGCTCCTCTAACAGTTCAATAATCTCTTCATACCTCTGAGGTGATAAGATCAGAAAAAAATCTCTAAAATGAGCCAGATATTCATCAACACTTATGATCGGGATCCCCTTATATTTCGTCCCTGTCAACAGCCTGTTTGTATCTACGAACGCCTCCACATTACTATGTCCCACAAGTTCATATACTCTCTTTCCCCTGACACCGACGCCCCAAATCACAAATTTCATATTGCGCTCCTCCATATTCAATCCAACTTTCTAATTACAATATTTTGTCCATCAAGACACCTTTCATCAGGTGACACCAGCTTGCAGATCACTTCTGCCACTTCTTCCGGCTGCATAATCGTTTTAGGGTCTTCATCAGGCGCAAGACGTTTCCGCAGATTCGTTGCGCATCTTCCGGGAGACACGCAATATACCTTTATACCATACTCAGCCAATTCAGCAGTCAGGGTATCTGACATTGATATTACGGATGCTTTAGAAGAAGCATAGCTGAGCCATCCGGGCCTTGGTGTCATTCCGGCAGTAGATGCCACATTTACGATTTTACCACCTTTATTTTTCATGCACCGGGTGCATTCCCGAATGAGCATAAATGGAGCAAACACGTTTACTCTGTATGTATATTCAAAACTTTCCAGAGAAGTGGTGAGCAACGGCTGCGGGTCAGTGTACCCTGCAATATTCAGCAGACAATTTATATCATCAAAGCATTCCGTTATTTCACGCATCACATCCGGTATGTTCTCAGGGTATGCTAAGTCCAACTGATAGCTCTTGACCACAACATTATCATTCGCTTTTTTCATCTCCAAGGCAGTTTCATCAAGAGCATTCCTATTTCTTCCCAACAATACATATGAATGAAAATATTCGGTTTTGCTAAGGGCAAGAGCAGTAGCCTTGCCAATTCCGGCGGCTGCCCCTGTAATGATACATGTTGTCATGCTATTTTTTCCTCGCAAAGTGTTCTTTATAAATTATTTCCCCTGTGAGCAGATCCATCGGTGTTGTCAATTTAATATTGTAATCCATCCCTTGCAGCACCTTTACCTTATGACTTTTCACATATGTGAATACCATGCCGGCATCTTCTGTAAAAACTTTTCCATCATTTATCGCCTGTTCATGTGCGTAATATAAGTCTTTTGTCAAAAACTTCTGAGGCAGCTGCACATTAACAAGTTCCGCCCGATCCAGTAATTCTTCCACAAAGTCATGTCCCTTTAAGACCGTGAAAGGAATAGAAGTTCCAAACATAACATTATCTGCTTCCTCTTCAATCAATCTTCTGAAATCTTCCTCAGACACAAAAGGACGGGCAGCTTCATGTAATATTACCCTCTCTGTATCAACACATTGCAGGCCTGACCAGACGGATGCCTGCCTTGAGCTGCCTGCATTCGCATATTCGATGGGGGTATGAATGGCATACTGCCGTAGCATTTCTTTGATGATCTGCACATATTCTCCCGTACATACAATTACAATTTTTTGAATTTCATCAATCCTGTCTATCCTCTCAAGCGTATGCATGATAACAGGCTTTCCAGCCAGTAAAAGGTATTGCTTAGGAACACTTTGCTGCATTCGGGCACCCGTTCCTCCCGCTAACAATATTAATGAATACATATCTTACATCTCCATATATTTCTCAATCTGATCGGCAGTTTTATAACTGGCTTTCCCGTCAAATACCAACTGCACATCTCTCTCAAATTTTTTCATTGCGCTGTCATATCGTTCCTGATCAAACTCCATGATCCTCCTCTCCAATTCGTCATTATTCTGAGCGATTGGATAAGGCAGGATCGCATTTATCCCCGGAGTCATCAATTTATTGTTTTCCACTTCATCTTCCGAATTTATTGTCAGATTCCATAACAAGCTTCCCCTATCCTGCAGATATTTTTCAATGTCATCCGCATATATGAACACAGGCATATGGCAATAACTGGCATCCATTATCGCACTGGAGTAATCGGAGACAAATGCATCCATAGCTGCCAAAGCCTCGTACATATCATCCTCCTGACTTGCATCAATAACCTTTCCATTCAGCTGAGTATTTTTATATTCTTCTACACCGGCAGCCAACTGAGGATGAACCCTGACACACAAATACCATTCCCCGCCGAATTTTTTCTCTAAATTATTCAGCAAAAGCGGAAAGTCAATTGACCAGACTTCTGAAAAAACACTTCTTTTTCCACTATCTGCACTTTCACGAAATGTCGGCGCAAACATAACTATTTTCGCATCCAAAGGGATATTGCGCTTTTCCCGAAATTTGTTCTTCCATCCAGTCCTGTCCCCATAAAGAATATCACATCTGGGGGCACCCACATTCAAATATGTTCCCCCATACACCATTCCCTTTGGATACATTTCTTCACACCATTTGGAATCAATAACAACCTTGTCGATCATGTCTGAATCGTTCTTACTGACCAGGTATGCCATTTTCGAAAAGGCAGCACCCCGCCAGAGTCCGATACTTTTAAATCCTATCGTTGCATGCCACGTATTTATATAGTATTGTCCTTTTCTCTTGCACGTCCCATATGGCTTCCTATAATTATCGATCCAAATCTTTGAAGTAGTAAGATAGTATGCTCTGCTCCACGTTGTATTGGGAACCTTCTTCACATAATCGGGAAATTGTTTAGACATATCATTGACAAACCACACAAACTCATATTCCGGGTTCCTCTTATGCAATTCCGTAACAATATATTTAGGGTTACACCCAAATCCACCTTTTCCCTCAAAGGTGCACACACTGATCCTGCTTCTGTTGATCGGAAATATCCTGCACAGCAGAAAGCACAGTTTGTTTCCGAATGCCTTTATTTTGCGATATCGAATATAATTTGCTTCTCTCATTCTTCTATTCCAGGTTTCCTCTTATGCTCCTCCAAGTTTACTCCAACTTCTTATAGGACCGGCAATGGTGTGCTGCTGTCCGTTTCTCAACAGGAGGTAATTCCATATAATTACCGTATAAATGCTCTAAATATTTATCCCACTGTTCAGGAATACACAGCATTTCTCCCTCAAATTCCGTTCTCGCTGCCTCGCCTAAAAAGGCTCGTGGAAAACAAAATTTCAAAAAAGATACCTGCATAATATTTCCAACGATCTCGGACTCTTCATAATCGAAATGTAAAAAGTAGTCATTCAGGTTCTTGATGGCTTCCCTATGTTCTGTTTCGCTGCAAAGCGTACTCCAACACTCTTGTTCTAAACGTTTTACCTCTACAGCATATTGCAGAAATTCCTTTTCACCGCTTGGCATTCCAAAAAGAGGAATGATATCAATACTGCTTCCCGTCGTCAACTGTACCGGGAACTTGTTGATATCACTGAACCCACTATAATCCACCATATATCCCATTCCTAAACCAAAATAGTTTTCTCCGTCAAACTGTGACAATACCCCAAATCTGTCATCTGCCTCAAGCAGCTTTGACAATTTGATCATGTCTGTAACCGGCATATGAATGTCCACATCATCATCCCATGGGATATATCCCTTATGCCGAACTGCTCCCAACAAGGTTCCCGCACCCAAATAATATCTCAAATGATTTTCTGTACAAAGTTCATCTACTTCTTTTAAAATTGTAATCTGCTGCTTTCGGAACTCCCCTTCGGTCAGTACACGCATGTCTCTTCTGTCCACATGACTGTAATCGTCCAGAACAGCATTATAATCAAAAAAATGTCTGATATTTTGGGACGGATCACATCCCAGATCTATAAGCTGTCTGATCATCTCCTGATCATGGGAGGATGCCACTAACACTACGAAGTCCTGCCCCTTAAGCTGCGCTATCAGTTTTGGAGGAAGGTATACTTTCTTACCAAATATTACCATTCCCTCACGTCTCTTATCATTATCGATGATCGCAGATACTGTCAAACCTCTTTTTTCCAAATAATCTATGGACATACTCATTAGGATATTGGACCCAAAAGCAATGATTTGGGTCTGACTGCCAGAGTACTCCTGAACAATTTCTTCTATGTTTTGATAAAAAATATTTGCAGCTGCTCTATGTATCGTATATCCTTTTCTCATGATATACCTCCTATCACCATTTAATTTCCAAGATGATCCCTTTCTGACATACACCGGTGTTCTCTCAGGAAACGCTCCATCAATTCTGCCAATGCAATGGACTCCCCTCTGGATAGCATAAAGTCGCTCTCACGATTTCCGTTAATGGTGGAAAGGAAGTCGCTAAGCTCATAACGCAGCCCATCTCCCAGAAAACGGTCCGAGAATTTCTCTACATCGCTGGGATTCTCATGGTGTACCTCAAAGTATGAGGTCTTCCACCAGGGAGCCTCTGCCACAATATACCCTTTTGTTCCGGAGATGAGGAGCCTTCCCTCCGACTTAACACCCAAGCCACAGGTAGCCGTAGCAAGACCATTTGGATAGACAAAGGATGCTTTGGTAAACAGATCCAGCTCATTCTCCCCTCTGATCACATCAAAGCGAACCTGCTGATAATCACATCCCAAAAGTTTGATGATCGGAAGAAGCACATAGCTTCCAAGCTCGGTAAAGCTTCCTCCGTACTTTATGTCTGTGAGCTCCCTGCTTGCAAGACTCTCCAGTTTGGTAAAACAAGCTTCTATGTTCCGTATATTTCCGATCATTCCACTGCAGGCGATACCCATGAGTTTATTGAAACCGGGACAGTAAGCCGTCTTCACGCCCTCAAACAGGATACGGTTCTGCCGCTTTGCCAGAGCAAACAGCTCCTCCGCCTGCATTCTTTGGAGGACCATAGGTTTCTCACAAATAACATGTTTACCATGTTCCAGGGCCGACTTGATATATTCATAGTGCGTCTCGTGGGGGGAAGCTATGTACACCGCATCCACCGCCGCGTAGAACTTCTCAAGACTTGCGTATGAGTCTATGCTCCATCTCTCTGCAAACCGTTTTGCGCTATCCACATGGGGATTGTACACTCCCTGTGTATTCAAACCGCTGACCAGTTTTGCCTCAGGAATAAACCGCTCCGCAATGCGTCCTGTTCCGATAATGCCGACCCGCAGGATATGCCGGCCCTGTTCCCGCAACATAGTGCTGGAGATATCTCGGGTCCGCTCCAGATAAACCACTTCACAATATTCCTTCAGGTAATCAAATTGTCCCACCCAGTCAGACCCTACCGTAAAGACATCAATCTGATATTTCTTGATGTCCCGGAATTTCTGTCCTTGGGCCGACTCTATGATCACTTCATCCACAAAGCCTGATTTTTTCACATTTTCAATCCGGGTCATCAGGGAGTCCACTACGTTAAGCTTCCCTCTGGTCTGATCATATTCTTCGGTGGTAACACCCACGATCAGGTAATCCCCTAACTGTTTCGCCCTCTGCAGGAGGCGGTAGTGCCCCTCGTGAAACAGGTCAAACGTTCCGTATGTAATTACCTTTTTCACTTGATAACCTCCTGTCAATCGTTTTCTCAATCCTTACAGCTTTTCCCGAACAAACCGGTGAATCTTCTCACCGCAGGTGCCATCATAATTGGCGGCAATGCTTCCATACGCTAAAAGCTGCCGCTCCTTGTCAAAAGGCGCTCCTGTAATATTTCCATCCAAGAAATCTGTCAAACTGTTAAAGGCGTTCTCCATACAGGCATACTGGAGCCATTCCGTCTGCTCTGCAAAGCCCGGTTCCTGATCCTTTAACTCCTCCTCATCAAAGGAAATTTCTATCTCCTTGCAGAATCCCATTTTGAGATTCAGCTCATATAATTTTCCATCCAGCAAGGAGAGGCAATAGTTCTTTCTCTCGCCTTGTCCGTTTTCCCACACATAAAACACCGCTTTTGGACCTTTAGCGGCATAATATCCGTTCACCTCCTCCGTCACTACCGGGAAGGGCGGCTGCCACTCTTCCATCCTGCCTGTATTCCGATCCAGCCGAATATACATGTTCCCCCAAGCGGGAGCCAGATAAACGTTGTCTCCATCAAATATTGCACTGCTAAATGGGCTTGTCGCGCAAGGAAAACCTTGGGGTCTGCGATTACAGTGGAACCCTTCCGGCAGTCCGGAATAATCCTGCAGTTCGCCGGTCTCCGGATTCCAGCGTGTGATCACATCTCCTTCATAGGGCAGGCGCCACACCTCATCCTCATTTGTCACCATCGCCATACATCCGCCTTTATTCTTGGAACTAAGCTTTAAAAGCTGCATTTTATCAGTCTTGCTGTCCAGGATCAACACCTGATTGTCTATAGGGGAAGCCAGAAGCAAGTAATCCCTCCATACACAATTTCCCCCACTTCGCAGCTCCTCCCGAACCTTTTGCACAAATATCTCCCTGCATCCGTCCAGATAATCCAGTCTGCCGCTTGCCGTATCGTATTTCACAAGGGAGGGATATCGCCCCGGCAGCAGGAAGAGTGAATTTCCAATCCTTACCGCTCCTGCAAATGCCTGCCCACGCTCTATTTGACGTTTTAGAGGAATTGTCCTCTCAATCTTTCCCTTCTTTACCACCAAAACATCCTGCGCATGTAGAGGGCAAACATATACTTTACCGTCTATTTCAAATGCATACTTATAAAAGTGTTCTTGTGCATATTTGGATAAACTGCAAATGTATTTATAACTGAAATCCTGATTTACAGACTGATAAAGCTTACTTCCTGGTCCAATTATTCTCTCTCCTCCATCTTCTGCCTGGAACCCCGCCCGAAGCATTCCGCCTCTCCAGTCTCCCGGCTGCGGCTCGGAGCTGATAGCGTTTTTCAAAATAAACAATGGTTTCCCTGCTATTCCAAACAGAGAAGTTACGGATGATCCCGAATCTCCGATATATGCGTCACAAAAGGCGATCGTCTGTGTCACATCCGGTGTATCATCATAGATACCTAACTTCTTTTCTATAAATTCACTCTTCAGTTTCTGGAACACCGGATAATATTCTGCCCGCATGGAGGTAAAGGTAGATTCCAACAGAGGGTGCGGCCTCCAGATCAGACAGGAATCCTCTCTTCCACGAAAGCACTGAAGCACATACTCCATCTTTTTTAGAAAACGCTTCGTATCCGCCAACATCCCGGCAATGCTCGTGTTATAGAAGTACACCTTTCGCCCTTCCATCAGAGGTTTCCATTCTTCCGGCGGCTCTCCCGGGTTCGCACACATATGAATCACCCGGTCAAACTTCGGAGACCCAAGCGGCAGAATCTTCCCCTTTGGAATTTGGGCATCAAAAAATTGACGGTACTTTTCCGCTTGCACAATAATATAATCCGCATATTGATAGGCAGAACAAAAACCTTTCGATTCCCCCCAGTTTCCGGAGGTAGCATAGTAAGGAATATAGATCAACAGTTCCGCATACTTTTTCAGTTCAAAAGAGTAATATTTCGGGTCCACGGTAGTGACAAAATTGTACTGATCATAAGGATTGTGGATATAAACCACATCCGGCCTGCGCGCCTCCAGATCATAGTCCTCATACCAAATCACCGGCACATCCCTGGGATAATCGTTTCCCTCATAATGCTTCTCCCCAAAGCTCCCATCCGGCTTTCGGTCAAAATAAGGAATGGGTACCACATAGGCATCACAGTCCGGATCAGCATCCGCCGCTCTCCACACACTCTCCATGGAATCCCACATAGATGCTTTGTAAGGGAAGAATACAACCTCCAACCGCTCCCTGATATCGTTGCGGATACTGTTTTCAACTTGTATCAAGACTTGTCTGAGCCTTTTGGCTGCCCGGCTGCCTTCCACTGCATCCCCCTGCGCCAGCTCCTCATGGATCTGATACACCAACTCACAATACTCCTCAATCAGTGAAACGGTCACGAAGCCTTCTCCCTCGGTCTTTTCAATGAGGGTTCCCAGCTGGATCGCCCCATCCTGACACTGTTCCAGCAATTCCATAGCCGCCATTATATCTTTTTTATCAATCGCCTTACGCACTTCATCATGCGCTTGGCCCAATAATCGGGCAAATTCTTCCGCCTGCCTTTTCTGTACCTTCTTCATGCCAATCTTCCTTTTTCAAAACAAAAACCTTTTATCGCCGTACTGATATGCTCACATATCCGCAATAAAAAGGTTGATTTATCATCTGCCTCCATGCAATCGCCCACAGCTTCCTTGCTATTCTATATAATCGTATGTACAATATGTATATCGGTTTTTTGACACAATTTATTAGTAGACCTATCCCCTATATTATACCTATTTTCACCACAATCATCAAGAACAAACTTTTCCACAACATAACAAACTAATTTCCCTTGCACTCTCTATCCCTATTGTGTATAATTGTAATCATCACATTATCATCTCAAACATATCAAAGGATATGTAGTATCTTGGCAGACACTCCGTCTGCAGATTTCCGGTAGCTATTTTTTAAACATTTTAAATTTTATTCAGGTCTATTGACGCACGTATTTACACGTGTTATACTATAATAGTAAAAGGGATAAAATATGAAAACACAAGAACTAATTAAATTACTACGGCAAAACAAATGTCATATTCTCCGCAATGGAAGCCGCCATGATATCTGGTATAGTGATATTACAGGAAAACAATTCTCTGTCCCAAGACATAAATCCGAACTCCCATCAGGTACAGCTAATAATATACTAAAAGACGCAGGACTAAAATGATTTACATTTAAGGCAAGGAGGTTAACCATATGGCTAAATATGTATACCCAGCAATATTCACGCCCGAAACAGATGGCAGATACTCCATCGTATTTCCTGATCTGGAAGGTTGCTATACCTGTGGAGATACTTTAGAAGATGGCATAGAGATGGCAGAGGATGCACTTGCCCTCGTTTTATATGGATATGAAAAGGATCATCGCCCTATTCCAGCGCCATCAAAACACGATGCACTGATATTACATGACAATCAATTTGTCAGTTATGTCGCCTGCAACACCATGGCATATCGAAAAAAATTCAACAACAAAGCTGTAAAGAAAACTCTGACCATCCCTGAGTGGCTCAATGAAGAGGCTACTGCATTGGGTATCAATTTTTCTCAGGTACTACAGGATGCATTAAAAGAACATCTGCATATCATTTAACCATAACAGCGCCCTTCAGGTTATCCTCCCTGAAGGGCGCTGCTTACGTCTCTAATATTTCATCTCTATTCCCCACACAACTCTTCCAATTCCGCCAGTTCCGGATCATTCGGCACCAAGCTCTTAAGCTGTTCCAGAATGCCCCTGGCCGTCTGTTTATCCCCGGTTTCCACAAGTTTCCGCACCTGCTGCTTTACCTGACGGGCCAAAATCTGCATCTCATCACTCACGGAACGATCCTCCGCGTTAAGCTGCTCCTGTCGCATCTCCGCATACTGCTTGGCAAAATTGTGCAGGGCATCATCCATGGGGCCAAAGACTCCCATGGCTCCCGTAACGCCTTCACGGAATTTAGAGATATCTCCCGCTTCCTCCGCTTCAAGCACGTCCTGCATCCTGAGCGCCAGACGGCAGGATGCAGGGATCATTTCCTGCTCTCCCTCAAAAGCCTCCGGACGGAAAAACCGCCGGTAAAACTCCACACTCCTGTCGGAAAATTCCTTCATGCACTGCCGGATCGTCTGATAGCCAAACAAACCTTCCGTGTGCACCGCCTCAGCCTCCGCCGCCTTCATAAGGAAATAATCATAGCGTATCTCACCTTCCCTGCAATGCCTGTCCAGAAATGCTTTCCTTGCACGGATCTTCTCCGGTTTATGAATCCCGCAGAAAGCATCCACGCCGTTACGCCACTGGTCGAAGGGATTCCCGGCAATCGCTTCGCTCAGAGCAATCCCATACTCATCCGCCATCTCAAAAATGCGATCCTCCAGCTCCAGCACATCCCCAAGCTTCTGAAACAGCTTGTAATACGCCTCTGTCAGCTGTGCCTGCAGACCTTCCCCCGCGGCGTGGTACACCTTGAGATACCAAATATAATAATGCTCCGATTCCACCCCGGCAAAGATCCGGGCGAGAGGATAGAGCGCTCCGTCCCCTTTTTCCTCGATCTGTTTCATCAATGCCTTCAATGTCAGGTCGCGCACCAATTCATCATCCATCAGCTTCTGAGCGATCGGGACAAACTCCTCCTCAAATGGCAGCCCTGTCAGCGCCTCCATGGTATCCGGAAGGAAGTTCTCGAAAATGGTAAAACGGCTATCCTCCCAACCCAGCTTCCAGAAATATTCTTTCAGTGCACCGGTATCTCCCTGTTTCAGGAGGCATGCCATATAAATACAGTACACATTGTTGCGCCCGCTGAAGTTGAACACGTCCTGTGTGAAAGTAGGGCATGCAGGGATCTTCCGAAGCTCGCCGCCATATTTGTCGTGCACACGGATGTACTCCCGGCAGCACTCGATACATTTCTCATATTCCTGCTGCTGGTAGTAAATGCCTGCCCCCATGCTGCACAAACTCGCCCTTCCCAGATCGTCAAGCCGCTTGTCGCGGATCACCTCCAGAAAGTAATCCAGCGCCTCATCAAATTTATCCATGCACATCAGCGCCATCAGCTTTCCCTGATAGAAACACTGTATCCAGGAGTTGTAGTCACTGCTCTTTTCTTTTTTCAAGTGCTTCAGGGAATCCTCACATATTTCCACCAGCTTCTCAAAGTTCCAGGCGGCCCGATATTCGTTCGCCAGATGCGCACGAATACGCAGATTGTCCGGATTCTCCCCCAACTCTTCCTCCAGAAGCTTCATGTTCCTCTGCTTATGCTGTTCCCTCTCCTCCGGTGTGTCATAGACATAACCGTAATGATCCACCCACACCGTCGGCAGGAGTTTGTTCGCCCCGTTGATCGGAGTAAAATACTCGTGGATCCGGTCCACAAAGTGGACCTCCGGACTCATCTTTATCATACGGGATGCCCACGCGTCCTGGTAGCGTCTTCCGGAATGATCCGCGTAGTTGCGCTGGTAATAGCACGCCTGTCCGTATTGTTTGTACTCTCCCGACTGAAAGAACTCCACCAGTTCGCTCACGTTCACAAAGTATTCATCGTCATCTATATATAAGAACCACTCACCCTTTGCCTCCTTCAGGCCGGCATTCCGCGCCTTGGCAAAGTCGCCGCACCATGCAAAGTCCACGACTTGGTCCGCATATTCCTCTATGATCGCCCTCGCTTCCTCATCGCACCCTGTATCCACAACGATCAATTCGCTCGATAGTTGATCCCGGATAGGCCCGAGGGAGTCAAGGCACTTTCGCAGTTCCCCCTTGTTCCTGCCCCCGCTGAGCAGGGAAATGGATAGAATAGGTCTCATATGATTCCTCCTTGAATCGATTTACAAAAGAACGGGGAGCCGGCAGAGCCGGTTCCCCGCTTTTCGTAGCGTTATTACAATCTCTTCAGACTGATTAGCCAAGTAAGGACAGTACACCCTGGTTGGACTGGTTAGCCTGTGCAAGCATAGCCTGACCTGCCTGAGAAAGGATGTTGCTGTTGGAGTACTTAACCATCTCAGAAGCCATATCGGTATCACGGATAGCGGACTCTGCGCTGGTAGTGTTCTCTACAACGTTATCCAGGTTGTTGATGGTGTGCTCAAGTCTGTTCTGAACTGCACCGAGATCGGATCTCTGATCGGAAACCTTTCTCAATGCCTCTGCGATGGTCTGGATTGCCTCGAGAGCCTTTTTATCGTTTGTTCCGTCGAGTCTCAGACCGTTCACGCCAAGTCCCTTAGCGCTCATAGCTTCCAGGTTCAGAGTAATCTGGTTGTTGGAAGTAGCGTCAGCGCCTACATGCAGGGTCAGCTTCAGAGCTCCGGTCAGGGTCTGTGCTGCGGTCACTGCTGCTGCGGACAGAGATACTATGTTACCCAGTGCATCGTATACGGTGGAAGCATCCACTCTTGCCTGTACAGCACTGCTTGCGTTGATCGCAAAGTATCTGTTCAGAGCGTTTGCGGAAATCTTGTTGCCATCCTTGTCATAGTATGCCTCAGACTCGCCCTTAACTTTAGCAGCGGTTGCATTGGCACCGGTGATCACTGCACTAACGGACTTGTCAGGGTTCTTCTGGTCAGCGTTAAGCTTCTCTGCACCGCCAACTTCGAGCTCTGCAATCTTGTTGCCAGCAGCGTCCACAATGTCATACTTATCACCATTCTGTACTACCGAATAGCTGTTTGCTGCGTCGCCGTTCAACTGGATAGCATAACCGGTAACTGTCGAAGAGCTGCTCACATACGTCTCACGATAGGTTACGGTGACACCCTGAGTTACAACGGACTTAGCCACTGCATTCTGGTCAGCAGATGCTGCGCTAGCGGTAAATGTCAGCTTAATATGCAAGCCGGTAGTTGCATCGGTGATGGTGGTCTTGCCGTCTGCACCATACACTGCAGCAGCAGAACTCTTTCCAACGGACTTGTAAGAGTAAACATACTGCTTGGTAACAGCGCTGTCGCCCTTCAACAGATAGGTCTCGTTGAACTTGGTGGTCTCAGCTACACGGTCGATCTCAGTGCTCAGCTGATCGATCTCAGCCTGGATGGAAGCTCTGTCGGACTCGCTGTTGGTGCCGTTGGCAGCCTTTACAGCCAGCTCGTTCATTCTCTGAAGCATGTCATGTACTTCGGTCAGAGCGCCCTCAGCGGTCTGTACTGCGCTGATGCCGTCCTCTGCGTTTGCAGAAGCCTGTGTAAGACCTCTGATCTGCTTTCTCATCTTCTCGGAAATAGCCAAACCTGCTGCATCGTCTGCTGCACGATTGATCTTGTAACCGGAAGACAGCTTCTCAGTGGACTTAGCCAGAGAAGAAGAAGTCAGTCCTAACATTCTGTTAGAGTTCATTGCTGTAAGATTGTGTTGTACTACCATAATATATTCCTCCTTGAATTTACAGCCGCTTCCCTGCGGCCAACTCGTTTTTTTGCTGCTCCTCCGATCCGCACATATCGGGTTTGCAACAGTTGGTAACGATAATCCTTCATCAGCTGTGCGAACCGACTTCAGATCATCTTAAGAAAGCTTCAACCGGATTTGAATTTGGTCTATATGCTTTACTTGTTAAATATATCGGAAAGATTTTTCATTACTTTAGAGGTTATTTTATTTTTTTGTAAAATCCCGAATAAAATTTTAATCCCACCCCGTCAAAATAATATTGACGGGGTGGGACATCAGGGAAATATTACTGCTTACTTTGCTAATTTTATTGTTCCGGTCAATTCTGCTACTTCCGAACCACCTTTGGTAAAAGCAAGATATATCGGAAGATCGGTCGTTAGGCCAGTAAGGAAGCTAGCTGTCCCATCAATTGTCACTGTGTGGTTAACCATATCTACTTTATACTTTGATGTATTAACAGCAACTCTACCAGCAGTCTGGTACAGCACAGCGTTATCAGCATCAACCGCCAAATCTTTCGTACCTAAAGAAAACGTAATGACAACTGGCTGATTCTTAACATAATCTGTGATGCTTATAATTGCAGGTGCTTCCGCAGGATAATCATTCAGTACCGTAATCGATCCGTTCAATTTTTGTACCGTTTTACCTCCCTTGGTCAAAACAAGCTGTATCGGAACATTACCCTTTGCGCTATTAAGGTAGCCAGCATCCGCATTAATTGTCACTGTTCTTCTAGCCATATCTACAGAATACGTTGCCGCATTAGCAACAGCTTTGTCTGAACCCTTGAGCAAGGTAACACCATCAACATCAAGTTCCTGAGCTGCAAGTCCTGTAGAAAATTGAATGACAACAGGCTTAGGATCTACCTTAATAAAATCAGTGATACTAATGATTCCAGGTGCTCCGGTATCTTCGTAAACTACCTGCTCCGTTGTATCTGCAACAGTACCATCAGCTGCTTTCGCAAAAGCCCAGGTCACATCAACGGTGGGTGCTGTGGTGTCATTCGTAACAACCGCATCTTTGCTGACTGCACCACTCAGGCTGATCTCAAGCGCTTTCCAACTGTAAGCGGTAACTTTGGGTACGTATTCATATCCACCGCCTGTATATTGTACTTCAAAGTTGTCCTCATTACCTTCAATCGTCTTCACCACTGTTGCTTCGGTGGTGGAAATCGCTTGATCTGTCTGGCCTACCTTCAAACTCAGGTAGAGCGGAGCCGCCGCATCGCCTGACGATACGGTTGTATTAAGTGCAAGGTCTTTGCCGCCGGCTGATGCCGTCGCCTTAGCCGCCACGGTGATGGTCACATCGCAGCTGCTCTTGTTGATCACCTGCAGAGTGCTGCTTGTGTTAGCATACTCCTTCTCGCCTACAAGGAAATATACTCCTGTATCCTCATTTGCGTCAGGGAACTTATAATCCCCGTATCTGGCACCTTCCGTTGCCTGGATCAGGCGCTCCGGGTCCGTAATGTACTCAAATGGAGACCCGGTTGTCTCTGGCACTGTGGGAAGAACAACATTGATGACTTCTTTTTCCACATGTCCTTCGTTCTCACCCTGGCCGCTGGTGGATCCACTTCCGGTTTCCGCTGCGAATACCGTCAGTGTGCTTCCCATAGTCATAGCTGCGGCAAGCGCTATGGCCATGGCTTTTTTCATTCCTTTCATATCTTCTCCTCCTTGAAAAAATATTATTTATTTTACTGTGCTATTTCTCTTTTGTATTAAAATGGTATGTAAAATTAAAGGAAACTGCACAGCTGTTACCGGTTACAGATCAGGCATCAACAACGATCGTAAAAGCTACCCTGAGAGTGCTGAGTGTGTTTTGTTCCTCATCAACCAGATGATATACCATAACACAGTCGTAAGTACCCGCAGAGAGCACCGTGTCGAGAGCGATATCGTTCAGGCTGCTTCCCCTTGGCAGGAGCGGCGATTGGTATATTGCTTCCCCTTCATTATCGGCAAGAAAAACATCAAAATAAACATCATTGGTATTCTCCGCCAAATTATCCACACGAGCATCTTCAGAGATACCGTCCCCTTTCGCAAAGTGCCATGTAGTCGTCATGGACACACTGTAATACCCCGGCGCCACATAGTCCCCTTGAAGCATATTCTCCACAAGATCATCCACCGTATCCTGCGTCACCACCACACTGCGCCTGGGCTCTTCGGATGCATCAGGTACCTCGGGCACCTCTGCCGGCTTTCTCATAAGCAACACAATGATCACCACAAGCAGTATGATAACGGCAACCAGACCGCCTATAAAAAACAAGCCAATCTTCTTATTCTTTGAGCCTTCTTTCATAATCAATCTCCTCTGTCGGTTATCGTCTGATCACTCTAAATGTCAATTTTTAACACCGACTTATCTTAGCACAGATATTAAAATTTTGCAACAGAAAAAATTACTACTGGCTTGTTATTTATTCTAACATATATATCGGGTAATTTCCATCTTATTTTAGAATTATTTTCCTTTATTTTATATCGTCCGGGATCATCACACAAAAAGGGAATGCCAACAGCTTCCCATCAACATTCCCTCTCCTTTTACTTATCATTTCTTGTCATCCATAAATTGCGGCTGCACAAAATTGGTGTTGCTCATATTCTTGTAGTAGTCGTACGCTGCCTTGGAAGATCGCCTCCCTTTCTTAATCTCTTCACGGCTCTTGCGGAAGTAATCTTCGATCAGCTTCTTGTTGCGTGCTTCTTGGGTCTGAATAGTCACACTCATGTCAGTGACTTGCTTCACAAGCTCCTGCAGGGTACGAATCTGTGGGGCATAGCGGGCTCTGTCCTCCTGAAGCTGCTTGGACAGATTGGCATAGAGAATCTCAAAGCCATTGTCCAACTGGTTCAGTTCCTCGATCAGTTCGCCCTTCTCCTCCACGTATTGGTCAAATTCATCCATATTCACTGTGTCTGACTGGAATATCTCCTGCTGCTTGAGATTGTAGTCCTGAATCTTGTTCAGCACCTTGATCTTCTTCTGCAGGCTTTCCTCCAACACATTCAGATAATTTTCCATCAATCACTACCCTGTTCTCTGTTTTTCTTCATAACTTCTTTCCAAGTTTCGCGCATGGTATTCAGGTGATCCCGCGCTTCCTGCAGGATCTCTGCATCTTTCTTCACATTCGCCTCTACCAGCCGCCGTCCAATATACTCATAAACTCTGTCAAAGTCCTCTGCAACGGGATAACTCATATCAAGCGTCTGTCTAAAATAATCGATGATCTTCTGTGCCTTAATGATATTATCATGTGCCTTCTGGATATCCTTTTGCTCGATCGCCATGATCCCCATGTTGCAAAACTTGATCGCTCCATCGTAGAGCATCAGTGTCAACTCGGCGGGGCTGGCCGTCAGCACTTTGTTACGATTATATTGAGTATAAGCATTAGGTAACGGCATATTCAACCTCCATGTTGTCTCCGCATGTAAAACTTATCTACTTTTGTCGTCAGCCACCCAGCAGACTGGTGATGGAACTCGAGCGTTCCTGCAGCTTTGCCATCGCGCTCTCCATCTGAGCGAACTTGTTGTACCACTTATCCTCGTAGGCAGTGAGCTTCTTCTCCAAATCTTTGATCTTGCTGGTGTAGCCATCATAATCCGACTTCATCTTCTTGTCGTCGTAGAAATTGCCGAAAGTACGGTAACCTTCCACGGACTTTGACAGTTCACTCATCTTGCTGTACAAATTCTGTGTCAACTGCGTGAAGAAGGATACAACCGTATCCGGATCGGTGGCGATCATTTCTTTCAGATCGTTGGTCTTATCAACGTAATCGCCATCCTCATCACCGTAGATGTGGTAAGCATGACGCTCATTATCATCCGCCTCAAAATATCCCTTCGTGTTGATGCCAAAGTCGCTCAGATACATCACCTTGCCGTTGACCGACACACCCTGCGACATGATCCTCTGCATCCAGCTGTTCACGCTGTACAGATCCTCATCGCGGCGAAGCAGGGAATCCTTGATCTTCTTCTCCCACTCTTCAATCTCCCTGTCGGACATCCCCTCTTTCTCATCATCGGTCAGAGGCTCATAGCCCTTAGCAGAGTCAGCATTGTACAGTTTATCCATCTCGTTGATGAGCTCACTGTACGACTTGATGAAATCTTTGATCATATCGTAGATACCATCGGTGTCCACATCGGTGGTCAGCGTGATGGTCTCGTCGGTCTCCGCCAGAGCGGTAATAGTCAACCCGTTGATCTCAAAAGTATTGTTGCTGTTGCTGAAACGAGCGCCATTCAGGTAGATCACAGCATCCTGTCCATCTATCTTGGTGGCATACTTCTCCTTCTCCTCCTCCGACAGTTCTCCCTCGGGAGCCGAAGCCAATCCCAAAGCATTCAGAATCTTCTGGCTGTCCTCGTCACCTTCAGCCGCAGAGATAGTAAAGTCAGCAGCCGCACCGGATTCCTGTGCAACGATAAAGAGGCGCTTCTGGTTAGTGTCAAAGTTCACATTCAGACCGGCGTCCTTCAGCTGATTCATCAGATCGGAGATGGTGCTTCTCTCGGTAAGAGTAATATCCACCTTGGTACCGTCGCCCTTGGTTAGGGTGAAGTTAGCCTTTGCATCCTCGCCGTCCACTTTGACTGCGCCGCTCTCTTCGCTCAGTCCCAATGCATTCAGAGCTGCCTGCCCCTTGTCATCGCTCGCAGAGATGGTAAAGTCAGCAGCCGAACCAGCACCAAATGCGTTGAGAGAAAACACGCCATCCTTAAAAGTTGCAGTCGGACCAGCGGCCTCCTTAAATCTGGCTGCTAATTCTCCGAGGGTTTCGTCTGCCAGAAGCGTAACCTCTTTTTCAGTGCCGTCGCCTCTTGTCACCGTGAAAGTGGTGCCGTCTTCGATGCCCAACTCACTCAATTTGGTGTCTTTGGTAACATCACTGCCGTCCGACAGGGTTATCTTCCCACCGGTAAGGGACGCTTTCGTGGATTTCAATCCCAGATTCTGCATATTGGTGAGCGCAGTTACATTTCCTGCCATCTTACCGCCGGTAAGATAAGCAGTCTTAGCCAACTGTCCGATCTTCAGAGTCTGTACGCTGTTCACTGCGGTGTCGCCGGTGAGAACGCTCACCACGCCAGAATTGGACACCTTGGTAGTCTTCTTCATATAATCGCCAGTAAAGCGCAGATTATTCAGCTTGCTCTGGAAGCTCTTCAGCTTAGAATTCAGATCCTTCCATACATCCGTCTTCCACTCCAGCTTGGTCTGCGCCTTCTTAGCATTATCCACCTTTGTCCGTTTCGCCATCACAAGCTCCTGGATCACACTGTCGGTATCCAGACCGGACATAAGGCCTGTTAATCTCATGGGCATAATTTTGTCCTCCTATCTCTTCTCATCTATGAGGATACCTGCTATCTCCCAAACCTTGGCAATCATATCTAAAGTCTTCTCGGGAGGAAGCTCCTTTAAGACCTTCTTGGTATCCTTATCCACAATTTTGATCATCACGCGGTTCGTCTCCTCATGAATCCCAAAGATTGCCTCGGAATGTGCGGCCATACGTTTATTCAGCTGCTCCACGCCCTTTTTGATCTGCTCGTTGGTCATGAGCTGTTTCTCATTCTCCTGCTGAGAACTGTCCGCCGCACCTTTCCCCTGAGCATTCTCCACCACGCCGGTCGTACGGTCGATCTTCTCCGCCGGCTCAACGTTTGTGTTGGTGTAGTTCTCTGCTGTCCTCTCCTGAACAACAGGTTTCGGCGCTACGCTCCCCTGCGCCTGAATAGTCATTACACTCCCTAATGGTTCGATTGCCATTTTCAATCACCTCCGTGTGAGATTTGGTGCCTTCCTTCGACACCATTCATTAATATGTGTCCGCAAAGCTTAATTCTGGTTTCTATGTCTTTTATCGGCAATGTTAAGAAAAAAATTAATAGGGTAGTCAAAAAACTACCCTAAGAAATTTTTGAGTGCATCCATTCCTTCTACATTGATGGATTCTTTGTTGGCCTCCTGGATCTGCAAATATACTTCTTTTCGATATATGGAGACTTCTCTGGGAGCAGAGATGCCAATCTTCACCTGATCGCCCTTCACCTCCAGGATCGTCACCTCCACATTGTTGTTGATGATGATGGCCTCGTTCTTTTTTCTGGATAATGCCAGCATCCTACTCACCTCCCTTTCTGGACTGAAGGATGTCGTAGATAGGGAATTTTACCGGATAATCACTGTTCTCCACAATGAGCTGGCATCCCTTTTTCTCTTCTGCATTGATGATGATCGGCCCCTGAAGATTCACACTCATCTTCGTCAGGTCGGAGGGCACCGTTACGGTGACCAATACGATCAGATTATCCTGTGTCAGGTTGCCTACGCAGGCGAGCAATTCATCTTCCACCTCGGGATCATAATCCGGCTTGACTATAAGAGGTTCCATCACGGGCATCGCAAACGCGGGTTCGTCAAAGGACTGCAGGAAACGGATCCCGGCCTCATCACCCTGATCCTCGTCGTGGAGCAGGGCAAAGCGCTTCAGATCCGGAAAACCGATAATACCGTTCTCAAAAGTAATGATCTTCTCATCTGCAATTTCGATCTCTCCAAAAATTCTTGTCTTAATCTTCATAGGACTCCTATCTGCGCCGCCGCGCGGTTAAATGAAGTTCAGCAAAGAGGTCTGCATCACTTTGCCGGTTGCCATCAGGGCTGCCTCGTAGGTCAACTCCGCACTGGTCAGCTGAACGGCCACCTCCTCAATGACAACATCCTCGTTTTCACTCTTTAAGGTCTCAAAGGTAGTCTTCTGGTTCTGCATACGGCTGTCGATCAGCTCCAGTTTCTTGCTCAGTGTGCCGTTGTTGGTGATCGCCAGGTTTGCCTGATCCAAATAATTCTGAAACTCAGTAATCGCACCCTCAAACATTCTCTGACACTTATTCTTGGACAGAGTCCACGCCTTGTTCACGGCATCCAGCTGATTCTGCAGTCTCGTCTTCTTCTCCACCTCATCATCGGCGGTTCCCTCGAGTGCTTTCTCGATCTTATTTTTCACCGCCTCGATGTCCAGTACCTCCTGCATCGCTGCCACCAGGTCATCCACCTCTCTGCCCACGCCGTGCTTAAAGCACTGGTCTGCGGTGGAGTTGATACGGATGGTCTGGTTGAAACCTACATCGTACTCGATCGCCTGCCTCTCGGGATTACCCTCAAGGTATGTGGGATTATATTCAAGCTCCGTAGAAGAATCAAGATTCCCATCCTTATCAAACTCTGTACTCTTGCAGTAGAAATAGTGCTCGGGACGCAAATCTCCGTCCTCCCACTCGTCCTTCTGATAGGTAACTCGGATCTCGCCCTCGTCCCCCGAGGTAGTGGGATCGTCCTTTGTCTTCGCCAGCTCCTCATAGCGGTTGGCGCCAAGCAGGATCTCACCGGTCTCCGGCACATAGATGACAGCATCCGGATCTTTGGCTGCCATAGAATAAGGATCTTCGTAGGAGTGAACCGTCTGGATCACCCCGTTTTCAACCGACCATTCCACCGGAGGCTGATCATAGGTTCCGTCATCATTCCTATGTAGGAAAGTGATGGAAGGATTTGCCGGTTTACCATCCGCGCCAACATCAAGACAGCCGTTGTAGGCCAGACGGATACGGTGACAGGACACTGCGTCAATTTCTGTGTCATTAAAGTCCATTTCATCGGAATCAAAATTGCTGTCATTCCAGTCTAAAATATCATCCGTGGGCTTGCCATCTGCACCTGTCTTGTGGGTCACAATGTGGGTAACCTCGTCGATAATGCTTTTATCCAGCTGCTCCGTGATCTCATAATGCCTCTTGGTATCCGACGGGAAGCGGAGAGAAGTATTTGTGCGGTATCCGCCGAACACATAGCGTCCTGCATAATCAGCGTCGCCGGTGGAATAAATTTCATTGGCCAACGCTTTCATCTGCTCCAAGATCACCTCTCTGTCCTTCGCCTCCAGATCGCCGTTAGAGCCTTTGGTCGCCTCGGTCTTCAGGCTGGTGACAACCTCCGCCAGATTCTTTAAAGCCTGCTCCGTCACCGTAAGCCAAGAATCTGCATCCGCAATATTTTTGCTGTAGTACTGTGTGATCTCCGTCACGCTGCTGCGCAGGCGAAGTGCACGGATCGCTACCACAGGATCGTCGGAGGGCCTGTTGACCTTCTTCTGTGTGGACATCTGTGTGGACAGCCTATCCTGATAGATCTTGTTGGTATTGATGTTGGACAGATTGTTTTTCTGCATGATCTTGTTCGTAATTCTCATTCTACGTCACCTCATTGTTTCCTTATACACCAGTATCCAATATCAGCTTATCGTAAACTTCTGTCAGCGTCTGGATCATCTTAGCCGCCAGATTGTATGCGTTCTGGTATTTGACCATGTTCACGGCCTCCTCGTCCTCGTCCACACCGGAGATGGAAATTCTCTGGGTGTCGATGGTGCTGGAGATATTGCAGTAGCTCTCATAGAACAGGTTCGCGCTGGAAGCGTTTAACGCTACATCCGTCAGAATACACTGTAAAAACTCGGAAGCGGAAGCGCCTCTGAAACTCATCTTGGTCTTGTCGAAAGCCATATCGTTCAACGCATCGATCAGGTCATCCTGCTCTACGCCATCACCACCCAAGAACTTGGTGGCCAGCAGCTTGGGATCGTCGAGCATGGAAGCCAGTATTGCAAAATTCTTGGCTGTCAGCTGATAGTAGCTGTCAGTGGTTGAGCTTACTGTCAATTCACCAAATGCCGCTTTCGCATCTGCCTCCGCTTGCTGCCGAAGACTGTCCAGCTGACTCTGTATCTCAACACGCGCATCTGCCAGCATAGCCTCATCTATAGCATCCTGTTTGGCAGCTTCTGCTGCAGCTTTTTTCTTATCCTCAGCTTGCTTAGCGGCCTCATCATAAAGATTAGTCCCGTCATCTGCTATACCATTCTCATCTACTTTACCGCCCTTGGCTTCATACTCCGCCTTGAGTTCATCAAATATTTTCTTTTTCTCTTTATCAATCGGATACGCAGCTGCTGCTTTGTCATACGCTTCGTCACCCGCAGCAGCATACTTCGGGTCAGTGGGATCATAGGTGTCCTTAATGCCTGCTAATGTTGTTCGATACAGATCATCATATATCCGGTTGATCTCTTTCTCCAATGCTTCCTCTGCGGTCAGCCCGTAGTACCAGTCATATCTGGTGCCGTCCGGGAACATATATTGTCCGTCATCCGCAAGCCAATCTCCCACGAACATATTGATACCGGGTTCATTCTCCGCGGTAAAGCCGCTCTTCAATATATCATTGAACTTCTGGGCGAAAGTTCTCACCCACTCGTTCATCTGACTCATATAATAAGGAATACCCTGATACTTTATGCCGGAACCGATGCTGGCATCCATTCCCACGCGGTCATTGGTCAGACGCTGAGAATTCTTCTCGCTGTCCGACAGGGTAAAGGTATAGGAGTAAACAGGGTTGCCGTCCTCGTCGTAGCTGATGGTGTACTCCCATGAATCGTAATAGAATTCGCGGTTGCCCAGATTGATGATGCCACCCTGATCTGACAGATTACACTTGTTCAGGTCCTTAAGATACTCCAAGCCCACTTCGATGGTCACGGTATCATGCCCGTCTTTGGTGCCCACACCGGTGACCGTTCCATGGAAATACTCGCCGTTGTTGCCGTCGCGCATCTCCACCAAGCCTCTCAGGGCACCGCCCATGGCTGCATTCTCCAGCTTGAACTCCTGACCGTCCTGCCAGTAGATATCATACAGACCATCGATATCTGTCTGGTTCACCTTCTCGTAATCTTTTCTGGCTACACACTCCAGACGACGATACTCGTTGGTGTTCACCAGAAGCTGCCCACCGGCAATCTTGACAGTGAAGTTGTTTGCACCCGTCACTCTGTCCGGATTGTTGGCATCTATGATCGGAAACTCTTTGACTTCAATATCTACGATCTGGGAGAGTTGATCCAACAGGAGGGTACGCCTGTCGCGAAGCTCGTTCGCCATACCTCCGGTGGAGAGTTCAACCGTGTTGATCTGCTTATTCAGGCTGGCGATCTCGGCTGCCAGAGAGTTGATCTCATCTACCTTCAGCTTGATCTCCTGATTGACGTCCTTCTGCATCTTTTCCAGATTGCCGGCCTGACCGTTAAAGTATTCTGCCAGAGAGTCCGCAAAGCCCACAAACTGGGCCCTGGTGGTGGCATCTCCGGGGTTCTTCTTCAATTCCTGAAGTCCGGTCACCATGAGCTGGTCAAAGAGGCTCTTAAAACCGGCGTTCAATCCGGTGTCATCAAAGTAATCCTCCATCTGTCTCATATAGTACTGCTTCATACTATACTCGCCAACTCTGCTGTTATTATTCCAAAACTTACCGTCGTAAAATTCATCACGGATGCGCTCGATTGCCAGAGTCTCCACGCCGGCACCCGCGCAGCCATAGGTCTGGAATACACGCAGCGCGTTGCTCGCCTGCTGTATCACCTGCTGCCTGCTGTAGCCCTCCGTCTGGACATTTGAGATGTTGTTGGAGGTGGTGTTCAGAGCAGCATTGCCTGCCAGCAATCCCTTATACGCAATATTTAATCCGAAAAATTGTGATGGCATCCTGCTACCTCCTCATTATACTCCCAATGTGTTGATGATGTGCTCCAACATCTCACTGATCACGTTGATGTAACGGCTGGCGGCATTGTAGGAGTTCTGGAACTTGATCATGTTGGACAACTCCTCGTCGTCGGAAACGCCCACCACCTGTTCTCTGGCGTTGAACGCCGCTTCCACTGTGGTCTCCTGATTGGTAAAAATGCTGCGGTACACAAAACCGGAATTGGCTATCTGGGCCACCAGATCGTCGTAGTAATCAATGAAAGTGGTACGCTTCTCCACGTTGGGGTTCAGCGTGTAGATTTCTTCCTCAAAAGCGGCTTTCAACTTCTCCACGGTCTCATTGTCCTCCGAGCCTTCCGGAAGCCGAAAACCCAAAGTGGAAGGCTTCTGCATCAATTCCTGATTGATCTCCAGATTTTTCAGGGTGTAGAGGCTGTCCTGCTGTGTGGGATCCTCCTCGATGTAGACCCAGTACTCGTTGCCGTCGGCCCCCGTCACTTTCTCATATCCCGGTGTGGTAGCCTTCTGGAACAACTGGAGGGGGCTTCCATCCTCTGCTCTCATGTAACCGCCCTGCTCATCCTGCGCAAATCTGACGTTTTTAAGAACTGTGCCATCCGCCAACGTCAGATCCCCGGTCTTCACTCCGGCCGCCTCCGCCAGGATATCGTTGATCCTGGTCACTACGTTGTGGATCATCTGATCAAACTCCGCCTGAATATTCATAAGCACGGACTGGGAAATGTTATCGTAATTGCCATACGCAATGTCCGTGTAATCTGCCCTGTGATCGCCCCTTGCCAGAACCATCGCTTTCAGTCCGCCGATATCCGTGTTCAGGTCGGAAGAAATCTCAACGGACAGGTTGAACACCTCCGCACCATCGATAATGTATTTCTTGCTGCCGTCCGCCTGATAGGTGTATTTGGCGTTCTGGGGCCAGAAAGGAGTATAGAAACCGGTGGTCTCATCCCTCTGGAGAGCGATGTCATAGCACACGCCACCCTTTACAAAATCGACACCCTCGATCTGTACGGAGACATTGCCCATTTCGTCCTCTTTCCATGTCATGTCCGTGAGCTCCGCCAACTCGTCAAGGATCTGGTTCCTCAAGTCCCTCAAGTCGTTCGCATGCTCAATACCGCCGCTCTCGATCGCACGGATGCGGTCATTCAACTCAAGGATCTGTTTGCCATATCTATTGATCTTATCAACCTGCTGTTGAATCTGAGTATTCAAATTATTCTGATAATTGGACAACCCCTCATAAACCGCAGTTGCCCGTGTGACAAGTTCGGAGGCTCTCTGCACCAGCATTCCCTGTGTTACAGTGCTGCAGGGATCCTTCGACAGCTCCTGAACCGCCGTCCAGAAATCTTCCATAGTGTCCTGAAACGCCTCGCCGTTCAACTCGCCCAGCTGGCTCTCCACCTCTTCCAAAATATTGGTGTTCACCTCATAGAACATGCTGCGTCCGGATTCCTTCCGGTATGTCTTATCCAAAAAGTAATCTCTGATCTGCTTTACTCTGGAATAAGACACACCAAGACCATATTGTCTGTTTGAAACCATTTCGGGATTTTTGGAAAGAGTGATATAACGCTTGGTACCCAACTGCACCTGTTGTCTGGTGTAGCCGGTGGTACCCGCATTAGTAAGATTGTGCGCCGTGGTATTCAGCGCACTTTGACTTGTCTGTAATCCGGATGCTCCGATATATAAACTACCCATCAATGGCATGATCATTCACCTCAACATTTCACAAGCATAACACATTACTGTTTGGCGTCAAAACCGCTCCTGTTGACACCCATGGTATCTCTGGAGCTGTATGCACCCCTGTTATAATTTGCCGTCTCGGGAGCTGTCTTCGCAGCCTGCATCAGGTTCATCTCAAATTCAACCATCTCCAGCGCGTTACCGAGCAATTCCCGATTCTGTTCATTGACTCTCTGCAGCATCGTAACAGATGTCCGCAGCCTGTCGTGCACCTCCGCCAGTGCAGCCGCTTCCGCGGGTCTGGCAGAAAGCATGTCGATCAGATTTGTGAGCTTTAAAGTAGTGACATCCTTGTTCAATACATTGGCAATATCTTCGGTGACCTCCACCCGGCTCTTCTCCAAGTGGTTGATCCTGCCGATCAATTCCTGTTCCTCATCCGTGATCTTCTGTAATTCCTCTAAATTACTGCTGACAATAATCGACGTTTTCTTCTCTGATAATTCGAGCAGCTTGTCGTATTCCGAACTTTCCCTGTTCAATACATCTATCAGGTTCTCCATCAAACTAGCCACTCGAATTACCTCATTTCTTCGTATTTTTGCAACAATTTATCAGCAAAGCTCTCCGCACTCACCTGATAAGTACCATTGTCGATCTTCGCCTTGATAGGAGCCGTCAGCTCTGCCCTAATATCGGGTGCGCTTGCAACAGCAGCTTTCGCCGTCTGGAACTCCTTTCCAAGACTGCTGATCTGTATCTGTACCTTCTCGCCGGGCACAGTGCTGCTCGTCTTCTGACTCTTCTTCACTTTCTGGGACTGATATAACTGTTGTACCTGTGTGTAAGCCTCAATACGCATATCGGACTCCTCCTTTCTTTCATTCGCTTATAATACTTATCGGCGGCTTTTGGGAATACTTTAGGGAAAATGTCGCAAATTTTTAAATCATCCTCCCCTTCTCTACTCTGCCAGATACATACGAAGCCCTGCCTCGATGTTATTTACCGTTTCTTCCAGAGTCCTGCTGCCATTGAAATAGGCAGGCAGGGCCTCGATCAACGCATTTTTGATCTTCTCATCTTCCACAGTTGGACGCTCAAGCCTTTGACACAGCGCAAGAAGACGCTTTGCCAACTCCTCCGAGTAGTCCGTGATATGAAAATCCTCATACACGCCCTCCTCGATAACGATGCTGGCATACACCTCTGAGTCGCTGCGATCCTGCCCGGCCTGTACCTGAAGGGAATGAGCGTTCACCGGGAAGCCGCTTCGGTAATCGATGTCCTGAACCTCCTGGGACAGCGCAAAACGCAGGAAATCCAGCGCGGTTTCCGCGTGCCCGCTTCTGGCACACACGCCAATCTGTATGCTTGGTTTAAAGGTTTTCTCAAAGGCGGTAAACTCTCCCTCTATATTCTCCGCCATACTGATCGCCTGCATACTTCCTTTAAATCCTTCGGCATCATCGAAGGCAAGCTTTACTCTGGAAGGCAGATCCCACATGCCGTAACCTCCGCGCTCACCATGCTTCTCCACCACGCCGCAGCTGTCGGCGATGGTTTTCAGGTACTCCAGATTTTCGGACAGAACTTTTTTGTTTAGCTGACCGTTCTCCACCAGTTCCCCGCAGAAGGAGGGGTAAAATTTGTCCACCAGCTCCCACACGGTCTGCTCGCCCAGATAATTCTCATCCTTTTTTGACAAAAAGGCCGCAAGCGCCTCCAGTGACCCCATATCCTCCGCGGCAATATCCCGTCCCACAGCCATGGTGATCCCAAACTGAAGGGGCACTGCGTATCTCGCACCGTCCGCCCGCTCATACGCTCCGGTGATATTGGACAGGAGCTCTCCGCTCTCCTCCATAGGCTTCACAATATCGCTGATATCCACGAGAACTCCCTTTTCCGCAAAAGACTCCATATTCAAGTGATCCAGCACAATGAGATCCGGTGTGTACTCCCCCATCAGCGAGGTGTTTAGCTCCTGATAGACGGCATCATAATCATGAGGAGTGTAACGCTCGGACAGGGAGTAGGCAGAATCGATCTCGATCCGCACCTCCGGGTGCTCCTTGTGGTACAATATCGCCGCCTGCTGCAAAAGGTAGCTCTCATCCACCGTGTACAGGGTCAGAACCTCCGTCATCTGCCGCACTGCGTCCGGATCATAGGCATAATGATACAGCGCCATGCCGCCCTCGTCCCGGCCAAACAGCGCATAAATTTCTCCGTTCTCCAGTGCCGTCATCCCTCTGCACCAGGTAGTGGTCAATCCAAAGGAGGTGTCCATGCCCTCCATCAACTTCTCCCATTCATCCGCTCCATCCTGATACCGAAAGATCCCGTCCCCGCACACCACGATCAGCTTCCCGTCGGACAGGGCACTTAAGTGGACGTAACTGCCACTCTTCTGGGAGAAGGGGATGACTGCCGGCTCCTGGTCTGCCAGATGGGCCTCCACACCATTTGTATATCCCGCGTCATTCGTGGTGAGCAGATACAACCTATCTCCGTGCGCGACTATCTCCTCCCCATAGTAATCGGCCACGGGGGAAATACTCTTCTGCACACTGCCGTCCTCTCCGGACAAAATGTCCACCGAGGAATAGTAAAGCGCCGCAAGGGTGCCGTTGTCCAGCGCCGCCATACTACGGACGATCTGATAGAAGCCGTACACTTCGTCAGGCTTCGTCCATTTCTCCGGCGTGATGTCCGTAAGCGTGTCCTCCTCCGCCTTCCACAGGTGTCCCTTGTAGTTTTCGCCCGCTTCATCCAGATAGCAGGCGTATAGATAAGCATTACCTGCCCCATCTCTCAGAAGGCTTACATCCAGTCCCTCTGAATAGGGAATCTCCGGTGTCCGAAGCCACTCCTCCGTGACCTCCGCAAATTCTCCGTTATACTCCCACTCCTGAAAGACTGCATTCCCCGCATCCTCTCCAACAAGCAGCAGATGAAGCGTGTCGTCCGCTGTAAACACTTGGGCAACTTTTTTGTTCGCCCACTCCTCGGGCAAAGAGATTTCCGTCTCCACATAGGCACCACGCTCCGTTTGAAGCGGTGACTCCCCCTCACTTGTCTTCTGTGCCGGATCAGAGTCTTTTGTGCTGCCGCATCCGGTGAGCGCCCCCAGCGTCAAAGCCGTGATGAGCACTGTTGCAATCCACTTTTTCATTTTTTGACCTCCACTTCTTACGCCATGACCTGCATGGCTGGTTTTAAATTGCTTTTGCCATGGTAGGATAATGATGTATCAAAAGAGTATCGAAGTGGTATATTATCCATGATAATAATTACTCTTCTATTACAGAAAAGGCTTCCCATTACAGGAAGCCTTTCTCGTTCTAAAATTCTTTTTGCATTCATAATATCGCACGTTATTTTTCAATACTGCGGAGCATCAAAAAAACGGGCGTTTCTTTATACTCGACTGTACTCAACTATATTGCTTCGCAAATTGATACAGGTAAAGACAAAACCCTCGATGACAACGTTTTTCCGATCATAAAGAATTCATCTATGATAAGAGGGCGCGCTTATTGGGGGGGTAAAAGCATTTCCGGCTTTCGTGTTGTGCGCATTTTATCCCGTGCTTCACATATTTCATTCCGTTGACTAACTACCGAATCCACCGTAGCCGGCGACCATATCTCCCTGTCAACCATAGTCCTTATGCGAAAAATATTACAGATGGGCATTTCTAATATTGCATTAGGGGTATCCGAACCACGCCAGCAGTTCTCAGAGGACTTACGCCCAACGTCTATTTTTTCCATATCTTCCATAAATTTAGAATCCAGAGGCTCATCCTTATGCCTAAATATCAGGGTGCGACGTTCCCCCTTGGGAAGATAGGTAGAAGGCTTAGAAAATACATATTTCACGGAGGACTTTGATGTAGGACTAGAAAACTTCATTAAAAAATACGCACCATAATGTATGCCGCCTTTCGGGTGTATTTCTATAAAAAACCGGATTCCATTTCCATTGTATTCGTAAGTAACAGTTCCCGCAATACTGCTTTGGGATGACTTATAATTCATTACTATACCGTTTTCATCCAAAGGTATCTCCAATCTTTTCTCTTTAAGGAATCCTAACATATGTTCTCCAAATTGTTTCAGGTCCATGTTGGTCATTAATTCCATAATTGTATCATTTTTCATTCTTTCTTCCAACATATCATAAAGGGATTGAAATCCAGCAATCAGGTTCTTAGTCTGGCTATTTTTTTCTTCTTTAGCTTGAACACGCGGAAGGGCAGCCTTTATCAACGCTGAAATATCCTCGAATTCTTCAGTGTTCTGCTGTTTGATCATACCTCTAATTACTCGTTCTAATTGTATAGCATCCAGATTATTGCCCGTAGCGTATTCCTTGACTTTAGCCCAAAAGTAGTCTAGCATGAATGAAGCGTTATTCTTTTTCTGACAAAAAGATTTATTTATTTGTTTTTTTTCTTTCCTCAATATTATAACCCTCTGGACAATACCATGGCTCACTGGAGTTGATGGATTGCTTTTTCTGTCAGGAGGCGTGGAAATGTTATACGCAATGTTCTGTTTTCCGACCTCAATCTCACCTGCCTGACGTTCCAGCCCCGCATCCGTGTTCATTGGCACACCGCTGGAATGTACGGCATTGGCACGGACAGTTCCCAGCTTCTGCTGCACGACATGACCAAGCTCATGGGGCAGGTGACGCTCCTGACCAGGGCCAATCTCCACCTGATTCCCCTGAGTATATGCCAGCGCGCCCAGCCTTGCTGGCAGAGCCGAATTATAATGCACCCGCACATCATCAAAAGACAATCCTATGCTCTGCTCCATGCGTTCCATTAATTGCGTCGGAATCCCTGTATGATTCTCCCGTCTGGCAGAACGGCCTGAGTTCTGCAAGGCAGAATTTGCGCTTTCTCTTTTCATTTTCTTATTCAATGCAACTTCAAATATATCAATCTCCTCCTTCTCTAAGATTTATTATATTAGGAGAATGTGATCAGAACTATAAATTCCTAAATTTCCTTCAAAAAAGATCTCTTTATTCCGTGCAGCATATTGAATTAGCGTATATTCGCTTATTTCCACTTGAACATTTGCTGCAAAGCGATGTTCCAAAGTCCGCAAGCCCTTGATTTTACAGCACTTTTTTAGCCGAGTGACTTGAGCGTGGGGAACAACAAGACATCCCTGATCGCCGGCGAGTCGGTCAAAAGCATCACCAGTCTGTCGATGCCGTAGCCGATACCACCCGTGGGAGGCATACCAATCTCCAGAGCATTTAAGAAGTCCTCGTCCGTGGTGTTGGCCTCCTCGTCACCTGCTGCCAACGCCGCCTCCTGTGCCTTGAACCGCTCTCTCTGGTCGATGGGATCGTTTAACTCAGAATAGGCATTGCACATCTCCCGACCGTAGATAAACAGCTCAAAGCGCTCCACATAGTCCGGCTTGTCCGGCTTCCTCTTGGTCAGAGGAGACACTTCTACAGGATGATCCATCAGGAAGGTGGGCTGGATCAGGTGCTCTTCCACAAACTTCTCAAAGAACAGGTTCAGGATATCGCCTTTCACATGGCGCTCCTCATAGTGCACACCCTTCTCGTCCGCCACTTTTCTGGCTGCTGTCGTGTCGGGGATCTGGTCAAAGTCCACACCCGCGTACTTTTTCACCGCCTCCACCATGGTCAGCCGCTCGAAAGGCTTTCCAAGGTCGATCATCTCACCCGCATAAGGGATCAGCGTGGTTCCGCACACTTCGTTTGCTACAAAACGGAACATATTCTCCGTCAGATCCATCATTCCATAATAGTCCGTGTACGCCTGATACAGCTCCATCAGGGTAAATTCCGGATTGTGTCTGGTGTCCAGTCCCTCATTCCGAAATACGCGGCCGATCTCAAACACACGCTCCAGACCGCCCACGATCAGCCTCTTTAAGTACAGCTCCAGAGAAATGCGAAGCTTCACATCCTCGTCCAGAGAGTTGTAATGGGTCTCAAAAGGTCTGGCCGCAGCGCCGCCTGCGTTGGACACCAGCATGGGGGTCTCCACCTCCAAAAAGCCTTGATCCTCCAGATAACGGCGGATAGCGCTGATGATCTTGGAACGCTTCACAAAGGTATCCTTTACCTCACCGTTCATGATCAGATCCGTATAGCGCTGACGATAACGCACATCCGTGTTGGTCAGACCATGGAACTTCTCAGGCAAGATCTGCAGGCTCTTGGACAACAGCACAATCTTCGACGCATGTACAGAAATTTCGCCGGTCTTAGTCTTGAATACCTCTCCCTCCAAGCCGACGATGTCACCCACATCCAGCTTCTTGAAATCCGCATAGGGTTCCTCACCCAGACTGTCTCTCGCCACGTAAGCCTGAATATTGCCAGGCAGATCCTGAATGTTGCAAAAGGATGCCTTACCCATGACACGCTTGGACATGATACGTCCGGCAATGCGGACGCTTTGACCCTCCAGACTTTCAAAATTCTCTTTGATCTCGGTGCTGTGATGGGTCACATCATATTTGGTGATCTGAAACGGATCCTTTCCCGCCTCCTGCAAAGCTGCCAGCTTTTCACGCCGCACTTTTAGAAGCTGATTCAGATCCTGCTCCTGACCTTTTCCGTTCTGCGCCTTCCTATCCTGATTCTGTCCCTCTGCCACGACTTCTTTTCTCCTTATCCCTGATTGTTTCTCTGACTAATTACTTCTTTGAATCTCCAAAACCTTGTATGCGAAAATGCCCGCCTGGGTCTCCACCTCGACGGTATCACCGATCTTGTGTCCGATCAACGCCTTGCCCACAGGGCTCTCGTTGGAAATCTTACCCTTTAAGCTGTTGGCCTCTGTGGAACCTACAATCTTGTACTCCAGCTCCTCGCTGTACTCAATGTCCAGCAAAACCACCTTGCAGCCGATGTTGATGTTATCCAGATCCACTTCATCCTCCACGACAACCTCGGCATTCTTCAGGATCTTCTCCAGTTCCTCGATCCTTGCCTCAATGTCACGCTGCTCATCCTTCGCCGCATCGTACTCCGCATTCTCGGACAGATCGCCCTGTTCTCTGGCCTCCTTGATCTTCTGAGCTACTTCCTGACGCTTTACCACCTTCAGTTCGTGTAACTCATCCTCATATTTTCTGAGGCCCTCGTAAGTTAAGATATTTTTCTTCTCCTGCATCTTGCTACACCTTCCTATCCTTTTTCCTCGTTTTCTTCTTTTATTCGTTTATATTATTCTTCTTTTCTCTCCATTAACTTGTGTATTATACCCATTTTTCCCCTCAGTGTCAAGGTAGGCCGGACTTTTTTGTGGCTGCTTCCATTCTTTTTTCAGGGAGACATATAGAACTTCCCCCTTCCCCAGTTCCATGCGGCGCCTTTTCTCCTCGTCAGAAGTAAAGTCAAGCCAGACGCTTCCCGCCGGCACAGTGGTGGAAAACAGTTTCTCCTCCCCGGAAAAATCGAGGACATTACAGGGATAAGCACTCAGGATCTTAAGTTTCCGATAATCGGTTCTGTCCGCCAGTGTGTGGATCGTAGCAGCAATGCCATACTCCTGCAGCAGATACTCCTGAAGCTCCAAAAGTTCCTCCGTGACCTCCCTCTCGCACAGCACAAAACGCAGGCTTTTCATTCGCTGCGCATATCGCGGCAGTACCTGTGCCAGGCAATCCGCATTCCCCAGTACCACGAAATGGGAATGCGTAATGTATCTCATCAGGCGCTCTACCCACCGCTCCTCCAGATAGTCGGTAAACTGCCAACCGGGAAAAAGCGCAAGGGGCGGCTCACAGGTGCACCAGGTTTCGCAAGGAGTCCCCCACAGGCTTTCAATATGTCCGAGAAGTTCTCTCCGGGCAAGCTCTGTCTCGCGTTTTCGCCGGCGGCGCTCCCAGGGCCACTCCCATTTCTTTTCCTCCGGCTCCTTTTTCTCAGAGAGGAGCATTTCCTGTTTGGCGGTCAATCCAATGCGCACCAATTGATAGTCCTGCAGCCGGTATATGACGGGCTCCGTGGAATTTTTTGTCTGATAAAAATAAAGTATCGTTTCCATGCCCTAGTATATGCGTTTATCTGCCGAAAATTTCCTCCACACCGGCGATCAATTCCTCCATGCTCTCCATGGAGTTGATGACCTGGCGGAATCGGGCGGAATGAGGCATTCCCACCGTATACCAAGACAGATGCTTGCGCATCTCCCGCACGCCAATATACTCTCCTTTATATTCCAGTTGAAGCGCCGCATGGCGCAGGATCAGCTCACTCTTTTCCTGGTTGTCCGGCTTTTTAAGCAGCTCCCTGTTCTCCAGATACTGCACCACCTCCCGAAATATCCACGGATTCCCCTGTGCGGCACGGCCGATCATCACACCGTCACATCCGGTTTGTTCCAGCATCTCCCTTGCACGTATGGGACTGTTCACATCCCCATTGCCAATAACGGGGATCCTGACCGCATCCTTCACCTGCGCGATGATGTCCCAGTCCGCCTGTCCGCTGTAGTACTGCTCTCTTGTGCGCCCATGCACAGCGATCGCCGCCACGCCGCAATTTTCCGCAATCTTTGCAATCTCTACGGCATTTACACAGGTCTCGTCAAACCCCTTCCGTATCTTTACCGTGACAGGCTTTTTCGTCGCCCGTACCAGGCCGGACAGTATCTGCTCTGCCAGTTTAGGGTTCTTCATCAAAGCCGACCCCTCCCCGTTGTTTACCACCTTGGGGACAGGACAACCCATGTTAAAGTCCAGCACGGCAAAGGGGCGCTCTTCAATGCGCTTTGCCATCTCGCTAAGGATCATCGGATCAGATCCAAAAAGCTGCAGGGATGCAGGTACCTCCTCCGGGTGAATCTCCATCAGATTGTCCGTATTCTTGTTATTGTAGTAGATCGCTTTAGCGCTCACCATCTCCATGCAGACCATTCCTGCCCCCAGCTCTCGGCACAACAAACGAAAAGGCAGGTCTGTCACACCTGCCATGGGAGCCAAGATCACGTTATTATCCAGCATCACATTGCCAATCTGCAATTTCCTCATGCTCAGTCTCCAACCTTTTCTTCCTTCCGGCCGTCTCTTCGCGCCGGATTTTTCCCGTAAATAATGCGTAAACCCTCCAGTGTCAGGGCGCTGTCATATATGTCTATGGTCTCTGTCTCGTCCGCGATAAGGCGTCCCAAACCGCCGGTAGCCACCACCTTCAGGTTTTTCAGCCCACTCTCCTCTTTTACCTTTCCTATGATGTACTCCGTCTGACCGATCTGGCCGTACACCAGTCCCGCCTGCATACTGCTGATGGTCTCCTGCGCCAGGATCGACTTGGGTTTCCGAATCTCAATATTGGGCAGTTTGGCGGTCTGTTTCCACAGAGCCTCCGAGCTGATGCGGATTCCCGGGGCGGTGATCCCCGCTGTAAACTCGCCCCTCTCCGTGATCAGATCGTAGGTGGTAGCAGTGCCGAAATCCAGCACCAGCACCGGCCCGCCGTACTTCTCGTAAGCTGCCACAGCATCCACAATGCGGTCCGCACCGATGGCTCTGGGATCCTCCGTGACGATCCGAAGGCCCGTCTTTACACCCGGACCCACGATCAGAGGCTGCGTGTTCGTATAGCGCACAATGCCTCCCACCAGAGCGTGCATCACATCCGGCACCACACTGGCAATGACAGAGCCCTCAAGCTCTTCCACGCGGATATCCCGGTCGCGCAGCAGTTGGGTGATCGTCACTCCATACTCGTCCGAAGTGCGCGGTGTCTTGGTCGTCAAGCGAAAGGTGGCAACCAGCCGCTCCCCGTCAAACACTCCCAATGTCAAATTTGTGTTTCCCACATCAATCACTAAGATCATATTGTTCTCACACTACTCCTCTTTCAACAGCTCTGCCATATCCTCGTGCAGTATCACTACCCGATAATATAGGCTTAAGGATTCAAACATCTCCTGTCTCTGGCGTCTGATCTCCGCCACCAGCAGCCCGCTGGAAACCTCGTCATAATAGATATCATCCTCGTCCGCGTTGGTCTCCATGACAACCGTGCCGTCCTCCTCAAAGGCGATCGTAAAGATCCCCCCTACCTCCTCCGTGAACAGCACACAGATAATATGCAGCTCGTCCTTGATGGAGTCCGGTATTGCCTTGAAGGTCTCGTTAAAATAATATTTCTTCTCGTACGCGTTGGCGCCGCAAAGCACCATCTTATTATCTTCCATAAGCTTTCTGCTCCTCTTCGCACCCGCTCTCTCTATTGTGTCTACACATAGCCATAAATGCCCCGCACCGATACTTCGCCGGCGTACACTTCCTTGACCGTACCGTCCGCAAGCTCTACCAGGAGCTCTCCCACATCATTAATGCCCCTCGCCACACCGCGGTATTCGCCGCCCGGCTCCAAAACGCATACCTCCCTGTTCCGATTGACCAAAAAAGCATCATACCACGCCCGCAGATCGGACAGGTTCTCCGTCTTGCAAAAGATCCTGTAATCCTCCTCAAAAGCCTTCAAAATATTGGCGATCAAAGCACATCGGGACAGCTTCCTCCCGTATTCCTCCTCCAGACTGGCGGCGGTAGCCGCGATCTCCGGCGCAAACTCCTGCCTTTTTACATTGATACCCACACCGATGACCACATACTGGATATAGTCCCGCTCCACACTCATCTCTGTCAGGATCCCGCAGACCTTTCTGCCGTTCACCACGATATCGTTGGGCCATTTGATGCCAAGTGTATGGGATTCTTTCGTTTCCCCGGCTTCTGTCAATGATCGGTTAATTCCACGCGCCACGGCGAGCGCCATGAGCAGTGTGAGCATGGACGCTTTATCCGGCGCAAACTCCGGCTTTAAGATCAGGGTAAAATAAACGTTGGTCCCGGGCGGGCTGCTCCAGCCTCTACCGCGCCTACCGCGCCCGGCGGACTGTGAATCCGTCACTATCAGCGTTCCCGCCTGCGCACCGTTCTCCGCTTCCACCTTGGCCTGCGCGTTGGTAGAGCTAAGCTCCTCATAAAATTTGGCCGGACGGCCCATCCATTTGGTTTGTATCCGACTGGCCAGCTCATTCTGTCCGTAGATCTCCTCGGACTCCTCCCGCAGGCGATAGCCGCGATTTTGCACCGCTTCGATCAAATAACCTTCCTTTTTCAGCTGATTGATCCCTTTCCAGACTGCGGTGCGGGACACGCCGAAATGTTCGCACAGCTCCTGTCCGGATACAAAATCCGCCCGCTCCCGCAAAAGTGTCAATATCTCTGCTTTCATCGTTTCTTAAACCTATCTTTACTCCGCCAGTGTCGCCGCCATGACCGCCTTGATGGTGTGCATGCGGTTCTCCGCCTCCTCAAAAACCTTGGACTGAGCGGACTCAAACACTTCATCCGTCACTTCCATCTCCGTAATGCCAAAACGCTCACCCACCTCTGCTCCAATTTTGGTCTTCAGATCGTGGAATGCAGGGAGACAGTGGAGGAAGATTGCCTGTTCTCCGGCATTTTCCATCACCGCTCTATTGACCTGATAGGCCTTCAGATCTTTGATGCGCTCCTCCCACACTTCGTCGGGCTCCCCCATGGAAACCCACACATCCGTATAGATCACATCCGCTCCCCTCGTTCCGGCCTGCACATCCTCCGTCAGGGTGATGCTGCCTCCGGTCTCGGCTGCAATGGCCTCACACTGCGCCACCAGCTCGGCCGCCGGAAAATACTTTGCTGTAGTACAAGCCGTAAAATGCATTCCCATCTTGGCGCAGGCTACCATCCAGGAGTTCCCCATATTGTAGCGGGCATCCCCCATGTAGGTGAGCTTAATACCCTGAAGGTGCCCAAATTGCTCTCTGATCGTCAAAAGATCTGCCAGCATCTGGGTGGGATGGAACTCATTGGTAAGTCCGTTCCATACGGGAACCTTGGCATACTTTGCCAATTCCTCCACGATTTCCTGCTCAAAGCCACGGTACTCAATGCCCTCAAACATTCCGGACAACACCCTGGCTGTGTCGGCAATACTCTCCTTCTTGCCTATCTGCGATCCGGAGGGATCCAAATAGGTCGTGCCCATTCCCAGATCGTGAGCTGCAACCTCGAAAGCACATCTGGTGCGAGTGCTGGTCTTCTCAAAGATCAATGCCACATTCTTGCCCCGAAAGGTGTCCACAGGGATCCCTTTCTTTTTCTTATCTTTCAACTCCGCCGCCAGATCGATCAGATAGAGGATCTCTTCCGGCGTAAAGTCCAGCAATTTCAAAAAATCGCGTCCTTTTAGATTCATATCCTATGCCTCCTTGTATGCATTTATCTTGCCCGCTTTCCATTTTTTCCCAATTTGTGTTTCAAAAAAAGGCGCGATGCCTTACATGTCTCCATGCCGGCATCACGCTTGTAGGAACACCTTTTATTCCGTTGCCTTAGCTCCCTCTTTTAGAGCGGCCGCCACGCTGGCAATGCCCTGAAGCTCTGCGGGAAGAAGGATGGTAGTTGCCTTGCCGTCCGCCACTTTTTCAAAAGCCTCCAGACTCTTTATCTTCAAAACCGCTGCATCTGCGCCGGCCTCTTTCAACACTTTGATACCGTCGGCATTTGCCTGCTGCACCTTTAGGATCGCCTCCGCTTCACCTTCCGCCTCGCGGATCATTTTCTCCTTCTGTGCCTCTGCGCGAAGGATCGCCGCCTGCTTGTCGGCCTCTGCACGGAGGATGGCAGACTCTTTCTCACCTTCCGCCTCAAGAATCTTAGCTCTCTTTTCACCTTCCGCACGGGTGACAGCCTCACGTCTCTCACGCTCTGCTTTCATCTGCTTCTCCATGGCATTCTGGATCTCAGCGGGCGGGATGATGTTCTTCAGTTCTACACGGTTGACCTTGATACCCCAGGGATCGGTCGCAATATCCAGAGCAGAGCGCATCTTGGTGTTGATGATCTCGCGGGAGGTCAACGTCTGATCCAATTCCAGATCACCGATAATGTTACGGAGCGTGGTCGCGGTCAGATTCTCGATCGCCATCATAGGATTCTCCACACCGTAGGTAAACAACTTGGGATCTGTGATCTGATAGAACACAACGGTATCTATCCGCACGGATGCGTTATCCTTGGTGATCACCGGCTGAGGCGGGAAATCCGCCACCTGTTCCTTCAAATTCACCCTTCTTGCAACACGGTCCAAAAAAGGCATCTTCAAATGGAAGCCAACGGACCAAGTGCCCTGATATGCTCCCAGACGCTCAATGACGTAAGCCTGTGCCTGAGGAACGATCTTAATGCAGGAAACAAATATCCATAAGATCAAAATAATTAAAATAATTGGTATGATCCACATCTTTAACCTCTTTCTGTGCTGTAGCGCGACAGCACACGTTTGTTTATGTTAGAGACTCCTTCATTGGAGATTCCTCTCTCACGATCAGCTTCACGCCGCTTACAGCCCTCACCACCACGACTGCACCCACGGGAATCTTCTCCTCCTCAACATAGCTGCGGGCACTCCACTCCTGACCGCCCACGGTCACCTGTCCTATACCCTGCAGGTTGTCGATCTCACTGATGACAATGGCCTGACGCCCTACCAGGCTCTCCACGTTTGTCTTCACACGCTCCTTGTTAAAATAGCGCACCGCCACCGGCCTGGTGAATGCCAGAAGCAACAGGGAGACCGCCAGAAACAAGATGATCTGCAGATACAGCGGAGCACCCAGCGCCGCCGCCAAAACGGCCACTACCGCGCCGCCCGCAAACCAGATAGAGGTAAGCCCAAGGCTGACCAACTCCACCACGATGGACACGATCAGGACGATCAGCCAAAAAATCATATATTCGTTCATAGTGTCACTCCCTATCTCGTCATAATTATCATTATAAACAATATATTACAAAAAATATAGCAGGTCAATCTTTTTTCTGCTCCAAAAAACGGTAAAAAGGCGGCACACCCTTACAGTATGCCGCCTTAATTTTAGTAAAATACATGGTGACCGATCACCAATCCGTCACGTCCGTCGTTTCTGCGGAAGTGCGTCATATCTCCCACGTTGGAAGTTCCGGCGATCGCTTCCTGCGCTGCCTGCAGACAGCTGGAAGAATATCTGCCCGACTCATATACGGAGTTCACCTTGCCGCTCATGGCAGGAGTAAACTGTCCGGATGCGTAGATCACGCCGTGTATACTGTTGGGATATGCTCCGCTTCTCACACGGTTCATAACCACAGATGCCACCGCTAATTGACCCTCGTAGGGCTCGCCGCCGGCCTCACACTGTATCAGCGCCGCCAGCAGTTTGGTGCTGTCCGCGTCGGTGGTATACTCACCATAGTTCACATGGCGCTTCGCCTCACGCTCGGCTGCCTCACGGGCTTTGATCTCCTCGATCGTCTCACCGGAGTCGATCTGGAAATCCAAAGTGACATACTCAGCGGAAACATATCCGTCATCACCCTCGTAGTCAATGCAGATCCACTCCTCATTATCTGTGTTCACCACTTCCACGATCTCTCCCTTGGGAAGCAGCCCGTAGATGGAGGACTCCACACTCGCCTCAGCACGCACGCGCAGCGTTTCCGTATTGATGGTGGCGATCATTCTTCCCACCTCGTTTGCCAGCGCTTGCGCTTCCTCTCCAAAGAGCAGGTATTCATCCGATGCCCAGCCCACAATATTTCCGGACTGCAACAGTGTCCAGCCATTCTGCCTGTCAAGGATCACGCCTCCGCAGTCCTTGTATAAAAGTCCCACCTTTTTCGCATCCTCACGGGGTTCGCTTCTGACGTTCAGCGCATTCTGTACATTGGCCATAACAAGAGAGGATTCCTCCTCCTCTTCAGAATACAATGTCAGATTCAGTTCTCTTGCTGTGGCATTGATGATCTCTGTTGTATTGTTATTGCCAGGATCCAATATAGCAGCAACTCCCCCGTTCAAGTCATCCAGAAAGTTCCTGCCACTGGCCTGTGCGGTCATACCTGCCTGCACCGTCACACACATGGCTAACGAAAGTCCAAAAAGTGCAGCAGGCAATCTCCTGCGTCCTGCCATTGCCAATACCTCCAAAAAAAGTAGTAACCTTAACAAAGTTATAACTCTTTCTTAATAATTTATTACAACTTTGTTACATTTGTTACAAGGAGTATCATAGCAGAAGCTTTGGGGTTTGTCAAGCACTTATCCGCAGACATTAATTCCATCCTGCCCGCGCCGCAACGATCACATGTTTCTCGACTTCCCGATACATGCCTCCATGGCGTCCATAATTGCCGCACGAAAGCCTTTTTCCTCCAACATTTTCACAGCCTGAATAGTAGTACCGCCAGGCGAGCAGACCATATCTTTCAGAGCTCCCGGATGCATGCCGGTCTCCAGCACCATCTTGGCACTTCCCAGAACCGCCTGAGCTGCAAATTCATAGGCTAGATCCCGGGGCATACCCTCTGCCACGGCCTCATCCGCCATGGCTTCAATAAAGAGAAAGACATAGGCCGGGGAACTTCCGCTGACTCCCACCACCACATCCATCAGCCTCTCCGGAACCACCCTTGCCTTACCAAAGGCCTGCAGCAACAAAAGAACCTCTTCCAGTTCCTCCTCCGTCACCGCCTCCCCGGCACACACACCGGTGCAGCCCTCCAAGACCAATGCGGGCGTATTGGGCATGCAACGGATCAGTTTCCGATCCGATCCACCAAACGCTTCCATAAGATAACACAGGTTTTTCCCAGCAGCAATGCTGACAACCAGAGTCTCCGCGCGCACTGCGTCCCGGATCTCCGCGATCACCTCCGGAAAGAAAACAGGTTTCACCGCCAAAAACAAAATGTCCGTCTGCGCGGCAACCTGTGCATTACTGTCCGCAACTGTGATATTGTATTTTGCTTTAACACGCTCTTTGGTGGCTGTCGTCTTGGCAGATCCAATGATATTCTCCGGTTTCACAATCCCTTTCTGTAACATTCCGCCGATCATGGACGTCGCCATGTTGCCCAGCCCGATAAAGCCAATTTTCTTGTCCGCCATGCTATGTATCTCCTTTCAAATTTGAAATGCTCGCAATTTATTACACCCGTTATCAACAATTACCGTCTCTGCCGGTGTGCCTCATACAAAAGCAGTGCAGCAGCAATAGCGGCATTTAAGGATTCCACCTGACCTTCCATGGGAATTTTCAAGTAATTCTCCGCGCTGCCAGCAATCTCCTCTGTCAACCCGTTTCCCTCGTTTCCGATCAAAAATGCAGTGCTCTCCCGAAAGGAAAAACAATCATAATAGGTGTTACTTTTTAAGTGAGCCGCGTAGGTGTGAACCCCCTGTTCACGCAATTCTTTCACAGTTTTAAATAGATCCGTTACATATACAAACGGTACTCGGTAGACGGACCCCATGGTGGCCCGAATGGTCTTAGGGTTAAAAATATCTACTGTTTTGCCATCCATAATAACGCCCGTTACTCCAGCTCCCTCCCCGGTTCTGAGGATCGTTCCCAGATTTCCCGGATCCTGAAGATTTTCCAACACTAGAAAGAGTGGATCCGTGTTCTGCAAAAGCTGCTCCAACGTGTAATGTGGCTGCCGCACCACCGTCAAGATCCCCTGTGGGCTCTGAGTATCCGACATTTTGACAAACAGCTCATCCGTCACCACCTCGTAGCCGCTCTTCTCCAGTTTTTGGGAAAGCGGCCGGGGAAGCTCTCCTGAGCGCAGCTTTTCCTCCAGGCTGCACGAAAGATAAACTTCCTTGATCCAGTCTGTTGGTGCCTCCTCATACATTTTGGGACCTTCCGCCAGGAACACGTCGTCTTTTCTGCGCTCTTTTGACTTGTTCCGCCACTGAATGATCTGTTTGACCTTTGCGTTTGCAGCACTTGTGATCATGGCCGTAATTTTTTCCTCCCAATCGGCAAAATTCTCTTTCTGCCGACCTGTTTTCTTGTCTGCGGACTTCTCCGTGTCAAAAAAGCGGCCCGCTATGTCAAAAGGGCCGCCTTTGTGTTCCTTCTATAATATTTGAGCCACCTCAAACTGATACTCGTCGATGCTCTTCTCCATGTTCAGAGCAGACTCAATGTCAAAGTCTGTAAATTCCCCGCGCTTATAGCCAACCACTCGGTTGGTTTTGCCCTGAAGCAAGATGTCCACCGCATAGGCGCCCATGATGGAGGCATAATAGCGATCCTTGGCAGTAGGGCTGCCTCCTCGCTGCATATACCCCAGAATGGTGGCCCGGGTCTCAATGCCGGTAGCTGCCTCAATTCTGCGGGCCATGGAGGTGGAATGTCCGATTCCCTCCGCATTGATGATAATGTGATGGGTCTTGCCCTTCTTGCGGTTCGCTATGATGTTATTGATAATACTCTGCTCGTTAAAATCATATTTCTCGGGTATGAGGATGTCCTCCGCACCATTGGCGACGCCGCACCAGAGGGCGATATAGCCGGCATGGCGTCCCATTACCTCAATAATACTGCATCGCTCGTGGGAGGAAGAGGTATCCTTTACCTTGTCGATCGCACTCATGGCTGTATTGACAGCCGTATCAAAGCCAATGGTGTAATCCGTGCAGGCAATGTCCAGGTCGATGGTGCCGGGCAGACCGATGGTATTGATCCCATTTCTGGAGAGCGCCTGCGCCCCGCGGTAGGATCCGTCGCCGCCGATGACCACCATTCCGTCAATGCCGCACTTTCTGCAGATATCAGCCCCCTTCTTCTGCCCTTCGGGAGTCTTGAATTCCAGACATCTGGCCGTGCCCAGGATCGTTCCGCCGCGCTGAATGATCTCGGAGACACTGCGCGCCTCCATGTCCATTATTTCCTCATTCAAAAGCCCTTGATAACCTTTCTTAATGCCCTTAACCTTCAGCCCTCTTGCAAGGGCGGTGCGGACAACCGCGCGGATCGCTGCGTTCATTCCCGGTGCGTCACCACCGCTTGTCATAACGCCAATCGTCTTAATCTCTTTTGCCATGACGTCACCTCCTACTTCTTAAATTTTAATCCTTTTTTTCGTGGTTTTCAATAGCTTTCATCCGGAAACCGACATTTTCCTCACCAAACAGCTCATTCAACCGTTTCTTAAGACTCTCGTCCGCCTTTACACGTCGGTTTGCAGGCAGGATCTTAAAGGACTTATTGCTCTTTAAAAATATCACCACATTGTCATTTCCGTCCGAGTCCGCGATGGCTTCGAGAAGCTCTTTTTCCTTTGCGGCATAACTTTCTGCATCGGCAAACTGCACCCAGACACCGTCGGGCATTTTGACAGCCTGACGGCGTTCACTGCTTTGCGCGGCAGCCTCCTCAAAGGTCATGATCTGCTCACAGATCAGCTTGGCGTCCCGATCCTCCTCCACGGAGGTCCGCCCCTGGACGAACACCTTTGTGTCCTCCAAAAGCAGACTGCTGAAGCGCTCATAATCCTGCGGGAATACGATCACCTCCACAATCCCTACCAGATCTTCCAGACTTAAGAACGCCATGATCTTGTCATTCTTGGTATACTTTACGTTCTTGTCGGTGATGATGCCACCCACTGTCGCACGCGCATGATCCTGTACACGTACCGCCCCGTTTTCCTCATCCAGCGCAAAATCATTGGTGGTGTTGGTGATGATGCTCTGCCAAAGTTCCTGATACTCCTCCAGCGGGTGCCCGCTGATGTAAACACCCAGAACCTCTTTCTCAAATGCCAACATCATCTCCTTGTTGTACTCTCCCAGATCAGGCATCCTGATATCAAACTCCTCCTTTGAATCTTCGTCGGCAATGTCAAAGAGGGAGATCTGCCCCGCCAAGTTGTTCTTCTTGTCCTTGGTGATATGATCCAGTATCTGTATGTACACGCTCATAAACTGCTTTCTGGTGCCTCCTAAGCTGTCCATGGCACCTGCCTTGATAAAGTTCTCAATAGCGCGCTTGTTCACATCCGTACCCGACATCCGGGTGATGAAATCCTTCAGGTTAGTGAAAGCCCCTCTCTCCCTGCGCTCCTGCACGATGCTGTCAATGACAGGGCGGCCCACGCCGCGGATGGCGGTCAGCGCATACCGGATACCCTTTCCTGATACAGAGAAGCCGCTCTGGCCCTCGTTAATGTCGGGGGGCAGAAGCTCTATGCCCATGCTGCGACAGGTGAGAATATAATCGGAAACTTTTCTGGGATTGTCTATGACAGAGGTCAAAAGTGCAGCCATAAACTCCACCGGATAATAATATTTTAAGAAGGCTGTCTGATAAGCGACCACGGCATAGCAAGCTGCGTGGGACTTATTGAAAGCATATTTGGCGAAATCCATCATATCTTCGTAAATCTGTGTTGCCGTCTGCTCGCTGATACCGTTGGCGACACAGCCCTTTACACCCTCCGCCTCATTTCCATAGATAAAATTGGCGCGCTCCTTCTCCATGACGGACTGTTTCTTCTTGCTCATGGCACGGCGCACCAGATCGCTCCTCCCCAACGTGTAACCACCCAAGTCACGCACGATCTGCATCACCTGCTCCTGATATACAATACAGCCGTAGGTGGGTGCCAAGATCGGTTCCAGCTGCGGACAGGAGTAGGTAACATCCTTGTGATTGTTCTTGCCCTTGATATATTTGGGAATAAAATCCATGGGGCCGGGGCGGTACAGGGAGATTCCGGCGATCACATCCTCCAGACTCTGGGGATGTAGTTCCTTCATAAAGTTCTTCATACCGCCGCTCTCCAGCTGGAACACGCCCTCTGTCCTGCCGGTTCCCAGAGAGTCCAGTACCTTTTTGTCATCGTAGTCAATATGATCTATATCAATGCGGATCCCGCGATTCTCCTCCACAAACTTAACCGCATCATGGATCACGGTCAAGGTGCGCAGCCCCAAAAAATCCATCTTAAGAAGACCCAGTTCCTCCAAAGTAGTCATGGTAAACTGGGTGACAATGGAGCCGTCAGAGCCTCTTGAGAGCGGTACAAACTCATCGGCCGCCTTCTGGCAGATCACCACGCCTGCCGCATGCATGGAGGTGTGCCTTGGCAATCCCTCCAACCGCTTGCACATGTCGATCAGCCGGGTGACACTCTCATCCTCCTGATAGAGTTTCCGCAACTCCGGATTGATCTCCAACGCCCGATCCAGCGTGATATTCAGTTCATTCGGCACCATCTTTGCAATGGAATCCACCATTGCATAAGGCAGATCCATAACGCGTCCCACATCCCGGATGACACCCTTGGCGGCCAGAGTACCGAAAGTGACGATCTGCACCACCTTGTCCTCCCCATACTTACGGCTCACATAGTCAATGACCTCCTGCCTGCGCTCAAAGCAGAAATCGACGTCGATATCGGGCATGGACACTCGTTCCGGATTCAGGAAGCGCTCAAACAGCAGACTGTATTTGATGGGATCAATGTTGGTGATCTTCAGACAGTAGGATACGATGCTTCCCGCCGCTGAGCCACGTCCGGGGCCCACCGGAATATCGTTCTCTCTGGCATAATTGATGAAATCCCACACGATCAGGAAATAATCCACATATCCCATGGTGCGGATGACATCCAGTTCATAATCCAGGCGTTCTCTCAATGTCTGGCCGGTGTCCCCGGCCGGCTGGTTCTCATCTCCATACCGCTCTGTCAAGCCATCGCTGCACAGCTTGTTGAGATACCCCCATGCATCGTAGCCCTCAGGCACTTCAAACTTTGGCAGCTTCGTCACACCGAACTCAATCTCCACATTACAGCGATCCGCAATCCGCTGGGTGTTCTCCACCGCCTCCCACGCGTAGGGAAAGAGTCCTTTCATCTCCTCCTCACTCTTGACATAATACTGGCCTCCCTCATAGCGCATACGATCCTCGTCCGCCAACTTCTTGCCGGTCTGCAGACACAGAAGGATATCGTGGGAGTCCGCATCCTCCGCGTAGGTATAATGCACATCGTTGGTGACCACCAGCGGAATGTCCAGCTCCTTGCTCATCTTCATAAGCTCCATATTTACCATGCGCTGTTCCGGGATGCCGTGATCCTGCATCTCCAGAAAATAGCTGCCTTTTCCAAAGCATGCCTCATACTTCAGAGCGACCTTTCTGGCCTCATCGGGCAGCCCTTTTACAATGTAGCGCTGCACTTCCCCTGCCAGACAGGCCGACAGCGCAATGATCCCCTCGTGATACCGGTTCAAAACCTCCATATCCACGCGGGGTCTGTAATAATACCCTTCTGTAAATCCGCGGCTGACAATCTTCATCAAGTTAGCATAACCCATGTTATTTTCTGCAAGAAGCACCAGATGATAGTATCTGTCCTCACCGCCGGTGGTCTCCTTGTCAAAACGGGAGTTGGGCGCCACATAGACCTCACATCCCAAAATGGGCTTGATCCCCTCAGCCTTGGCCGCACGGTAAAAGTCAATGACGCCGTACATCACGCCGTGATCGGTGATCGCCGCACTGTCCATACCCAGCTCCTTCACGCGGGAAACATATTCCTTTATCTTGTTGGAACCGTCCAACAGAGAATATTCTGTGTGGACGTGCAAATGTGCAAATGCCATAGCGCAGACTCCTTTAGAAACTCAATAAAATTTATCGGGGTGCCTCATACACCACCAGATTCGCATCCCTTCCCAGCTCCGTGTATCCGTGCTCCGCACATATCTCGTCTACTGTTCCACCTGCGGGCGCAGCAATGTAACGACTTTGCAGTGATTCAAAATGCTCCGTCACATATTCCACCTCACAGCAGCTGATCCCCACTCCTTCCGGGAGAGCATACAAAAGCTGCCACTCCATATTAACCGTCTCACTTCCTACCCGGTCGTTAAAGGTCCAGATGATCACATTGTCAAAGTTGGGCACATTTTCCCTCTCCAAAACCATCTTTTCCGCAAAAATCTCCCGCCATATTTCCACCTGTGCTTCTCTCTCCGCTGTCGCATAGGGCACCTGGTAGTCGTAAGGGTCCACTGCCTTGTAAGTGTAGAGATAGGCAAAGACCGCACCCAGAAGTACGGCTTTCTTAAAGGTTCTCGTCTCCATCAGGCTTACCACAAAGATCCCAACCGCCAAAAAGGTCAACAGATGTTTGCTTCCCTCGGTGAGCTTGTACATGAGAAGCAGCGCAAAGAGCATTGCCACAAAGCTGAACGCCAAATGTCCCTCGATCAACAGCTTATCCCGCAGAGATACCGTCTGCCGGCCACCGCTTGCCGGCTCCTCCGCAAGCCCGCCTTTCACTTTGAAAAAGTCCGCAAAGGTCTGCCCTAAGAGCACCGCCATCATCACCAGATAGCCGCCAAAGAAAGCTCCTGACGCCAGACCGCTGCGAAAACCCTCTACTGTGTCACCATAGAAGCCTTTTCCCTTCCAGTACAGCGTACCAAAGAAATTGTGAATTCCCGCACCGATCCCTTTATCAAAAAAGATGGTGACCCAATCCGTAAAAAAAAGCGGCGCAAAATACTCTGCCCCCAGGTAATGCTTGATCATGGCATACGCTCCAAGTGTCACCGCAAATACCGCTGCGGAACCGATGAGTCCGACCCATCTCTTCCTGCGGACCCAAAAATACGCCGGAAGCAACAGAAACAAAAGCATATAAGGCCGCATCAGCGTCAGTACTCCCGACAGGACAAAAAGCGTCACAAGCTTCCAAGCTTTTTCACGGCGCAGAAAATTCACCGCCAGCCCATAGAAAATGATCAGCAGGGCAAAACAGATCACCTCCGGCATGCCGGAGAGCATATAACGCACATTCAGTGTGTACAGACAGAAAAGGAAAGTCAGTACCCCCATCTGTCTCCACGTGGGACGCACCAGCCATACAAAGAGAAAGCAGGCAAACGTCATCAGCATAATATTGCAGATCACCGGCGACAGTAGATTCCAGCCAAACAAGATGCCCCATAGGATCCAGGGAAACACCAGCACCGGACTCCACGCGGCAAAGGATAATTTCAGCGCATGACTCTCGTTAAAGCCAAAATATCCCTGAGGATAACCGTATGTTACAATACCCTCCACCTGTTTAAAATAAAAGAGTTCATCATTCCACTCGGAATTTGGCAGATAGACCTCCCCTATGCCCTTCCCCTGCATGGCGCTGTACACCAGACAGCAGAGCATCGGTAAAAGCGCGATCAGCACCGCCTTGAGAAAGATCATATATCTTTGATCCTTTATCCACCAGACCGTAAATCGATTCATTCGCCAAAGTCCTTTCCCTCAACATTCAATCGCTCCCGGATCACATACTGGGGAGAGTTATTCATGCTGATGTAAATGCGGCCGATATACTCTCCGATCATTCCCAGCATGATCATGATCATACCGCCAAAGAACACCACTGCTGCCATCAAAGAACTGAAACCGATGGGTACTTCCGGGTTGACCAGCCGTTTGATGATCGTGTAGATGCCATAGAGGAAGCCTGCAACCGCAAAACTGCCTCCCACAGCCGTGGCAATTCGGAGAGGTTTTACGGAAAAGGCAGTAAAACCGTTAAACCAGAGATTTAACAACTTCTTTAAGGTATAGCCGGAGGTCCCTTCCTCCCGCTCCCTGTGGGTCACCGACACGTTGGTAATATTTTTTGTGGTGCGCAACACCAGTCCGATTACATAGGGATAGGAATTTTCATAGCGGATCATGTCCTCCACCACAAATCTCCTCACTGCAAAATAACTTGAGACGTATAATTCTGCCGGCTTGTCAAGCATCACCCGCGTCATCAGCTCATTCACCTTACTTCCCAGATTGCGGAAGGCATTATGCTTCTTATGCTCATATTTGGCATAGACCGCATCGTATCCCTCTTCCAGTTTCTCCAACAGCTTATCCACCTCGTCTGCGGGCGTCTGTCCATCATCATCCAGGCAGACCACATAGTCCCCATCCGAGTGGCGAAGCCCCGCCATAAGCGCAGCGTGCTGCCCGAAGTTCCTCGCAAAGCTGATACCCTTGATATCGTTCCTCTCTCGGCACAGCTTTCGTACAACATCCATGGTGTTGTCCGGCGAAAAATCATTGACAAGAAAAATATCATACTCATATTGTGCCATCTGTCTCATCTTTCCGTCAATCTCCGCCACCACGCGGGGAAGCGTGTTCTCCGAGCGATAACATGGAATCACAAAGCTCACTTTTTTCATCGGGTTTACCCTCCTATTTTTCCGCAGGCGCGACCGCTGCCATCCAGACAATGTCCACATATTTTCCATCTATTTTCACATCGTCCCGCAGGATCCCCTCTCTCTGAAATCCCGCTTTTTCATAGCTTCGAATAGCCTGCTCATTGCCGGTGAGGGCTCTGAGGTACACCCGGTGCAGGCCTTCCTCCTCAAAGCAATACCGAAGCATCAGCTTGGCGGCAGCGGTTCCTAACCCTCTGCCTCTGGCCGAGGGCTCACCTATAAAGATGCCATATTCCGCCTTGTTGTGTTGTCTGTCAATATCCCGAATGTACACGGAACCAAAGGGTTCGTCTGTTGTCAGATCACAGATGATCATCTGCACCACGTCCCCGGTCTCCACTTTCGTCCTGACCCAGTGTTCGTGACCTTCCCTGGTAAACAACTCCTGATAAATGAAATTTCTGCGCACCGCATCACTGTTGCGCCATCGAATGATCCTCTCCGTATCGTCTCCGGTCATCGGTCGCAGGTAAATACCTGCAGCCTCATCCCGGTACTTTTCTTTAATCATCACTTTTACCCCTTTTCTGTGGCAAATGTAAAGTTCTCTGATCCTCGCCTGCAAAATACAGCAGGAGGTAATTCAACAGCCAAGTGATCATACCGGCCACTGCGCCATACTCCGTCAGACCGTAGCAGAACGCTGCTGCCAGAAAGACCAGACAGATCCAGCTGTGTCCATCCTTTTGTTTGACTGCACAGATCAGAAAATGTCCGAGCGCATAAAGCGTCAATACCAGATAAAGACCTCCTGCGGGTATCCCATAGTCATAGGTAACCTGCAGCACGGTATTATGCGCATGTCCATAAAACGTGGTGGACGACAGATAAAATCCTTGCTCTGATTTCCGATGTCCCCGCCAATTCAGATGCTGCAGATAGTAGACATAGATCGTCTTCCGGATGCTGATAGAGTCCTCCAGATCCAGTCCCGGCAGACTGAATGGATTGTCCGGGCTGCTTCCGGGATCAGAGTTTTCCTCCGCATGCGCTGTCAGCACCCAGGGCAAAGATACAGGCGCATCCGAGTTCTTCCCTAGGCGGATGCCAAACATGCGCAGTATCCGGCCAAAATTCATATCCATCGCCTTCTCAAAAGTAATGTAGCGGCTGCTGTCCCAAGGGTCAAAGGAGCGTATGCTCTCTTTCTCCCGATACTCTCCCTCAAACCAAACCGGATGATGCAGGATCGTGGGAAGATAGCGTATGCACCCGTAGACAACAGGCACGCTGATAGCCAGACACAAAGACAGCGCCACAAAGTGGAGAAGCCATCTGTAAAAACTCTTTTTACGTATTATATCATAAATGGTATAGATCAAGAGCGTCACCACAACAACTCCAACCAGCGAAGAGCGGCTCCCGGTGAACAGCAAAAAGCCGATCGCGCCTCCTGACAAGCCAAACCACAGCAGTACAAGCAGACGTGATCTTCCATTCTCCTTGACCCAGATCCACTTACACAAAAACGCGCAGTATATGATCATATAGAAGATGCCGTTCTGCGTCTCTCCTGAGTACAGGCCACGGTATCTCACATAGTCGTAAGGACGGAAGCCAAAGGCAAGCGTCTGCTGTATAAAAAACCAAAGAATAAAACCGTTTAACATCCCCTGGAAAAAGTCTTCCCGATACCTGTCCGGAAGTCCCACCAAATAAAAACCACCAAAGAGCAAAAGGCACCAAAGGGGTTCAATCCCCTCGTTAACGGAAAGAAACATCAATAGGAACAGCGCCACGATCCCCCAAAAAAATGGTTGTCTCAACCGCCTGGCAATCTCCGGCTGTCTCCGCTCCCGAACCAGATAGATCACCAGATAGCCCCATACTACCACATTAAATACCCCTGTGACCCACTGTCCTCTATAAAACCAAAAACTACGCCACCAGATACAGGCACACGGTGCCAGGATCGCGCAGATAACCGTCCACCACAGATAACATTTATGCCGGAATCTCTCCCAGACAAGGGAGGGAAAAAGCATCGCTGCGATCACAAAGCCGGTACAGTTGGCAAACACCATCTGAACGGTGCCGTCCGCACTTCCCCTCCGCTGGTCGATGATCCCCAGCAACAAAAAGCAGAGCATATACCATAACCGAAACCGTGTTGTTTTCACTTTGTCCCATAACTTATGCCACATAACTTAAGTCTGTCCTTTCCGTCCGCCGTTTTCACACTACTCTTCTGCCGGTACCAATGTCAAAAATTCCCCTCTGCTGTCCAAGATCTGATAGGGAAACTGCAGATATTCCAGATCCTCCTGGTTCACCAGAAACAGAACCTCATCATCCAATAATGGAGTTTGACCGTCCAGTGTCCTCATATCTACAAAATGATATCTCTCGGAGTAAGGCGCAAGCTCACGTCCACCCGTCAAATTAGTTACCTCCTGATAGTACAGAGCGTCAATCTGGCAGGAATACTGTGTCAGGATCTCCGCCATTTGCCGGTTAAACTGCCAGCCCATGTTACCTGTGATATACAGAGTGTCGTATCCCTCCAGCTGATCTGCAGTTTTTACCGCCTCCAAAAAATCTTCGTTGTAATAAGTCCTGCTCTCTTCCCGAAAATCTGTAAAATAACAAAACAAAAACAACACCGCACACGATCCATATATCGCAGCGGTCATTTGAGGCAATGGCTTCCACCGATCCTGCAGACACTTCACCAACCACACAATTCCATAACCACACAGCATGATCAGCGGATAGAAGATAATGTTGACCCTGTTCACATTCACCTCATATGTGATAATTCCCACCCAGACACCGGTCAGCCAAAAAACCCACAGCGCAAGATCCTTAGTCTTGCTCGCAAGATCCTGCTCCCGAAACAGCTTTCCTGTAAAAGTCACAATGCCAATTCCCATAAAAGGTATAGAAATATGATACAACGGCCCAAACTGCGGCAGCGCATTCACCACAAAATCCGGCACCTGCAAAAACACCCTGCTGACCAGATACCATACATTGCGCCCCAGTTGGGCGAGGGAAAAGTTCAAAAACAGGATATCATTTCCCCGAACGCTCTCCGGAAAACGGCCCATAGTAAAGATCGGCGTTTCTATTGTCTCCCAGTGAAACAGGTTGATCGCCATGACCAAAATCTCCGGCAGGGCCACTGCGCCAAAGATCAACACACTCCACACTATCTGATGAAGCTTCAGCTGACGCTTCCGCAGACACCAAACGGCAAATACCACCAAAAACGGAATCACAGAATACACCGCAATCCCATAGCAGTAGAAGGTCAATCCAAAAAAGACCATGGACAAGTACAGAAACCTTTGCCTCTCAAGTCCAAGAAGCAACAAGTAAAATGCAAGCAAAAACACATGTGGGAACAGATTACAGTCAAGTGACCATCTGCTCTGCATAAAATGCCAGGGATTGATGGCGGTCAGTGCCAAAAAGAGCAGCCCCATCTTCGTAGAAAAGAGCTTTTTCCCCACCAGATACATGAGTACCAGCGATCCACAGCTGACGAGCAACATGGGCAGCCTCACCGCCACTGTAGACAATCCTCCCACTTTCAGGAAGGGAACCATAAGATAAGACAAAAGGACACTCATCTGGCTGACCTGCCACGCGGAAAAATGTACGGGAAGACGCACACCGAACCGATCCGTCCCATACCTAGCCAAAGCCCATGCATCCACCGCACCCATGGCCTCATCCTGATTGACCCCGGCCGGCAGAGAGCCAAACTGGATGCAGCGGATCAGTATGCCTGCGAGCAGAAGCGCTATAAACAAAATCTGTTCTCTTTTCAGACTAATCTTTCGCATCCTAAAATCCTGCCAGTTCCTTTCCCTGAAGCGCATACACCAGAAAGTTCACGCCGCAGACCAGATGATAGAAAAACACTGCCCACTCTGCCAGCACAAACACCACCTTGTAGGTTTTCCACCATTGCAAGGTGTTTTTTAACATCAAAAGCAGCGTCATGAAAAACACGAAAAACATGCCGTGCATATAGCCCCATGAGAAATTGGCATGTAACATGCGAAAGCCTTTCTCATATAGGCACAAAAACATTGCCGTCGCCACCAGATACACATACCAGGCAAAACGGTAACACCTGTTTTTTAAAAATTCTTTCCCGTTCAAAACCAAAACTCCAATGGGAAGCGCCATTCCCATCAGGATGCTCAGCGGAATATTTTTAGTGTAGTTGCTCCACACTGCGCCAAAGGCAAAGCCAATACCGGTCTCCTCCCCCATCGCGTTAATACCCGAAAATACTCCAAAAAACTGATACAACAGATGAAGGCCCGCGGGGATCATGGTCACACACAGAGCAAAAGCGTAAGGCAGGCTCTTTCCACGACTCCGGATCAACTGCACAAGTAAGACCAACCCCATGGTTGGCACCACTACCATGGTAAAACTGGGTTTTGTGATCGTAGTCAGAAAAAGGCTCAACGCAAAGGGAATACTCTCTTTCCAAGGAAAACGTGGGAGCTCATCCATCCTTATCAGCATCCGGCACCCCTCAAAAAAACAAATGATGGAAAACGGTCTGGTCACTAAATAAGTGGCGTTCCAAATGGGGTTGGGCGTGTAGATCCCCATGCACCGGTAAGCGTAGTCAAAACCAAAAAAAGCGGTGTTCTTGGGGGAATATAGATTCCCCAGAAGAAACAGGGCAAAAGTCAGGAAGGTCACCGCCAGTTCTACTCCCTTGCCGACTCCTTTCCCTTCTGTGCGGTCTGCGAGAAGTATCCGAACTCCCCGCCCCATATAGCTCCGGGCAACCCAGATGCCAAAAGCGTTCAGAACCGTGGTGGTGATCGCCACTGCAAGCGGCGCTCCACACAGCCACGACAATATTCTTGCCAAGGTGAAAAACAAAGGGTATGGAAACTCATATTTTCCTGTCACACCCCTCACCTTGTCCACATAAGCCGGCATATCGGACACAAAATCCGGCACCTCATAGCATTGCATAACAAACAGATACAGCGTCACTCCTGCATAAAAAAGCAGAAGAAGAAGGAATACGATCTTATCCGGAGTACTCTCCTCTTTCCACTCTCCGATCCAGCTGCCAAACCAGTCCGAAAACCATGTTCTTTTTACCTGCTCTGCCGCCCTGCGGTCTGCTGTTTCCTGCTGCATATTACCTTACCTCTACGCATACTGATCACACAACCGGATCACCCGATCTACCTCTTCCTCCGTCATCTCCGGGAAAAGAGGAAGTGTCACGCAATGGGAAGCCAGATATTCCGCGTTAGGACAATCACCCGGCCGGTAACCCAGATGCGCATACGCCTTCTGCAAGTGGCAGGGCACCGGATAATGCATGTTACACTCCACATCCGCGTCCGCCATAAACTTCAAAAAATCCTCATGATCCGGCACAGTGGCCACAAACAGGTGAAACACCGGCGAAGTGTTCTCCGGATGCCTCTGCATAGTGATCAGGGGATTATGGATCTCTTTTAAATAGCGCTCACCAATCTCCTGTCTGCGCCTGGTCCACTCCGGCAAAAGCTTAAGACTGACAGAAAGCACTGCCCCCTGCAAGCCCTCCAGCCGATAATTGTAACCGATCTCATCGTGATAATACCGCACATCACAGCCTTGGTTTTTTAGTCTGTTGATGTGGTCATAATATTCTTTCTTGTCGCAGGTCACGCTGCCGCCCTCACCAAAGGCATACAGGTTTTTGCCGGGATAGAAGCTAAAACACCCCATTTCACCCAACGTACCCACATTTCGACCATCAAATTGGGCTCCGTGCGCCTGTGCGCAATCCTCCACCACAAAGAGGTCATGCTTTTTCGCAATTGCTTCAATCCCCGCAAAATCAAAGGGCTGACCATATAGATGCACTCCGATAATCCCCTTTGTGCGCTCCGTGATCTTCTCCTCCACGCTGGCAGGATCGATCTCCCAAGTGTCAGCGGTACAATCCGCAAACACAGGAGTCGCACCGGTGTAACTCACGCCCCACGCGGTGGCAATGTAAGTGTTGGCCGGCACGATCACCTCATCTCCCGGTCCTACTCCCAGCGCCAACATGGCACAATGCAGCGCAGACGTTCCGTTGTTCACCCCACAGGCATACTTGCTGCCCACATAATCCGCAAACTCTCTGTCAAAGGCATCCGCATATTTTCCGCCGGAGAAAGCCGTCTCTTCACACACTTTTCGGATCGCCTCCAGATACTCTTCCCTGTGCGCTCCAAAATCTCTTGTCAGATCAATCCTCTTTATGTGTGCCATGTTTTCTCTCCTTCCCTCAATGTTTCTTAAGGTAAAACTCCTTCCACAACCTCGCGATCTGCACCAGATAATTGCAGATCGTCTTAAACACTTTCACCGTGGTATTATAATCCTCCTGCCACTCCACCGGGTAATCCAGTACTTTTACCCCACTCTTCTCCGCCCGCAGCAGAAATTCGATCATATAAAACCAGCCGTTATCATCACTGCTCTTCTCGATCAGGGAAAGCGCCACTTCCCTGCGCACAAAAGTAAAACCACAGATCGCATCGGTGGACTTCATTCGCAAAAAAAGCTTCAACAAGATCAAAAGCCCCTGGGAAGTGATCTTGCGATACCACTTGCGCCCTTTCGTGTCAGACTCTCTGGCAAAACGGCTGCCGTTGATGTACTCCACCACTTCCTGGGTCTTAAACAGATGGATCGCCTCACCCAAGTGCCTGAGGTTGGTAGACAGGTCGATATCCATATATCCCACCACATCGCCACGGCTCACTTCCACACCGCGCCGGAACGCTGCACCTACGCCGCGCACATTGATGTGCTCATATTGCACCTTCCCGTACTTCTCACAGAGAGTCGCCGCGATCTGCGGTGTCTCATCCTCCGAGCCATTGTCTACGATGATGATCTCATAATCCTGATAACCAATTTTCTGCAGATACTCTACTGTGCGCGTAACACCGCTCTCCAGGCGCAGCCTCTCATTCAATACCGGAAAAATAATCGTCAACATCATTTCGTCAGTTTCTCCACCCCTTCTATCACATAGCGCTGCCGCTTAAAGCTCATACTTAGGATGACGGACAGATACTTAAAGATCAGCGTAAGCATCACAGACATCATAAAGAAACCAAAGGACAAAAGCGCCATGATGGAAAGCCAGCCCTCCACCGGCCGCACCGTGCTGAATATGGAATACACAATGTATCCAAACATAATGATCAACGCTCCGAGCAACACAACGCTGACCGCCAACGAAATGCGCTCAAGCACATCCGTGAAAATGATGATAGTGTCCCCTGCCAATGTGCTGCGATTGCCTCGCTCCTCTCGGTTCCCAGACCGATGTGACACTCCTGCCACGCGATTATCATACAAAATCGTGTCCGTCTTCAGCCCGCAATTCATGTACATGGCCTTGCGGTATGGAATATATGTGTTCATCTGGTTGACACGATTTATTGCCCTGCGGGAAACCACACGGAAGCGCTCCTGACGGATCTTGCTCGCAAAGCGGCTTCCCCAGTTGTAGATGGCATAGAACAAACGTGAACTGAGCGCCACTCCATACATGGGCGCTGCGGCTACCACATCATACCCCTCCAGTGCACGTCTGTATATCTTCATGATCAACTCCTCGTCAAAGTCCAACTGGCATTTGTCAAATTCAAACAAAAAATCTCCTACCGCCAGATCGCTTCCGGCATTCATAGCCGTCTCTACACCTTGATAGAAGCTCAGATTGATCACACTCACTACCGGCGACTGCCCCAGCTCGTCCAGAAAGCATCGGATCTGCTCCAGCGTATCGTCCGTGCATCCATCGTTTACACACACGATCTCATACTTTTCAAAATTGTCCTGCATTGTCTGGCAGATCTTGTGTAAGAAATCTTTTACGGCACTTCCCTCATTGTGCAGATAAATTACGCAGGACACAAAATTCTTTTCTTTGTTCTGTACCATATGATACCCTCACATTCTATCTATACCTGACCATAGGTTTCCGATCAATCCAGATACTCGTCCAGATCATACACCGTGTTGATCTTGCCTGACAACACGCTGATAAAAGTGGGATCCATGGAGATCGTCTTGACCACGGTAGGTCTGGAATCGTCTATCTCCGAAGCCTTCAAAATAGGCTTCATGGAAAAGAGAGACTGCTCGTAAGAAAATTCATACTCTTCCCGCACATATTTGCGCGCCAGCGCGGACATATACTCCCACGCACTTTTGGGTCTTCTGTCGCAGGAATCACAATTTCCCAACCATTCCCCACTACAGTTCCCCTCCTTCCCACAGAGAAATCTGGGGGTTGTGTCATAGCTTGTGTCATGGGGGGTAAAGGTCACAGATGTCAGGGAGTGATATCCGGTCTTCCCAAAGGGCATAATGGAAAAAAAGGGCCCGTCCATCACAGTCAACCCCGTATTCTTCAGCCTGTCATTGACCCTGCAGAGGATGATCTCACAAAGCTCATACTTCAATCCAAAAGGTTCCGCCAAAACCCCCTCAACCTTCTCCAGAACTTGATTCACTGACGCATAGGTGGCATTGAGCACAAAGGGCGCCTCATAATGCTCCTCTTTTCCCTGGAAGACCGCTGTAATGTCATAAGTCCGTTCCTGCTTCACAATGCGGGAGATCTGCCGCTCATAACAAATCTGTACACCAGGGAACTTTGCCAGTTCCTCCATAAAATGATCACGCAGTATATGGGCATCGTATGTGTACTCCCTGGTGAGAAAAGCGCCGTCACAGATTCCCTCTTTAAAGTATTCCTCCACAGGAAGCAGCTTGCAGGGAATATCCGCATCCCGGCAGAATTTTTGAAACTCTTTGGCATCCGTCCACGAGAAATGGCTGGAGGTGGCATACACCTGATCAAAGTCAAACAGAATACAAAAATCATAATCCTCCACAAACCGCTTAAAATAACCCGCCGACTTTCGGGCAGTGGCCAGAGATCTGGGATAATGATAGCCCATATGTACTCTGGCCTGATTGATGTAAGTGGCTCTGGTAAAAGGCGCGGACTCTATCTCCAACACAGTGACACGCTGCCCTTTTCGGGCACAGTACAGCGCAGCATATAAGCCGTACAGTCCGGCTCCAATGATCAGTTTATCCGTCGTCATAGCCTGTGTCTATCCTTTCGCAGAATTTTCAAACTTTCCGTGGAGCAGCGCCATAAAAGGCCAGCCGACCATCACAGGATATAGGTATCTCAGCTGCACCGTCGGTCCCAGAAACAAAGTGATATAATGGCCCAACACAAAAGCTAACGGCACCAGCATCCGCCATTCTCTCCTGATCAGCAGATAACCTGCCAGGATCAGATACAGATACAAGTAGGTTCCCGGCACAAAGATATATTTCAATACCGGCAGATACAGATAAGCATTGCGATCCGCCCAACTCTCCAAAGCTTCCCTCAGACTCTCCCACTTGGAATCTTTATAGATCCCTCTGGGAACCAGATCTGCTTCAAACCAGTAGGTCTGCACATAGCCTCGTCCCACCAGCCCCTCCTGCTCGTTGATGTAGGCGTGTGACACATCGTTTGGATAGAGGTAGCCCGCGTTGACCGCCAGCCCCGCATTGATAAAATCCCCCGGATACTCTGACAGCAGATGAAAGTAGGTGGAAAAAAAATCTTCATAGCGATATCTAACCACATACGTGTTGGTGTGGGCCTTAACCGGATCGGCAAGATCCGCATCGTACCACCGATATGCCTCATCCAACAGAAAGTCGTTGATCAACGCCCGATCCACATCCTCCATTGTATCATCATCTTCCGGCAGCACTCCTACACCACCGTGATAGATCATAGTGCGGGCCAGCTGTTGGATAGGCATGCTCAGCATTTCCCTTCGATCTCCCTGTTCCGCTCCGGACAGTGTAAAGACCGCGGACAAGATCACATTTCCAAGCAGAAAAGCCACCAGCACATTTCCCAGTATCCTTGCCCAAAGTCTGCGTGTTGTCCTGCCCACGATCAGCGCCAAAAAGAGGATGACCAGCATCACCATAAGCGCATACTTTCCATTGTTGCGAAACAGGATGACTCCCATCACAGCAACAAACAACAATACATCTCTGCCTTTCACCCGCAGATCATTGCGCCCCTCCAAGAGCAGTTCACACATGGACACCATCATAACTACCACAAACCCTGTAAACACTGTATCTTTTGTCACAGTGACAGACATATACCAGTGAAAGGGGTAGAACATACAGTAAAGCAGGGCCAGCACCTGCCACAAAGGTCTGACATGGAAGCGGTGCAGCGCAGCGATCCCATAGGCAAACGCTGCCGACAAAAACAAAAGCTGCAGCACCGCATAAATACCAATTCCTACATTGACATCTCCAAATACGCCTCTTCCCAAATAGATAAAACCACGGATCAAAAGCGTGTGAACCAGCGGATGATGATCAACCAGATAATCCTCTACAGCCTGTCCCACCTGGATCGGTGCATCATAAGCACAGATTGCCGGATAGTAGGCCAAATATGTCGGGATCCAACTCAACGCGATCAAAAGGAAGGAGAAAAGATACACCTTCCCTATGCCCAGTCCTTCCAGCCGTACACCCACACGACGGGCGTCTCGAAAAAGGGAATTCTCTCGAAAAAGAAGCTTCCTCCACACTCCTTCCGCCAGTGCATATAGGAAAAAACAGAGAGTTCCTCCCAAAAGCGCTCCTACAAACAGGCTGATCCCCAGAAGCCGGGCAACATAACTGCCCGTCCAGAGTATGTTCTCCTGCTCTGCCAGATCCTTTTGGGTCATCCAGAAAAAAACAAACACAGATCCAATCAGGATAAAAACAAAATATCCGATCTTTTTGGAAAGAACCGTCCTACTCTCCTGCATCCATCGTCTCCTCGCACGCTGTCCGCTCACTGTGGACACGATTCAACCGATACTCAAAATCGCGCTTATCCTTAGCCGCCATGATCTCCAGGATCATACCGGCAAAAAAAGATTGGATCCCCGCAAGCGCCATGAAACCGCACACGATCATGGTAGGGAATCTAGGCACCATACCGGTGTCCAAATAAACCCGAATGATCGGAAGCATCAATATCAATGCTATCAAAACTAACACAAAACACACAAAACCAAAAAAGCGCAACGGCTTGTAATTTTTGTAAAGCTGGATCATCTTGCGGATAACACGCATTCCGTCACTGTAAGTGTTTAACTTAGATACACTGCCCTCCGGACGGTCACGGTAATCCACCACCACATTCTCCACCTGCATATTATAATTGACTGCATGTATGGTCATCTCCGTCTCAATCTCAAAACCTTTTGAAAACACGGGGAAAGTCTTTACAAATTCGTAGCTGAAAGCCCGATATCCGGTCATGATATCCTTAATATCCGAGCGAAACAGGCTGTTGATACCAAAGCGCATCAGGCTGTTGCCAAAGTTGTGAAAGGGACGCTTGTTCTCAGTAAAATAAGTGGAAGAAAGCCGGTCGCCCACCACCATATCCGCATTATGCAGAAGAACCTTGTCCACCATTTCCCTTGCACAGTCCAAAGGGTAGGTGTCATCCCCGTCAATCATGAGATAACACTGGGCATCAATCTCCCGAAACATCCTGCGGATCACATTGCCCTTTCCCTGCTTATACTCCCGCCGGATCACCGCACCGGCCTCCGTCGCCAGCTCAACCGTCCGATCCGTGGAATTATTGTCATAGACATAGACCACCGCCTCTGGCAAAGCGGTTTTCACATCCTTCACAACCTTGCCAATGGTTTGTGCCTCATTGTAACAGGGAATCAACACCGCTATCTTATCCATCTTATGTGCAATCCTTTCCTCGGTATTTCTCACATTTGACTAATTTTTCCATTACTATTTTTTCTCATTATTTCCATTTTAACACGATTAGTTCCGATCATCTACTATTTTTACGAAATTATTTGTGGCGGAAGCCATTTGTGGTATAATGTATGGTAATGAAGGTATCTCATGCCATCGCCTCCAAGCGTCACAGTTACCATAATATTTCAGAAGGGAGACCACGTATGACCCGCATTTTCCAGAAAATATACCACATATCCGACAGTTTTGTCCGTGTTCTCTCTCTGGCTTTCACGGCTCTTTTATTTCTCAGCGCCTTTTTGTCAACCTGCTATGCGGAGAATATGACCACTCAGGAGGTGCTCACCGGATGGGACAACCCTCTTATCAATTTGCTGGGAACTGCGCTTTTGTTACTTGCTCTCTTGTTTGTCTCGGATCGGATCTGCAAAAAGTCCGGTCGCAGGCTGCCCATTTTACTGCTTTTGGTGCTGATCTGGTGCGTGGTCTGCGGTTTCATCCTGGTTCTTTTCAGCAAAACGGTTCCCGCGGCCGATGCCATGTCCGTCTACGCTGCCGCCGAGAGCCTGGCAAATGGTGATACATCCGTCATTCATCCCGTGGACTCTTACCTCTCCTACTATCCACAGCAGATCGGGCTGGTGGCTTTCTATGAGCCTCTGATCCGCCTGTGGAATCTTGTACCCACAGATCATCCCGCCTATCATTTCATCAAATGTGTATACATCCTGCTGGTCTGTGTGATCATCCTGTGCCAATATCAAACCGTTCATCTGCTATGGCAGGATGAGAGGACAGACAGTATCTATCTGCTCCTTGCGGGGACAAACCTGCCTCTGATCCTTTACTCTTCCTTTGTCTACGGGGAAATACCATCCTTTGCCGCTTTTTCCGCAGGGTGCCTTTTGCTGTTCAGGCTGCTTCGGGAAGATGCCTCCCGCAAACGGAAATTATCATACGCCCTGGGCAGTCTCTCTCTTTTGACTTTGAGTGTTCTGCTGCGCAAAAATTCCTTGATCCTGATGATCGCCGTCCTGATCGTTGTCCTGTTGGAAGCGCTTTCCTCCGGACGGAAAGGGCTGCTGCTTCTGGCCTTATTATATACCCTGAGCAGTGTCACCATTCTGCCGATAACACAGGCCTACTACGAACATCGGGCTGATAACAAACTGAGTTCCGGTGTCACCGCCCTTTCCTACTTTGCCATGGGCATGCAGGAATCTTCCAGAGGAAACGGATGGTACAACGGTTTTAACTTTGAAACCTATCAGGCAAGCGGCATGGACAGTGTCCTTGCCAATGACATCAGCCGAACCGCCATTGAGGAACGTCTGACCTACTTTGGAGACCATCCCGGCTACGCTGCCTCCTTCTATCTCCACAAATACTTATCCCAGTGGGTGGACGGCACCTATGCCAGCAGGCAGGCCACTCTTGCCACCTTTGGCGGTCGTGTGGAATTTTTTCAACGAGTCTACGAGGGACCGTACAGCAAATATTTTATTGGTTACTGTAACCTCTATCAAAATGTGCTGTACCTGGGAGCCTTTCTCTTCTGCCTGTCTTCCTTTTTAGACAGGCGAAAGCTTCCAAAAGACCCGGATACTCTCCCCAGGCTCTACGTCATGCTTGGGCTTATCGGTGTGTTTGGCGGCTTCCTGTTTCACATGATCTGGGAGGCCAACGGACGATATATCTTTATATACGGTTTGCTCCTGCTGCCCTACGCAGCGCGCGGTGCCAGCAGCCGGCGGCTGTATGAGAAAAGAAAGGAAATGAATCATGAGGGACAATAAGGTAAATTTCGGATCTGAGACACTACCAAAAAATAAGCGGAAAATGAAAATCTTTCTCTGTCTTCTTCTCCTCTGTGCTGCAGCTGGGATCCTTGTCCTATTCCTGTTTGACAGGCGGACTCACCACTTCCGTTTTGACGAGGTGCGGAAGGCGGATATCGCCGCCCTGTCCGAGGAAAACTACGACGGACTTCTCCTGTCCATGTATACACCGAAAGTCTTTGACGCGGAAGACTTCAACTATTACCGTGCCATTCCCACCGCACAGGCTTTCCACACCTTTGAAAACCTGTCGGATATCGGCGACTATTTGGAGCATGGGTTTTCCCACAATGCCAATCTGTCCGCCGTCTATATCGGTCTGGATCCCTACGCCATCAGCGGCCTATACGGTCATCACGCCTCCCTCTACATCAGGGACTACGCAAGCTATCTGACAGACTATGTGCAATCCTACCCTGACACACATTTTGAGCTTTTATTGCCCAGTTACCCGCTGGATCATCTGCAAGCTTTGTCCGACAAAGAATATGAGGAGCTTATCACCGCTTACCGCAACCTTGTAAATCTCTACACTCCCCATGACAATGTTGTTATTTATTTTGTGGGATATGAAGAATGGCTGATCGCCAATCCCGGAAACTATGACAACAATAGCGCCTGCAAACCGGATATCGCACATACCATTTTGACGTTCACGTTTCAGGATGACCATTACGCCCTGACACCGGACAATATGGAAGAACGCTTCACCCAGATGACTGCTCTTGTGCAGACACCTCCCACAGTTTATCCGGATTACTCGGACTACTCCATCGTTTTCTTTGGGGACAGTCCGATCGGCAACTATCATAATTCTCTCTCCATCCCCGGAGTGGTAGCCGGGCTGAGCGGCGCACACACCTACAATCTGGGCCTTGGCGGTACCAGTGCCTGCGGCAATCGAAACCCAAAGGTTCATACGCTAAACACGATCGTGGACGCTTTTCTGGCAGGGGACAACAGTTCCTTTGAGGAATCTGCCAGCCCCTACTTTGGTATCAGTGCCTATCAGACAGAGCATACAGAAAATCTCTGTTTTATTATTAATTACGGGCTCAATGATTACTTTTTTGGCATGCCCATCTCCTCCAGCGATCCGCTCGACCCCTATACTTATATGGGTAGTATCCGTCTGGCGGTGGGAAAATTGCGTGAGGTTTATCCGGATTGCAAGATCATTCTTGCAACCCCTAATTTCACCAGCTATTTCGGAGCCGGAAAAGACATCAACAGCGATGTGGGAGGACAAATGACAGACTATGTGGACGCCGTGCTGGCGTTGTCAGAAGAATTAGATCTGGACTGCATGAATAATTATGTAGACTTTGGGATCACCAACGAAAATCACGGGCTCTATCTGGAAGACGGCTGTCATCCAAATGTGTCCCTCAGATATACTTATGGACAGCATATCATCGAAAAGCTTTCGGATATGCTGTCCAAATGATCAATGAATATCAACTTCTTTCAGACGCTCACGAATCTCCTCCACGGTCAACCACCATGTGTTGTTATCGGAGCTGTAGGAAAAGCCATCCGGCACACGCTTGCCAGTAGGCTCGACCCTCTTGCTCTCACTCCACACCATCTGAGGATATACGATAAAGTGCTTGTCATACTCGTAGGTAGTCGGAGAATCCTCCACCGTCACCATGATCTCATGGAGCTTTTCACCCTCACGGATACCAACTTCTGTAGTCTCACATCCCGGCAGCATGGCTTCCGCCAGATCCGTGATCTTGAAAGACGGAATCTTGGAGATAAATGTCTCGCCCCCTTTTGCCTCTTCCAATGCCTTGATCACCAGCTCCACGCCCTCCCGCAGACTGATCCAGAAACGAGTCATGCGATAGTCCGTGATCGGAAGTACAGCCACACCGTCCTGGATCATATTTTGGAAGAAAGGGATCACGGAGCCCCGACTTCCCGCCACATTTCCGTAGCGCACAATGGAAAAACTGATATCCTTTGAGCCCGCGTAGGCGTTGGCTGCGATAAACAGCTTGTCCGACACCAGCTTCGTGCCACCATACAGGTTCACAGGGTTCACTGCCTTGTCCGTGGAAAGTGCCACCACTTTTCTGACACCGGTATCCAGACAGGCATCTATCACATTCTGAGCACCACCTATATTGGTCTTGATGGCCTCCGCAGGATTGTACTCACAGGCGGGCACCTGCTTTAACGCAGCTGCGTGCACCACGTAATCCACGCCCTCCAACGCTCTGGTCAATCTCTCTCTGTCACGCACATCACCTATAAAAAATCTCAGTTTGGATGCGTGTTCCTTAAATTCATTCTGCATGAGGAACTGCTTGAATTCATCCCGGGAATAGATGATGATCTTCTTGGGCTCATAGTGCTCCAGCACATATCTGGTAAACGCCTTTCCGAAACTTCCTGTTCCTCCGGTAACTAAAATAGATTTATTATTTAACATAGTGACCTCTCTTTCGCGCCATTTTCTATACGGCGTTCACATCTATCATAGCATATTGTCCTCAGAAATACAAATATTTCCCGCCCAAATAGGTTCTGCTCCTCCGTCAATAATACATTTGTCCATTAAAAATTTTCCAGAAGTAGTACAAACCACAAGCCAAATGCCACAGATAGGCCAACCACTCCGCGCACACACAGACCTTGTAGAATCTCCCCACTCTGACCGTGCCGGTATCTTCCCCCGCCTCAAACAATCTCGCAGTATCCTTCAACAAGAAAACCAGCGCTCCCAAAAAGGCAAAAAAGATACCGTACAAATAACCCCATGCAAAATTAAAATCCGGTTTGCGAAATCCTTTCTCATACAGGAAAAAAGCCATGGCAAAGCTCATCCCGTAAACTTGCCAGGAAAAACGGTAGAATGTGTCCGATCTCCACTCTCTCCAGTGCAGCAAGAACACCAGGATGGGAAAACCCACGGCCAGGCAGACTGCAAGGGGAATATTGCTGCAATAAAGCCCCCACACCTCGCCAAAAGAAAAGCCGATTCCGCCCTCCGCTCCTTCCTCCGGAACAAACACTCCCCGATACTGGTAGAGCAGATCTAAAAAAGTAGGGACAAAGCAGATCCCCAGCTGAAGTGTTGGCACAAAATTGTGAAACCGCGCACGCACCAACCGGTAGATCATGATCAGCCCCGCCACTCCCACCAGCACAATGGTGAAGCTGGGCTTCGTCATGGTAGTTAAGAGCAAGAACAGGGAAAACAGTAGATAATCCCTCCAATTGCCGCGAAAACCCTCCTCATAAAGATCAAGCAGTTTTATATACCACAAAAAGGCCAGGATCGCAAAGGGCCTGGCGGCTATATAGGTTGCATTGTGGAATGGATTGCCGGTAAACACTCCCAGATAATGAAATTGGATTCCCGGCAGATAGATGCCTTCCGGCGGAAACAGCATGGATACAAAGAAAAGCGAGACTACAGCCACACTAACTATGATACCGGCCAGCCACCTTCTCCCCGGAAAAGCCGTCTCCAGGCTGTCCAGCACCAAGTGATCCATTGCAAGCTTCGTCAAAAGAATGGCAAGCGCATTTAGCAGCATAGTCGCCAGAGCCACCGACAGATTAGCATCCACAAACAGATGAAAAAACGCTCCCACCTTAAAAAAAATGGGATAGGGAAAACTATAACCACTGTCCAATCCCTGCATCTCTAAAATATAAGCCTTCATATCCGAGGGATAGGGGCTCCCGCTCTCCCAACAGTAAATCGCCTGGCGGTAAAAAAGGATAAACGTCAACGCCGAGACCGCAACAAGCAGCAGTACAAAAAAGATACCGTCTACATAGTTATCCTTTTTCGTCATCACATGGTTTGATCGCGCCATATAAGCCTCCTGCACCTGTTTAATGCTTTTCCTGCAGCTTTGCCTCGCGCTTCGCCAACTCTCTGTCATGCTCGGCCATGATACGCACCAGTTCCTCGTAGCCGGTCTTCTGTGGGTTCCAGCCAAGCACCTCTTTCGCCTTAGACGGATCTCCCCACAGGTTGTCCACGTCAGTGGGGCGCAGCCATGCAGCATTCACACACACCAGCATTTTGCCGGTAGCCTTGTCATAACCTTTCTCGTCAGCGCCGGTGCCCTCCCAGCGAAGCTCTATTCCATTGGCGCGAAAGGCCCTTTCCGTAAAATCTCTCACCGTATGCTGCTCTCCGGTGGCAATGACAAAATCCTCCGGGGTATCATGCTGCAGCATCATCCACATGCACTCCACATAATCCTTGGCATAGCCCCAGTCCCTCTTGGACTCCAGGTTGCCCAGCTCCAGATGATCCTGAATCCCTTCTGCAATGCGCCCTGCCGCCCGGGTGATCTTTCTGGTGACAAAATTTTCGCCTCTCCTCTCCGACTCATGGTTAAAGAGGATACCGTTTACCGCAAACATTCCGTAGGCCTCCCGGTACTCTTTCACGATCCAGAAGCCATACTGCTTTGCCACGGCATAGGGGCTGTAGGGATGAAAAGGAGTTGTCTCCCTCTGGGGAAGCTCCTCCACCTTGCCGTACAGCTCCGAGGTGGATGCCTGATAAATTCTTGTCTTCTCAGTCAGCCCCAGAATGCGAACCGCTTCCAGCACACGCAGTACGCCGATCGCGTCCACCTCGCCGGAATATTCCGGCACGTCAAAGGACACTTGAACATGTGACTGTGCAGCCAGATTGTAAATCTCGTCCGGCTGGGTTGTGCTGATGATACGCAGAAGCGAGGAGGAGTCCGTCAGATCCCCATCGTGCAGCGTTATTGCATTTTTCGCGATCAGATGGTCAATCCGCGCCGTGTTGGGAAAGGAGGATCTTCTGGTAATGCCGTGTACCTCATATCCTTTCTCCAGCAGAAACTCTGCAAGATAAGAGCCGTCCTGCCCTGTAATTCCTGTGATCAGTGCCTTTTTCATTTTATCGTCCACCTTTTCTTTTATTAGAATCAATGTATCAACAGCCCACCTTTAAAAGCTGAGCCTTTCCCCATAGTGTGAGAGGCGCCGAGTCCGCAGGAACAAAGATACAGTCCCCTCTTCGAAAGGCAATCTCTTGTCTCCCCCAGACCAATCGTCCGGCTCCGTCCGTACAAAGCAACGCCTGAAAGGAATTGCTCTGGGTCTGCAGTCCCACTCCACACTCTCTGTGTGCCGTATTGAGCAAAAGTCTCTCCACCTGAAAATATCGACACCTACAGAGCAGTTCTATGGCACAGCCCCTGCTGTAGCGCAGCACGCGCATGGGCTGCCTGGGCTCTGCACTCCCGCGCAGATTGGCCACCTGAAGCGCCTTATCTACATGCAGCGGGCGTGGCTTCCCGTCCCTGTCTACCCGCCCGTAATCGTACAGACGGTAGGTCAGATTGGAATTTTCCTGAATCTCCGCGATCAGCGCCCCCGCACCAATGGCGTGCACCGTTCCCGCCTCTATATAAAATACATCATCTTTTTGCACCGGGACTTTCTGCAGATATTTCCCAACAGTGCCATCCCTAAGGCTCTCTCGCAGGGTTTCTTCCCTCATATCACGCCGGAACCCGTAGATCAGCTTTGCATCCGGTGCCGCATCCATCACATACCACATCTCCGTCTTGCCAAGAGAACCGTTCTCATGTTCTCTGGCGTAGTCGTCGTCCGGATGTACCTGCACGGACAGATCCTTGTCCGCATCGATCAGCTTGATCAAAATAGGCAGCTCGTCCTTGGTTCTGGGATGGGTTCCCAGATACTCCGGATGCTCTTTGAGCACTTCCGTCAACGTTTGTCCGGCATATACACCGCCCGCCACTACACTGGGGCCGTCCGGATGGGTGGAACACTCCCAAGTCTCCGCCAGCGGTTCCATGGGAATCCGTTTGTCAAAATCGTTGTTCAGACGTTTGCCGCCCCATAGATAATCCTTGCCGGCCGGCTTAAGCAGGAAAGGCTCATTCATCCAGCTCAAATTTTTGCTTGTCATGGACGCTTATCTCCTTACCCAGCTGTACCTCTATCACTTTGAGTTCCGTATCCGCAATGATCGTATGCTTACAGCCCGCCTGCATGGTGATCACATCTCCCGCCTGCACCGGCTGCTCCATTCCGTCCACGATCGTCCTTCCCTCTCCGGAAATGATCGTCCACACCTCATCCCGCCTCTCATGACTGTGATAATTCATGCGATGCCCGGGGCGAAGCGTCACCTTGATCGTCATACTTTCTTCCTCAATATTCACTACGCGGAAGCTTCCCCATGATTTCTCGGCAAACATGACCTTATTATCCAGCTGATCCACAAAAGGTTTGATATAGCTGGACTGCTCCTTGTCCGACACTAAGATTCCCTCCGGGCTGGCGGAGACCACCACATCCTTTAAGCCCATACACAGGATCGGCACGTCCAACTCGTTGATCACATGTACATTCTCGCAGGTTTCATTCATGAGTGTCTCGCCTACACTGGGACCCTCCATCGCCTCCGTAAGCGTGTTCCAGGTGCCCAGATCCTTCCATTCACCGGCATAACGCAACACTTGAATGTCGCTCTCTTTCTCCACCACAGCATAGTCAAAACTGATCTTAGTCAATGTGTCATACTTTGCATACAGATCTTCGTAATCCGTAAAATCAATCAGCTCATGCGCTTTCTTAAGCACATATTTCAGCCGGTAGGCGAACACTCCCCCATTCCACAGAGCTCCCTGACGGATATAGTCCCTGGCCGTCTCCGCATCCGGCTTTTCCTTAAAAGTGCTCACCCGGCTGATCTTCTCCTGATCCGCCGGCAGGATATAGCCATACTTCTCACTGGGATAAGTGGGCTCTATCCCCATCAGCATCAGGTTGGCCTGCCCCTCTCCGGCAAGCCGCCCCAACTCCTCTATAGTCTCAAAATACGACTGCTCCACATAGGGATCCACCGGACACACTATCACGGGCTCCTCCTCGGAGATTCCGCACACATCATGCAGATAGGCAGTCGCCAGGGCAATCGCCGGAAAAGTATCCCTCCTGCACGGCTCCACACAGACCGCCACTTTCTCTCCCAGCTGATTGTGGATCGCCGAGACCTGTGATCTGGAGGTGGCAATGGTCACCGTAGCGGCCGGATCCACCGCACAGATCTGGCGGTACACCCGCTGTACCATGGACTCATAGCTCCCATCCTCCGTCTGAAATATCTGAATAAATTGTTTGGAGCGGATATCGTTGGACAACGGCCATAAACGCTTACCGCTTCCTCCGGACAAAAGAATGATATTCATCTGTATAGACCTTTCTATGTTCATTTTGCTACAATTTTATATGGTTTTATTATATAGTATTGCCAGTTTCTTTGCAATATGGAAAAGCTCTATGCTCTCGTTCTCCTTGTTTTGTCCCTTTTATGAATAATCCATTCTTGCCTCTTTACTAATCCGGGATAATGTTATATGATTTTTGAAAAGGATTACATTTTGTAGACATTTTACTCCATATTGAAGTACAATTCTGTACATTTTCGAAAGATATTTTATCCAAAGCGATAATCTTTATTGACTTGGGGCAATTTATCTCTTATAATTATGTCTTGAATTGGAGGGAAAAATATGTCTCAAATGAATCCTAGAGAACTCGATGTATTAAACCTATTATGGAAAGGCGATGAGCCTATGACCGCCATTGACATTGTCAACGCGGGATCCGGCCTGACACAGAGTACCGTTTCTGCGGTATTGCGCAAGCTGTTAAACTCCGGTCTCGTGGATGCTGTTGGCGTCACCCACAGCGGAAAGGTTCTGAGTAGAACCTACCGCCCCACAGAAGCTTCCAAGGAACTGATCCTTCAGTCTTTCACGGAGAATTACAGCAGTTTTTCTAACGTGATCCCCGAGTCTTCCATGTGTGTGGCCATTTTGAAGTCCAACAAGGATACTAAGAAAGCCAAGGAAGAACTCAAACGCCTGAAGAAGATGTTGGAAGCGTATGAGAAAGAAATATAAGCGATTTGTGTAAAAGGGGATTTTTGTATCTACTATTTATTTATGGCACTTTAATGTTATTTCGATAAATTATCTTTCTGAATTTTCCTAAAAATTCTTTCTATGTTTCCATTTGAATTATAAATGAGATCCTCGCTCCGATTTATAGGCTTCCAAGCCGCCCCACTTGGTGTCCTTGTCGGACAGTATCAGATCCGCCTCAGTCATTCCCTCCGGCATGAGCCATTCCACACCGATCGCCGGGTCTTTCCACAGGATACCTCCCTCATCGTTAGGATGATAGAAGTCCGTAACCTTATAGCAAAATTCCGCATAGTCAGACAGCACAATAAACCCATGCGCAAAGTTTTTAGGCACAAAAAGCTGCTTCTTGTTCTCCGCGGAAAGCACCACGCCAAACCATTTTCCGAAAGTCTCAGAACCCTCCCGCAGGTCTACCACCACATCAAACACTTCCCCGCTCACTACACGCACCAGCTTGTCCTGCGGATAATTGATCTGAAAGTGCAGGCCACGCAGCACACCTTTCTTGGAGGCAGACTGATTATCCTGCACAAATTGACAGTTGATACCGGCTTCCGCAAAATCATTATAATTGTAGGTCTCCATGAAGTAGCCTCTTGCGTCGCCGTACACGGCGGGCTCAATTACCTTCACCCCTTTGATACCATTACAATCCTCTGTCACCTGAATCTTTCCCATCTCTATCCCTCTTTTCCGCATTTAGGAGCCTACAGGCCCTCTGCAATCTCCATCAGATACTTGCCATAGTCAGTTTTTAACAGCGGCTGCGCCAGAAGCATTAACTGTTCTCTGTCAATAAATCCTCTCTTGTAGGCGATCTCCTCAATACAGGAGATGTACAGTCCCTGTCTCTTCTGAAAAGCGGAGACGAAATCAGCCGCCGCCAGAAGCATGTCGTGGTTGCCGGTGTCCAGCCATGCAAAGCCACGACCCAGCGTCTCCACACTCAAAGTTCCCCTTTGCAGATACTCATTGTTTACAGAGGTGATCTCGATCTCACCGCGGGCAGAAGGTTTCACGCCTTTCGCAATCTCCACCACATCATTGTCATAAAAGTACAGTCCCGGCACCGCATAATTACTCTTGGGATGCTCCGGCTTCTCCTCGATGGACAGCGCTTTCCCGCCCGCATCAAACTCCACAACTCCATACTCTCTGGGATCTCTCACATAATATCCAAAGATTGTTGCTCCGGGCTGACTTTCTGTGCGCTCTGCTGCATTTTTCAACACTCTGGAAAAGCTCTGTCCGTAGAAGATATTATCTCCCAATACCAACGCCACTGCATCCTTACCAATAAAATGCTCTCCTATGATAAAGGCATCCGCCAGGCCGCGGGGCTCCTCCTGAACCGCATAACTAAAGCACATACCAAGTTGGCTCCCATCTCCAAACAACTCCCGGAAAACCGGCAGATCTCTAGGAGTAGAGATGATCAGTATCTCTCGGATCCCCGCAAGCATCAGAGTAGACAGCGGATAATAAATCATAGGCTTGTCGTACACCGGCATGATCTGCTTGGATATCGCCTTGGTCAGCGGGTAGAGCCTGGTGCCGGAGCCTCCGGCAAGTATGATTCCTTTCATAAAAACCTAACCTCCCAAAACAAACAAAAGTCCTAGGAATACTTTACCACATCCCAGAACTTTTATCTATCTTTTTCTATAAATATCGCTTGCATGTTATTTCTTTGCAATCAGCTTATTGTACCCACTTTTTAGATATTCAAACAGAATATGGCCAGTCTCATCCTCCAGCTGACCGAGCAATCCGCAAATTTCTCGTGCCAGGCCACTCTCGTCATTTAGCAGTATCAGGGGCGACAGGTGAAAACAGTTGTACATCTGTAGGAGAATCTCACTATCCCCAAAGCTTCTGCTATTCTCCAGCGAACAATATTTCTTGATATCCACTCCCAGAAGACTTGCCATATACCGCTGAGAGTATCCCTTGTATCGGCGGAGCAGAAAAAAGCAGCTGTCCTCCTGGCTGTCCTGCATGAGAATGCACTTTATGTATTTCGCCCGCTCCTGCACCTCCTCAGCCTTTTCTTCCGGCAACTCCTTCGCACAGTATGCGATCAACGGCAGTGCCATCTCTGCCAAACATTGCATTTCTTTGCGATCACAGTGGGAAAAAAATTCATAGCACTCTGAGTTTATGATCTTCTCCCCCGTGTAGACATAATGCAAGTCAATCCCTGCCTTCACAAGATATTGTAATTCGCTGTGAGTAAAACGATTTTTCCCCATCTCCGCCTTACAGTAATGCCCCTGCGACATGTATACTTTTCTGCAGATATCAACCTGCGTCCATCCACAGTTTTCCCGCTCTTCCCTTAATCTGCGCGTTATCTCATGGTATTCTGCCTTCATAAATTGTCATCCTTTTATCCCTTATTTTCTCCCATTATACGATATTTTTTATTCTTATTATATTCCATTTTATGAATACTCGCATTTAGAGGATGGGTCAAAATATGCAAGGCATCCCAGGCAGATGTTCGATCTGCAGATACCCAACCAACACTTTTACACACAGGAGGAATTTTGCCTATGACAGAGAAAATGAGTACTTTCAGCATCAAGGAGATTTTAGAGGAGATCCATGGAACTGAAGGATTGCCAAAAGAATTGTCCTCAGAAGCACAACTATGGGACGAAATTTTAAAAAAGATGACCTATGTGGCATCCGATCTACTCTTTCCATTAATTCAAGAGATACATCATAAAACTTATCCTAAGGGAACACAGATCCGTCCATTGGCCACAGAATACGCAGTGGAGCGTGGCGATACCAAGAAAATTTCATCAATCCGGGCCGATATAACAGTTTTAGTAGGCTCACGGGATATTTATCATTTTGAGTGTCAACTTCGCCATGACGGAAGCATGATATTCCGCATGTTTGAATATGATGCGCACATTGCGTTAAGTTATGCTGATATGGATCAAAATGGCATGCAACTGGAATTTCCGCGCTCAGCTGTGTTATATTTGACGGATAACAGCAAGGTCCCGGACCGACTGGAGTGTAAGATCAGTTTTCCAGACGGCGGATGTTATACCTATCAGATTCCCACTGTGAGAGTACAAGCTTACACCTTACAGGATATTCGTGAAAAGCATTTGTGTATCTTGATCCCTTTTCTGCCATTGCGCTTCCGGCGCCGACTGAAGAAAAAAAGTGAAAGACTCACAAAAGAGGAATTGACTTCTTTTTATCGGGATATTATACTTATTTTAGACGAAGAAGTGAAAACAGGAAACTTAAGCGAGACAAACAGGGCAACCATTCTGTCTCTGCTGGGCAAGGCAACCGTACGGGTATTCTACCAACGTCGCGAGTTGCTGAAGGAGGTGATCACAATGACGGAACCGATTCTGAAGCTGGAGATTGAAAAATATTGGGATATGCTTGACCAGCAAAGAATGCAGATGGAAGAGATGAATAGGGCATTACAGCACAAAGAAAAAGAACTGCAGAGCATGGAACAAGCACTACAAGACAGGAGCCAGGCCCTTCAGGACAAGGAGCAGGCTCTTCAGGACACCAACCAGGCCCTTCAGGACACCAACCAGGCCCTTCAGGACAAGGAGCAGGCTCTTCAGGATAAGGAACAGGCTCTGGCGGAAAGTCGTCGGGAAATTGAAGCGCTCCGCAAGCAACTGGCCAGTTTATCTGCCACTGCGACTCCAAGGTTGTGATCATATCCTGAACAAACCTGCTGTTTTGCAAGTTTGTTCAGGGCAACATTTCCTTATTTAACATTTAACGCATCCAAAATTGCTCATGTCCATATTTGAGATACTCAAATATGCTTTGGCTGGCGCTATCCTTTAACTGCTCCAGCAGGCTGCATATCTCACGGGCTAGTCCCCTCTTATCATTCATCAAGATCAAAGGCGACACTTGAAATTGATTATACATTTGTAAAAGCATATAACTGTTACAGAAATTTTTCTGTTTTTCTAAGGAATTATATGTTTTTTTATTTACCCCCAACAGATTCGCCATGTACTCCTGAGAATATGCTTTAAATCTGCGAAGTTGAAAATAATGGCTGCTTTCGGTCTTATCCTTGTTGAACATACATTTTACGTATTTGATCCTTTGTCGGAGTGCGTCTGCCTTTTCCCAGGAAAGTTCCTGAGAATAGTTTACGATCAAGGGCAATGAGATTTCTGCGAGGCATAAAATTTCCTGCTGATCACATTGTTGCAAGAAATCATAATACTCCCTATGAGAAAGCCGCTCATCAGTGTAAACAAAGTGCAGATCCATACCAGCTTTCAAAAGGTTTTGCAACTCAATATGGGTGAAATAATTCTTCCCCGCCTCCGCTTTGCTATAATGTCCCTGGGTCATATAAACCTTTTTGCAAATATCCTCTTGCGTCCAGCCGTTATGCTCTCGTTCTTCTTTGAGTCTGCCAGATACTTCATCATAAGTAATATTCATGGGTAATAGTCCTTTCTGCATCCCTTTTACCCATTGTATGATATTTTAATTCCTCTATTTTCACCATATTGTGAATAACCCCTTTTTCGGCACTATATGGTTATAGCATGACATAAATTTTCTTATTATTCAAGCTTTTGTTTTAATTATTCTAATTTGGCAAATAACGGCGTGATACGCTATGATATTGGTTGTCCTGCTTTCCCATCATAAAAAATGACCTCCTGATATTAATATAATGATCATACCGTACAGGAGGTCATAATTCTTTAGTTTGTTCGCCAATTTCTATTTATGTCTCACTCCACTACAATCCCTCCCAGAACCTTGATCCCCTGGCGGGAAGCCAGCTCCAGTTCACGAGAGATCTCATTATACATTGTTGACCCGGCCTTTTCAACCAGCACAATGCCTTTAGCACTTTCCAGTTCTTCCATCACCGATGCATCATAAAGTACATTGTCCAAAATCTTAACGGCAAGGTTCTCTTGCTCCAGTCTCTGTTTAAGCTCCTGGCACACAACATCCGCACCGGCTTTCAAATCGCAGCCCATGAGGCAAATTGTGTCCAGCTCCTGCTTTCCTGCGGAAATCTTAACAGCGGCCGCAGCCAATTCCAAAGACTGCTCTCTGGTAAACTGGCGCTTATTCCAATTCCGCAATGCATCAATCCATCTGTCAATGAAAAACTTTTTCTTTTCGCCATCCTTTACTATCAATCCCATCTGTGAGATGTTGTATAATCTTTGCAATTCATCCGCAGTGCGAAGCTTACCACTCAAAACATACAAAACCAAAAATACACCGGCATAAACAAACGCAAAGAGAACCGCTCCTACAACGACATATTTCACACTGACTGATGGCTTGGCAACAGCTATTTCCGTTCCTTCATCCGACTTTTCGTCTTCCTTCAAGACCTCGTCCCCTGCTTTCAGCAACTCATAATATGCCTGTTGGTTCTCTGTAAAAGCATCTTTTGCTTTAGCACAGTTGGTCAGGAGAGTAATTTTATCATTGGCATATGACAGCTGGCGGTCTCTAACCCCCGTGTCCATTATAATGCCCGCAGATTCAGACAGCAAGACAACTTCATGCGCACCCAATTCTTGTGACAGATACTCATATTGCTGCTCCATATAATCCTTTACACATTGTGTCAGTCTCTCACATTCGGTCTCATCATAATGGGCGATCGTCACTTTCAAACAATCATTGCCAATCTCCGCCTCCTGTAAACCATTTATCACCGTAATGCTTGAACTTCCCTTCGCAGAAATCAATTCAGCTGCGCTGGAAGCGGATATTCCTGTCTGACCCTCAATCCATTGACACAGCCCGACACCGTTGATCAGATCCTCATAAACGGATTTAAGCATATAACTTTGTCCCATATCATCTATCTGAATTTTAAAAAGCAAAATAACTTCATAAATATTATACGGATCCATCTGCATCAATACGGAACTTTCCACATACTGCTGATAGGATGCATATTTCTGCTCGTCATTTATCACTGTATATACTGCCGCTTTTTCTGTGTCCGTTAATTCCTGCTCCAGTACTTCAAGCTGCTCTTCGGACGAGACATTTTCGCCTGACAGTCCTGCTCCGCCTAAAATCTCACCCATTCTCTGGTAAGACCTTACATAACTGAATCCCCCCAACAGAAGTGCACCTGCCAGCATACAGACCAATATCCCCCTCCAATGGGAAAGAATATCTACTGTCAGATCGATCAGATCAATTTCTCTTTCTTCCATAAAATTTTTATCCTTTCTGCACCAAACAATAGTAGCATAAATTAAGGTTCAAATAATACCTTTAAATATTATACTTTATGACCCCATCACAAATCAATACTTTTCTCATGGCGATCTTAAAGGCGGCATGGTTGATAATTATGCCAATGCGCAATTATTGATCAACGGATATACCACTTATTATTGAGAATCTGCACGCGGTGCTGAAAAAGCTAAGAGCTTAAAAGAAGACGATTCCGCTTTATGCGGCGTTTTGTATCTGAAGGAAAGTTGCTCATCCTACAGTCGCAAACAAAGTTCCCTTGTTTTCGCCAAGTCGGTAGAAGGCCTCCCGCAGTTCCTTTCTGCAGATATTCCCGTAGAAACCATTGTGGCATCTGTCAAAATGTATTTTCCCGCTCTGTAATAGATGACTCATTTCTGTTTCAAATTGTGATGCTTTCACCCAGACAGCAATATCGTCTAAATTTCCTACCTGCAAGGTATAGGCGGCCGTGTCCTTCACGCCCCTATACAGAGATACACGCCATTCGCTTTGCCCTTTATACATAATCCCCTTATCAAAGGAATCTCTATTAGTAGTGATCACGTCTTTCGGTATTTGTGTCTTTATGTCCAACTCTTCCTGCATCATAAGTTGTAGCTGCGGACCAGCAGGCGTCAATACTCCGTCCTTTTTTAAAGCATGATAGCGAACATTTCCGCATAAGAAGTAAAAACCATTGTTTGAAATTGCTTTCCCAATCCTGCGCAAAAATTCCTGTTCATCCGTAATCATTACAACATAGTCTCCAAACTCATCCATTTTGGCTCCATGCTGCCAGTCTACTGCAACATGACTCCCCAATTCCCCCAGAATCTGACATTCAACACTATAGAAGCAAAGCACGTTACAATACCTGTAGCCACTCGCCCGCAGTCTGTAATCGGTTGCCTGAACTTGTACAAGATCATCAGGGAAAATGTTCCACTTATCCGGGCTAATGGTACATACAACGCCTTCATGAATATCCTTCTGCTCCGGGAAGCCATTGTTCCAGAAGTAATCGAGCGTATTCATGTATAAATTGCCCGCCATAAAATCTTTCACATACTTTCTATTTTTCATATATCGTATTAGAACGTGCATGGTTTCACCGCCTTTTCAACCTACAAAACGTATCTTTTGCATCTACCGGATGGATATTATGGTACGGTTAAGCCAATTCTTCAATTCCAACACCAAGTGCCTTTGATAAAGCAATCGCTGTTTTCAAAGAAAGGTTCTCTATCTTTCGTTCTTCATATTCGATTCTTTGTAATTGAGATACTGTCATATGCGCACGGTCTGCCAGCTCCTGCTGTGTAAGTCCTCGAATCAGTCGTAAACTTTTAACTGTACTTTTTGAAACGGGTTTCATCATTCCAGCCATTGCATCTACTGCCTTTGCAATATCAGCTTCATGCAATGTCGGGTACATCTTCCGAAGCATACGGATACTAATACTGTTCCAAACTTCCGTAAAGGTAAGATTCTCATGCCACTGAAAATAAGCCAGCACCCAACCGCTCCAATATAAATCACTTCGATCTTCTCTCCACGCGGGTTTAGGGAAGTTCCGTCTGTGATCCACATCATATAATACCATATAGGCCAGCTCCGGTCCGGATTTCCCAGCAATCACAGACACATCACCGATCTCAAACCTTCGGCTGAGCCCGCTATGAATGAACATCTTCCAGAAACCATCCGGATCGTAACCGCAGTCCAGACAGGCATACTCCAACATATCTCCCATGCGAATCATTGCACCTTCCACATACATCTCATCATAAGCGCGGATCATCCGGCTTCACCCCCTGTCTCATAATGTCCAGCATATACAGTTCATCCAGTCTGTAGCTCGGTCTTCTGTCGCTGTTCAAGTATTCGGCCCTTGCCGCTTTATCTCTTTTTGATTTCAATACATAGTATTTTGCCCGGTCAGCTTCTACTGCATCCACAAATTGAATGCGGGAAAATGCTTTCTCTGACATCAAAACAACCTGTTCCCCGAGATTTCCCAGACGCATTGCCTTCTCCAGCTTTTTTACAGAGATCGCATTGTTCAAAAAATCTTCTGCAAAAGAGAAATAGGAATCATCCGCACGGTAACCTATAATCACATCATAATCTTCCGTATTTACAAGGAAATTTTCAAGCAAATATTCTCTTGCATCCTTTGCAATCGGGTTTGTCAAACGAAAAGACCTGTTTTTAAGAAGAACTGTCAACCAATGCAAAATTGTAAACTCCGGCGCATTTAAGTTCAGAACCTTTAAACCGTCCATATTAATTTCGTATTCATTGGCAAATCCGTCGTGGTCTTCTCCACAACTCCACTCTTTAGCCATTTCAATGTCCCGCGTGCAATAGAATCCAAGTCCGTAATGTAAACGCACCATAGCGCGTACCCCTACAGATTATGCCGCCCTCTAAAGGGCG
>JAFLRM010000039.1 GCA_022511465.1 Acetatifactor sp. | reverse complement strand
ACAATCCTTGCTCCCATTTAGAAACTGTTTGTCGCACCACGTTCAGCTTGACAGCGAGCTCTTGCTGTGAAAGTCCTTTTGTTTTTCTGATTGCTTTAATATTTTCGTTGAGCATTGGGGATGGCCTCCTTTCTTTTAGTTGTTACCATTATTGTAGGCAGAACTGCCCGTTGCCACAAGCAACGCATATTAACATTTTTAGAAAACAGCATTTGTCAAGACCTAAAATGAACAGTAACTTTATAAATGGTCTTACCTATCTTCTTGGTAAATGTTTCCCTCTGCCTGTTTCATTATCTGCTTTCTTTTCCATGGCTTTCCTTTCTGTTTTGGATAAAAAATTGCGGTAAAACTGTAATGTCCTACCGCTTGTTATGCCACTATATAAGTGACAGTTATTTAGTTTTTTATCATACTCCCTATTCTGATAGCTTTCCTTAATACCATCCTAATATTACAAATTCTGGTACTCCTGTGCTAATCTCCGCTTTTTTCAAACTATAAGAGATATTCTCGAAGCTAATTTCTGTATCATTTGTTAAAACAATAAATGTAACCTGCGAATCACCTTCAATGCCGGAAACGTCAATCTTATACTTGTAAATGTTGCCTCTACAGGTATATGTCCCATCATCGTTAGTTGTGTAGTCAACATCTAATTCCTCAAATTCAGTATCTGCAATACTCTTTCCCGCTTCGTCTATCTTGCGAATGGAAAGCGCTTCTAACCGACCACAACCAACCAAACCTAACAAACCAATGCTAATGCTATATACTTTTTCACTACGACGTCACCTCCAAATTCTTAATTTGTCGCTCTCTGCAATATTGAAATTGTACCATATGTCCCCTCCAATCACAACAAAAATATCCTTTCTCCTTGCCTGCTCCTGTGGCTTGATTGCCTGCTCAATCCCATAACACTAAAGCATTGGGTTCAATATTCGTAGACAAAGAATCTTCCCCCTTAAATTACGGGGAAACCAAGGCCGACGGTGGGAGGTGTCTTTGTGCGGCATTGTGGAGGCTGCCAGTTTCTCTTATGTGCCGGTCTGAGATCCAGAGCAAAACGGACACGACGTCCGTTTTAGCAAGATAGGCGCATGGATGCGCCCCAGCTTGCGGCCCGCAAATTACCCAAAAGAAAATCCGGCACATTAGAGAAACGACAGCCGCAACATTAACGCACAAAGGCGCCTCCCGCCGTCGGCCGCCCCTTTCCTCATTCTTTTACAGGAACACTAGTTAGGCAACACAAAAAAGGACACATTTATGTCTTCACACAAACATGCCCTAATTCTCACCAAACATTCTATTTTCCTACCCTCGCATTTAATATCAGATCAGTACGATCAGATATCAAACTTGCCGGTGAAGTCCTTGTTCATTACATAATAAACAGCGCTCTCCTCAGGCTTCACATAGAGCACAACACTGTTCAGCTCACTAGCTTTCTGCTTCAGATCGTACTTCCATACATCCTTTGCGATCTTAACCAAATCGTCCTGAGAATATCCCTTTCCATTAAACTGAACATGTACTTCGCTCTTGAGATCTGCTTTCGCTACTCTGCCTCTCTTTGCGGGAGCTGCCTTCTTTGCAGGCTCCTTCTTTGCTGCAACTGTCTTCTTTGCAGCCGCTTTCTTAGCAGGTGCCTTCTTTGCGGCCTCTTTCTTTACAGGCTCTGCCTTTACAGATTCCTCTTTCTTTACTGTCTCTTTCACAGCTTCTGTCTTAACCAAGGGTGTCGTGGTCGCTGCCTTGGGCGCTTCCGCCGGTGCAGCTGCAGGAGTTACCTTTGCCGGTGCAACGGTTACTTTCTTTTTAGATACTGCCATAATGACTTCTCCCTTCTTTCTACTAGATAAACTTTTGTCTCCTCACAAGTTTTATACTTGACACTGCTTAGTTTATTCCTTTCTTCGCAAAATGTCAACTAAAAACCGTAATTTTTCACGAATATTGTTCTATTTTCTTTTGTAAACCCTCCTCAAAAGCCTTCTCAAACCGCAATTCTTCCTCGGTATCGGGAGTCGGCAACTCCACCATTTTTTTCTGCCAGGAGGACAGATAGATGGCGTTAGACAGATACAGACTATACCGTCCCTCCTCACCCCATGCAACAGGTTCGCCCTTTCCGGCGATGGCGTCAGCATAGCCTTGCAGGATCACGCGATAAGGAGCATCCTCCCTGCCGCACTCCTCGGTATGCCATGTGCCTTTAACCTTCGGGAAAGGCTCTGTCGAGGTTCTGCGGTACTCTTCCTCCTTCATCCCAAGCGCATCCGCTACCTCGCACACGCGAAGCGCTCCTCCCTCACAGACGAGCAGTGCATCCTCCAGAGAAATCTCAAAACGATTGACTCCCGCCGCCTCTCCGGTGGAAGACATAAATACTCCTGTAGCTCCGTCCTCCCACTCCAGATAGGCGGTCATATCGTCCTCCACCTGAATAGGGTGATATTTTCCCTCGTGGCAAAACGCCTGTACCCTGGACGGTACACCGCAGATCCACTGGAGCAGATCCAGATTGTGCGGGCACTGGTTGAGCAGTATTCCACCTCCGTCTTTGTCCCATGTGGCTCTCCAACTGCTGGAGGTGTAGTAAAAATCGGGGCGATACCAGTCCGTTACCACCCAATTGACACGCTTGATCCGGCCATATCTGCCGCTCTCAACCAGTTCTTTCATACGGCGGTACACCGGGTTTGTTCTCTGATTGAACACCATGGAATACACCAGCTTTTTGTCCGATTTCGCAAGAGCCTCTCCAATCTGTCTTGCCTGTCTGCTGTACACGCCGGCGGGTTTGTCACAGAGCACATGCAAACCATTTTTAAAGGCTCTCACCGCTTGCTCCTCGTGGGCATAATGCGGCGTTGCAATCACCACCGCATCCAGGGAAAGTTCTCCCTGCTCCACTGCCGTAAACAATGCATCCGCTGATTCATACACCCTAAGGCCACCATCCAATGCGGCCTGTATCTTCTCCCGATATTCCGGCCGTACTCTGGTCACTGCCGCAAGCTCTAATCCTTCAATCTCTCCGTCCGAGATCAACTGTGCATACTTGCTTCCCATGTTACCCACACCGATCACACCAACCTGTGCCTTACTCATACTGTTGTGCCTCCTTATTCGCTTCTGCCATCTGCTTCCAATCGCACTGTTTACGCCACCCACACAGAGTAGGCCAACACCAGGATCCCCAGCGCGATACGATACCATCCAAACACTTTAAAGTCATGCTTCTTAATATATCCCATCAGAAACCGTAGTACAAACAGTGACACCAAAAAGGCCACGACCGTGCCGATCAACAAAAGCGCCAGCTCTAATCCCGTAAAATCAAAACCAAACTTGACTACCTTTAAGAGACTGGCCCCAAACATTACCGGAATCGCTAAGAAAAACGTGTATTCCGCCGCAACGGTTCTGGACACGCCGATCAAAAGCGCACCTACAATAGTGGCACCGGAGCGGGATGTCCCCGGAAAAATCGCCGCGATCAGCTGAAACACGCCGATGAGCAATGCCGTCTGATAAGAAATATCCGCAAGCGCTGTGATCTTGGGGCTGCGCCCCTTGTTCCAGTTCTCAACCACAAGAAACGCCACACCAAAGACGATCAACGCCAATGCTACACAGAAATAATTATAAAATAACGCATCAAACACATCATCTAACAAAACTCCGATCACTGCCGCCGGCACACAGGACACCAGAATGTGAAACCACAACTTCATAATGTCCATTTTGATCAGGGATGCTGCTCCCTTCTTCCCTGCCCTCTCTTTCTTAGTCAGCGCAAAGGGCCAGATTTGATCCCAGAACAGCACTACCACTGCCAGAATGGCGCCCAGCTGGATGACCACGTCAAACATATCAAAAAAGTTCTCGCTAGTGCCTGCGAAAGGAAGCAGCTCCTCCACCAAGATCAGGTGTCCGGTGCTGCTGATGGGCAGCCACTCCGTGATGCCCTCCACAATACCGTAAATAATCGCTTTGATAATCTCTGCCATTGCTCTCTTCTTCCTATATTTTTCTTATTTTATGGAATCGGTTCTGCTTCCGCAGCCTCAGTCGTCACAACTTGAGGCTTTCCTTGCTCCAAATACGCCATCAACTCCTCATAGTGATCCGCGGCATCCTGATAACCTTCCTCATACAGTTTTTTCAATTTCTCTGTGTCTTTCTCTATCCGTCCTACATCATTCTTCTTTTTCGGTCGGATGACAAATGCCTGACCGTTCAACTGTTGTTTTTCAATGTACGCCAGTGTCTCATTGTAGGAGATGTGACGCTCCGCCATCAACTCATATACTTTAGGATATTTGTGATATCGCGCTTTTATGAGTGCCAGCTGGGAAGGTGACGTCGGCTTTCTCACAAAGCCCACCTCCTTGGTCATGATCACCACATTCTTTACATTGCCGTCCACCACAGATTTCTGCAATGGAATGGAATCACTTATGCCTCCATCCAAATAGTATTTTTCGCCAATCTTTACATTCCTGGCCACCAGCGGCAGGGATGCTGATGCGCGGATCATATCGATATCTTCTTTCATGTCCCGGATGCGCAGATAAGCAGGCCTTCCTGACACAATATCCGTAACCACACTGTACGCCTTTCCCTCATATCTCTGAAACGCCTCATAATCGTAAGGGTACAAATATTCCGGGATCAGATGATAACACATATCCGCATTGAAAAAATCACCGGTCAGCACCAGGCTCTCCACGCCGCAGTAGTGTTTGGAATCCAGGTAATCAATGCTGATATCCAGTGCCCGTCCCCGCTGCCCGGACAGATAGCTGCACATATGACATGCTCCCGCTGAAACTCCGTACACGCTGGAAAATAAAATCCCTTTATCCATAAAAAAATCAAGTACACCGGCGGTATAAATCCCTTTCATGCCGCCGCCTTCCAAAACCAGCCCTGCCTGATACATTGCTCACACCTCTTTTCGTCCTCTATCGATAGGTTTCCTGCACAAATTTCCGAAGCGCCGGCAGAGAACGCTTTACCTTCTCCGTGTCAATACAGTAGGCCATACGGAAAAAACCGGGGGCGCCAAAAGTATCTCCCGGCACCAGCACAAGGTCATACTTCAGCGCTTTCTCACAGAATACCTTGGCATCCTCCTCCAATGCCTTTGGGAAAATATAGAAAGTTCCACCGGGCTTCACACAAGTAAAGCCCAGATCCATTAACTCTTCATACAGTATGTTCATGTTGGTTTCATACACCTTCAGATCAGATGTCCGATCCAGCACCTTGGAGACCGCCAGCTGGATGATGGAGGGCGGACAATTGTGCCCGATACCGCGGGAAATCTGCACACACATGTTCACCATGATCTCTGCATCCTTGCAGGCCGGATTGACCGCCACATAGCCGATACGCTCACCCGGCAGGGACAGGGACTTTGAGAAAGAATAGCACATGATAGTGTTATCATAAAATTGGGATACACAGGGCGCATCCACTCCCTCAAACACGATCTCACGATAAGGCTCGTCCGAGATCAGATAAATTTCATGTCCGTATTGTATGGACTTTTGATTCAAAATGTCCGCCATCTTTCGCAGCGTCTCCGCAGAATACACTACTCCGGAAGGATTGTTGGGAGTGTTGATGAGTACCGCCATCACCTTCTCTGTCAGCATCTCCTCAAACGCCTCAAAGTTGATCTGAAAGTTCTCTGTATCGGGCGGAACCACTTTCAGTACCGCCCCCGTCAGGTCTACATAGGGATGGTACTCCGGAAAAAAGGGAGCAAAGGTCAAAATCTCGTCACCCGGCTCCGTCACCAGACGAAATGCATGAGCCAACGCCCCTGCCGCACCGGACGCCATAAAAATATGCTCCTTGCGGTAAGGCAGACCAAAACGTTTCTCCAAGGAAGCCGCAATGGCTTCCCTGACGCTCGTAATGCCCAGATTGGGACTGTAACCGTGCAATTCCACAGAGTCTTGTGATGTGAGCATCTTCACCATCTCATTAGTAAAATCCTGCGGCACCGGCACGGAAGGGTTACCCAGACTGTAGTCAAACACCTTCTCATAACCTATCTCCCGCCCTCTTGCGGCAGCAAACTCTGCCAGCTGCCGGATCACGGATCTGCCGGATAACATATCCTTATATTTTTGAACTAACATAGCAACACTCCTTTTCTTTATTCTTCTTCCGCCCAAAGAAGAGCGCATTTTACAGCCTTCTTCCACCCCTTCAGAAGCTCCTCCCTCTTCTCATCCGACATGGAGGATTCGAAGACCGCCTCTATCTGCCAATTTTCGCGGATCTCGTCCTTGTCCTTCCAGTAGCCTACTGCCAATCCTGCCAGATACGCCGCACCCAGCGCGGTGGTCTCAATACACTTGGGGCGCTGCACCTGTGTGTTCACTATATCGGCCTGAAACTGCATGAGAAAATCGTTGGCACTGGCGCCGCCGTCTACTTTCAGACTCCTTAAGTGGATCCCACTGTCCTGCTCCATGGCGGTCAGCACATCCGCAGTCTGGTAGGCGATGGACTCCAATGTGGCGCGGATGAAATGCTCCTTGGTGCAGCCTCTGGTAAGCCCCACCACTGTGCCTCTGGCGTACTGGTTCCAATAGGGTGCGCCCATCCCTGCAAAGGCCGGCACGACGTAGACACCGGTGGTATCCTCCACCTGCTTGGCATACTCCTGAGACTGGGGCGCCGTCCGTATCATTCGCATGCTGTCCCGCAGCCACTGGATACCGGCTCCCGCTACAAATACGCTTCCCTCCAATGCATACTCCACCTGCCCTGAAGTACTGGCGGCAATGGTGGTGAGAAGTCCCGACCGGGACCGAATGGACTCATGTCCGGTGTTCATCAGGAGAAAACAGCCTGTACCGTAGGTGTTTTTCACCTCTCCCTGCTCAAAGCAGCACTGACCAAAGAGCGCCGCCTGTTGATCTCCCGCCGCTCCCGCGATGGGAATGCTCCCACCCAGCACAGAGGAGTCTGTCTGTCCGTACACATAGCTGGAAGAACAAACCTTCGGAAGGAGGGATGCCGGAATATGAAAACGCTCCATGATCTCCTCATCCCACATCAACTTGTGAATATCAAAGAGCATAGTGCGGGACGCGTTAGTATAATCCGTCACATGCACCGCACCCTTGGTCAAATTCCAGATCAGCCATGTGTCCACCGTGCCGAAAAGCAACTCTCCCCGCTCTGCCCTCTCCCTTGTATTTGGAACATTATCCAGGATCCAAGCGATCTTGGAGGCGCTGAAATACGCGTCCGGAATCAAGCCCGTCTTTTCCCGTACCACCTGATCAAAACCATCCGCTTTCAACTCCTCGATCTTGTCCGCGGTGCGGCGGCACTGCCACACAATGGCATTGTACACGGGTTCACCGGTACGCTTGTCCCAAAGGATCGTCGTCTCACGCTGGTTAGTGATACCAATGCCGTCAATCTGCTCTGCGGTAACACCCAACATCGCCATGGCCTCTGTCGCCACCGCTAACTGAGAGGACCAGATTTCCATAGGGTTGTGCTCCACCCAGCCAGGCTTTGGATAAATCTGTGTAAACTCCTTCTGTGCCATGGAGCAGATATTACCCTTTTTGTCAAAAAGAATGCAGCGGGAACTGGTAGTCCCCTGATCCAACGCCATAATATACTTTTGCATTTCATACCTCACAGTTTAAAAAGTACAAAACCCCGCCTGTGCAGTCTTCCATCTGCCACACAGGTGGGGCTATCCGTTCTTTGTCACAGCAGGCTATTGATATCTACAAATGTTCCCCCGGAAATCTCCACATACTTCGAACCGTCAATCTGAAGCCATACGCTGATCGCGCTGGGATTGTAGACCGTCTCGTTGTCCGCCGAAAATCTCAGGCTTCGGGCTGCTGTCATATAGTCGATGATCTCAATGTTGGTGGCGTACCAGATATCGTCTCTGCCACCCATGTATTTACAAAACTCCTCGATCACTTCCCAGTTGTCGTTCTCCGCAAACTCATAGCTGTGCCCCCACACATACATCAATTTCAGATACTGACTCTTCTTGAACTCTGCAAAAAACTTCGCCTTCTCCATCAGTTCCGGATCGTTGTGATGACAGGTCGGATTCCACTCCATAGGATCGGTGGGCAGTGAATAATCTGCAACCGAGTTAATTGTACGCGCATAGGCAATACCCAGCTGATGAAGCAATTGCTTGACCTCCTCGCTGTAGGAGCCGTTGGGGTATGCGTGTCCTCTCACAATCGTTCCCAGCAACTTCTCCAGACCTTTCCGGTCCTCCAGGATCTCCCCGGCTACCTCTGTGAGGGGGCAGCGGGCGATGGTGGGATGTGTCAGACTGTGAGTAGCAATCTCATGTCCCGCGTACAGCTCCTTCACCTGCTCCTTGGAGAGACGGGGATGCTTCTGGCCCGCCTGATCCTGAAGCATAATGCCATAATTCAAATTAAAGGTTCCTCTTATGCCATATTTATTGAATATCTCCAGAAGGCGGATATCCTCCACCTTACCGTCGTCATAGCTCATTGTCAAAGCCTTATTCTTCGCATTCGGAAAACATATATATACTTTCATGTCCACTCCGTTCCACTAATGATTCTGTTATATACATACTTACATCTACTATAATAATAGTACTTTTTGACCATTGATGCAACTGTTTTTATTCATCAATGACTCTTGTACCAATCTTTTCTCCCAGCTTCACCGGCACCTCCAGCCCTGCTGCCGTGGCTTTAAAGAGACCGGACGGCAATTTTGCAACGCCTTTTTTTAAAAGGACTATGACTGTGGAACCACCATATAAAAACCGTCCTTTCTCCTGTCCCCTGCGCACCTCCTGCATTCCATGATAGTTAAGAATTTTACCGACCAGCATGGCTCCCACTTCCATCTGAACGATCCTGCCAAAGTTTTCCGTATCTATCACCGTATATTCCCTGCAATTCTCAACAAAAACGGGAAATGTTTCCAACGCGATCGGCCGCACTGTGTGAAGCCTTCCTTCAATGAAGCGATTTTCCCCTTTCATACCGCGATCCACATAGCAGTACCTGTGATAGTGATCCACACAAAGGCGAAATACCAGACATATTCCCCCTTCAAATTCTCTGCAGATCTCATCGCCTGCTAACAACGATCTCAACGAAAATCTACTCTGCTTTACCGGAATTATCAGATTCCGTTTTATCTGATACGCGCTGAGGAGTCCGTCGCAGGGCGCGATCAACGCCTCCGGTGTGCGGTCAATAGGCCGCCTTTCCTTGCGCATTTTCCTGCAAAAGCAGTCATTAAAACATCGAAACTCTTTCGTCTCACAATCCTCCAAGGAAATCCCATAGCGTTCGATAAACGGCTTTATAAGACCTTTTGAAAGCGGAGAATCCAGAAAAGAACCCACGGATCTGGAAAGTGTTCTCGAACTGAAAAATCTTAATGCAAGTCGCCCTGCCGCACTACAATACAGAAAATTCAGTATTGCACTGTCCTTGGCCGGTCTGACCGGTGTATCCATGCACGGCTTCCCCCTTCCTATTTTCTACACAAGCTGATTCCAAGCAGAATGAATTCCACGAGACCGATCCCGACCATTATCAGAATACCCCGAAGGCCGGGTTTTTTCACCTTAAATCTGGATACGAACAAAAATGCTGTCAGAAGCATAACGCCATAATACACCAGAGTGATATCCTCCGGTATCAGATACTGAAAGAGAAGTACGGTAGGGAAGATCAGCGCGGCCGATGTGACGGGCAGACCTGTATAGTACTTTCTGACCTCATCTTCTGTCTTCTGCCTTTCTTCCTCCGTGGCATTAAAGTAAGCAAGTCTGATCAACGCCGCGAGCATATACAAGATCATGATGATGTACAAGAAAATCTCATTTGGAAATCCTAGACCATTCTCCTTATGGATAGTGGGGATTTCTGAAATGGTCGGAGAGACTCTTATCATGGCATTGCCAATGCAGGCCGGCAACACGCCAAACGCCACAATATCAGACAAGGAATCGATCTGAATACCATAACTTTTCTCAAAATCTGTTCGATTCTTCTTTGTTCTGGCTACCTTACCGTCAAAGGCATCACAGAGACCGCAGATCAGCAAGAAAAATACGCCTATGTAAGGATGCCCGGATTGTTGTAAGGAAACAATGATTCCCAAAATCGCAGATATTAAAGACAAATATGTCAGCCAAACAGTATAGTCAAAAACCCCAATCATCTTAAACCCTTTCTCTTCATAGTACAAATTGTTCCAATCAGTACGGTAACAGCACTTACGATCATACAGACATAGAATGCTACACCCCTGCTGATAAGCTCCAGATTCACTGCAGTCGCTTCGTCAAAAAGAGCCTGAAAACCGTCAATGAGCAAATAATCTGCCACACCCATCCCCCCCGGGATCGGAACGCTGTAAGTGCCGATGGTCACAAAGCCCTGCGTAAACCATACATCCATTGCCACCGCCTTATTGCCTCCGATTGCCAGATAGACAAAAAGCGTTACCGTTATCTGTGACAGCCTTTGCAGCAAATTGAAAACAAACGCCTTCACAAATGCGACCTTATGGGTGACCATAATGTTTGCGCATTGCCTATATTCTTCCATCGCACTATGAAGTTTTTCCCTCTTCTTTTCCTCATGTCTGACAAGATGCAGCTTTTTACCAAGCTTTAACATTAACTCACAAAATTTTTCCAGAATACGCGGCTTTGCGATCAACATATAAAAGGCAGCGGTCAATCCGCACAAAACCAAGTATCCAAAGACTATAAAAAGCTTGCCCGGCAAATGGAAATGAAAAAATATTGTTGGCCTGACCACTATTCCCACTGTTCCAACAGTCAAAAGCGCCAATGTGTACATGATCAGATTTGCCACCAGCGATATGGTGACCACAGCTCCCGGAATCTGGTCTTTCATCATAAAATAAGCACTGGCAGGTTGTCCTCCTGTGGCTGAGGGCGTGATCGCAGAAAAATAAATATCTGCCGCCGAATACAAAAAGCCTCTGCCGAAACCCCTGCGATATCCAAACGTTTCTATAATGCAGAGAAGCGCCATCCCTTCGAACAGAATAAATCCCAGCATGCCGGCTATTGCTGCGATCATCCACCCGACAGAGGAATTATGCAGTGTACTTTGAAATTGTGCAAAGGAAAAACTTTTACTCTGGGATATAACCGCCCAGACAGTAAGAAATGCGAGTACAAGAAAAAGCAAGGCCCATATTTTTGCCTTCTTCACTCTATGTCCCCTCCTTTACGAATCTTTTAAGCAGAAGCCTGCCGGAAATAAATAATCCAATCTCAACCACTGCCACACCGCCCACAATATCGATCAAAACATGCTGCTTCACAAGCACGGTGGAGGCAAACACAAGCAGAGTCATCACAAGCATCGCATACACATACCAGCCGGGGACTTTTTTAAGTCGCAAAGCTCCCCGGAAACAGACCCAGCTTTCCAGACAGTGAATGGACGGAAAAAGGTTATCCGGGGCATCCATGGAATAAACCCACGCCGTGAGTTCACACCAGACTCCTCCGCCCCTCAGAGATTCCACACCGGGCCGAAGTCCTTCCATTGTAGTCGGAAACAGAATAAAACAGGCCAGCGCAATCCCCTTTGCGATCAACTCACCTATAAACATCGTTAAAGCAACCTTGTATCCGCCTCTTCCAATCAGGACAAAACCTATGATCCACTGGGCGTAAGCAAGCACATAGAAAAGAATGAAGAACGGAACAAACGGTAGATTCCTGTCCAGTGAACCGGCAATACTGTAGTGTTTTAGACCAGTGGTAAAGGTGCGCGTACCGAAATATGTCAAATAGTTTACAGACACGATAATTGTCAACAGAACCCACGAATATGCAGGCATGATCTTAAGCAATTGCCTCTTCAAATTCACATACCTCCATACAATTTCATCTGTCGAAACTTTCTTCAAAAAAGCAGTCCGATACTTTCATTGCAAATTATATATGCGAATTCCATTACAGTCAATCTTTTGATCCTTAAAATTTCCTAAAGGATGGCAAAAGTTATTCTTAATCCTCCAACTCTTCCACTTCCTGAAGAAACAAAAAAGGGCCCCGGGTGGTGGAAGCACCCGGGGCCGGTTCTGCCACTGTGTGAGTCGCAGCACACAATGCAGACCTGTATATATCAAACTAAAGGGGAACACTTAAGGAATCTTCACTCCACATCCTGCAGAGCGGCGAAATCTTCTTCACCGGTGCGGACTTTTACTACTTTGTCTACGCTGTACACAAAAATCTTACCGTCACCGATATGTCCGGTGTAGAGCGCTTTCTTAGCCGCTTCAACAACATTTTCAACAGGAATCTTGCTGACAACCACCTCAACTTTAACCTTAGGCAGTAAAGTGGCATCCATCTCAACTCCACGGTACATATCTCCGGCACCCTTCTGGATCCCGCAGCCCATTACCTGAGTTACGGTCATGCCTGTCACACCGAGATCGTTCATCGCCTTCTTCAAGTGATCATATCTGGACAGCTTGGAGATAATAACCACCTTGTAAATTCCGGAAGCGGAAGCCATCGGCGCTGCGGCAACAGGAACCGCAACATCCCTCTTGATCTGGGATGCCTCCTCGTACTCGCTGGTGCCAAGGTCGGTATTTTCGTTTATCTCCATGGTCATGGTGTTGGACACATCCATGATAGAGAATCCTGAATATGCGGAAGCCAAGCCATGCTCCGTGGCATCCAGGCCGATGATCTCCTCCTCTTCGGTGACACGGAGGCCGACGATCGCCTTGATCACAAAGAACGTAATGGTAATAGTCACGGCAGTCCACGCCGCAACACTTACAAAGCCCAGCAGCTGCAGCCCCAACAGTTCAAAGCCGCCGCCGTAGAACAGACCTACGACCTCCTCACCGGCTGCGTTTGCAATAGAATAACCGGGAGCAGTGTTAGTTGCAAATAAACCTACTGCGATGGTACCCCAGATACCGTTCAGGCAGTGAACTGCCACGGCACCTACGGGATCGTCAATGCGCAGCTTATGATCCAGGAACCATACGCCAAACACTACCAGCAGACCTGACACAGTGCCGATCACGATAGCACCAAAGCCATCCGTCACGTCACAGGGGGCAGTGATAGCCACTAACCCCGCCAGGGAAGCGTTCAGGCACATGGAAACATCGGGCTTCTTATATTTGATCCAAGTAAAGATCATACATACCACGGTCGCGATCGCGGGAGCGATGGTTGTGGTCACAAATACGGAACCTAATTGCTCAACGCTGGTACATGCGGCACCGTTGAAGCCGTACCAGCCCAGCCAAAGAATGAACACGCCCAGCGCACCGATGGGAAGATTATGACCGGGGAAGGCGTTGACCTTTGTCACCTTGCCGTCCTTATCCTTCACAAATTTGCCAATACGGGGTCCCAGTATCTTAGCGCCGATCAGAGCGGAGATACCGCCCACCATATGTATCGCACAGGAACCTGCGAAATCGTGGAAGCCCAGCTGTGCCAGCCAGCCACCGCCCCAGATCCAGTGTGCCTCGATGGGATAAATCAGCGCGGAGATCACGCCGGAATAGATACAGTAGGAAAGGAACTTAGTCCTCTCAGCCATGGCCCCGGACACTATAGTCGCTGTAGTCGCACAGAATACAAGGTTAAATACAAAATTGGACCAGTCAAAGCTCTCGTACGCGGTAAAAATATCAAAGCCAGGCTTTCCGATGAACCCTGCCATATCTTCACCCAAAAGCAGACCAAAACCGATCAGTATGAACATTACCGTACCGATACAGAAATCCATCAGATTTTTCATGATGATGTTGCCGGCATTTTTTGCTCTGGTAAACCCAGCCTCCACCATGGCAAATCCTGCCTGCATCCAGTATACCAACGCAGCGCCGATCAGGAACCACACGCCAAAGACCTGACCGCTTACAGCATTCAAAATCTCTTCTGTCATAATCTTTTCCTCCTCAAAATAAAAATAGCGACACTCGGTGCTTCCACTTTGAAGCTCCTTCGCATCGCTTTCATTATAGATAAGTCTTTACTCGGCCACGCGCGTGAGTCTGCCGAACAAAAAGGCGCTACGGGAAATACCGTAGCGCCTTTGCTTATGTCAGAGTATATCATTCTCACAATTTACTGTCAATCATAAAATTTCCACATATTTTAGCAAAATTTTCTCTCCTTTTCGTTAAATGTAACTATTCAGAGCCATGCTCTCCGCGATGCAGCATCATACAGTTGTACTCGATTCCTTTCTCGGTCACTTTCCCCTGACATTCCATCCCTAATTTCCTGCAAAGTTGCAGAGACGGCTCATTATCCGGTTGTACCATCGCGCGCACCTTAGTAAATTCCAGCTGCTCCCAACCGTACTTTAAGATGGCACTGCAGATCTCATAAGCGTATCCTTGTCTTTGCCAGGGCACTCCTATCACAAAGCCCAGCTCCGGTTCCTCAAAACCCTCCCGATAAGAGAAACCTGCCCGACCGATCACCTCGCCGGTGTCCCGCTTTCCCACTGTCCAGACGCCAAAGTCATAAAAGTTGTAAATCTTCTCAATATATTCCCGAATGTAAGCTCTCTCCTCCTGTTTGTCAGGATAGAGTCCCTCCATGTACTGTGTGATAGACGGATCATCGTATATGCGGTAAAACTCGTCCACATCCTCCTCCGTGGTCTCCCTGAGAAACAACCTCTCTGTGGCAAGAATATCCAGGGGCAGACGCATGCAACGCCGATATACGCCTTCCAGATAGACACTCTCCACCTCCTCCGGTTTCTCGCAGGCATATCGAACTTCTCCAAAATCCAGTTCATCGTTGTCCTCGTGAAGAAAAGCCAGCACCGGACATTGCCTCTCCGCCAGACAGCGTGCCAGAGCCGAATTGTCTGTCATCCATAAAAGCCCTGATCTTTGATCCCCATTTATCTCCAAATTCTTTGCCATTTTCCGCGCCTCTGCCGTGCCAAGCCCACACAACTCCATCTTTACACCGTGGGAGTACAGCTCATCCCGCATAGGCAGGAAAAACATTTTATATTCCATGTGTTCTAATATCACATTCACCTTTTGTAAATAATACATGAAAACTATTGCTTCTCCTCTTTACTTTTTTTCTTTTTCCGCTACAATAATTTAATATACATAGTATATATTATTTTCTCATTATAAGAAAGGTATAGGTATTTATTATGGCAAAAAATCCCATTGTAACCATTACTATGCAGAGTGGTGATATCATCAAGCTGGAGCTTTATCCCGACATTGCACCAATCTCCGTCAACAACTTCATCAGCCTGATCAACAAAAAATTTTATGACGGCTTGATCTTCCACCGTGTGATCCGCGGTTTTATGATACAGGGCGGATGTCCCGAGGGAAGCGGCATGGGCGGCCCCGGCTACTGTATTAAGGGCGAGTTTTCGGCTAACGGTGTGGACAATACTCTCAAACACACGGAGGGCGTGCTGTCTATGGCGAGAGCACAGCCCTTTGACTCCGCCGGCTCCCAGTTTTTTATCATGCACAAGAACTCCCCCCATCTGGATGGCAGCTACGCCGCCTTTGGCAAAGTGATCGAAGGCATGGACACCGTCAACAAGATCGCCGATACCCGCACGGACTACAGCGACCGTCCCCTGGAGCCTCAGGTTATGGAGCATGTAACGGTAGACACCTTCGGCGAAACCTATCCAGAGCCGGAGAAGCTCCCTTCTTAATTAAATTGTTTAAGGTAATGCCAATGTGAGCGAGACGCCAACGCTGTGTCTCGTTCATTTTTTGTTCACAAATACTTTAAATTTTTTTAAATTTCCTCTCATGTTTTAGACATTTCTTTTCCTTATACTAGAATCATAAAAAACGCAGAGGGCGTTATTTCAAAATAGTTAATCACAGTTACTTGTTATTAAATAACTTTTTCATAATAAATGCCAAGGGAACAAGTCCCTTGGCATCCTCCCTTTTCAGGGGTTTTATTTTATTCAGCTTTCCCAACGGAACCGAACAACTCCATCTTCTCCTTCACGGTAGCCTTGATCGCCTCAGCGCCGGGAGCCAAAAGCTTACGAGGGTCGAAGCCCTTGCCCTGCTGATCCTTGCCCTCCTCGATGTACTTGCGGGTAGCTTCCGCAAATGCCAGCTGGCACTCGGTATTTACGTTGATCTTGGCAACGCCCAGAGAGATTGCCTTCTTGATCATGTCTGCAGGAATACCGGTACCGCCATGAAGCACCAGAGGCAGTTCGCCGGTCAACTGCTGAACAGCATCCAGAGTCTCAAAGCTCAGTCCCTTCCAGTTCTCAGGATATTTGCCGTGGATGTTGCCGATGCCTGCTGCCAGGAAGTCAACGCCCAGATCAGCGATAGCCTTACACTCGTTGGGATCAGCGCACTCGCCCATACCTACAACACCGTCTTCCTCTCCACCGATGGAGCCAACCTCAGCCTCGATGGAAATACCCTTGCCGTGAGCTGCCTTCACCAGCTCGGTGGTCTTCTGCACGTTCTCAGCGATGGGATAGTGGGAGCCGTCAAACATGATGGAGGAGAAGCCAGCTTCGATACACTTGTAGCATCCCTCAAAGCTGCCGTGATCCAGATGCAGCGCAACGGGCACATCAATGTCCAGATCCTTCAGCAAACCGTTTACCATGCCGACTACAGCATGATAGCCGCCCATGTACTTGCCCGCACCCTCGGATACGCCAAGAATAACCGGACTCCTCATCTCTTTTGCGGTGAGCAGGATAGACTTTGTCCACTCCAGGTTGTTAATGTTGAACTGGCCTACCGCATAATGGCCAGCCTTTGCCTTTTTCAGCATTTCTGTTGCAGATACTAACATGTTTCTACCTCCGTTTACTTTATTTATATTTCTTTTGCTTTTCGCTCCGCGCATAGTACAAGTATATCATGATCTTCTGCAAAAAGAAACTATCATGATAAAAATTTATCCAGGTTTTTTGCAGGGAAACGCGCTCCTACTCCGCCACCCTGATATTGATTTCCTTACATAGATTCCGGATCTCTACCTTTTGGTGAACTCCGCCATACTCTCCGTCCCGGGTCCACGCCACTTCCTCCTCACTCTCCAAGGTCAGCGCAGCCGTTTTAAAACAGTACATGGCATCGCTGTCAATGTCTCTGTTTAAAAGAGATACCATCACATTGTTCAGCTCCATAGGGTTTTTCGGCCGCTTGATCAGCGTCACTTCAAACACACCGTCGTTCAACTCCACATTCTTGCCGGTGATACGCTTAAACCCTCCCACGGAGGAGGAATTGGTGATCATGCCAAAGATAAAATCATCCTCGATCACCTGATCATCATAGGTAATTTTCATGGGATAAGAGCGAATGTTGGAAAGTGACTTCACGCCCTCCAGCAGATAGGCCATGTGTCCCAGCACGTTCTTAACCTCCTGATCCGTCTCGTAAGAAACCTCCGTAAACAGGCCAAAAGCTGCGATATAGACAAACACGTCCTTGTTGAAAGCACCTACGTCACAGGCAAAATTGCACCCGTCCACGATGATCTTCGCCGCCTTCTGCATGTTTTTGGGCAGAGACAGACTTCCACCAAAATCGTTGGTGCTGCCGGCAGGTATATAGCCAATCGGCGTCCGGAATCGGCTCTTCATCATGCCGGTCACCACCTCGTCCAGTGTGCCGTCGCCGCCGCTGCACACCACCAGATCATACCCCTTTTTCCGGCTTTGCACGATCTGTATGGCATCTCCCCGCTTTTGAGTGGGACAGACTGTCATCTCATATCCTGCCGCCGCAAAAATATTCAGGATGTCCAGCAGCTTATTCTTGATCTGGGCTTTCCCGGCTTTTGGATTGTACACAAAAAGCATTTTTTTATTGTACACACTGTCCATATGTTTCTCTCCATTTTTGATGAGGGCGGGATCAACAGACTTATTCTCCACTGATCCCGCCCTCTTATTGTACATTTCATGTGGTGCTCTACGCCTCACCACTCAAAAATTTCTCAATGCCTGCCACCGCTGTCTGCTCGTCTGCACCATCCGCACTCACCACAAGCTCCTCACCGCTCACAAGTCCCAGACTCATCATGCCGATCAGACTCTTGGCGTTGATCCTCTTGTCCGCTGCTTCAAGGTAAATCTCACTCTCATACTTGCTGGCCTCCTGAACCAACAATGCCACCGGCCTTGCCTCCAGACCGTTCTCCAGTTTGATTTGGATCCTCTTCTTTGTCATAATAGCCTCCTCTTGCTACAATCTCAGTCTATCTGCAAATTCACTTAATTTTCTTAGACGATGATTGACACCCGATTTGCCCACAGGCGGCTCCAGATACTCCCCCAGTTCTTTCAGCGGTGCATCCGGATATTCCAGCCGAATCTCTGCCATCTGACGCAGATTCGAGGAAAGCTTCTCAAGACCATAGTGATCGCGGATATATTCGATATCCTCAATCTGTCTGGTGGAAGCGTTCACGGTCTTGGTAATGTTGGCCGTTTCACAATTCACACGACGGTTGATGGAATTACGCATGTCTTTCAAGATGCGCAGGTTCTCCAGCTTCATCAGCGCTACATGTGCCTCACAGATGTTCAGCAAATCTACGATGCTCTCTCCCTCTTTCAGATAGACAACGTAATATTTCTTGCGAAGTATGATCTTCGCCTCTATGCCAAATCCCTGTATCACACCCTGAAGCTGTCTCGCTTTCTCCTCATCGGTACAAACAAATTCCAGATGATAACTCTTCTGCGGATCGCTCATAGAACCTATGCTTAAAAAAGCGCCTCTTAAAAATGCCCTTTGACAGCAGGAATTTTTGATAAGCAGACTGCTGACGGGTTCCTCCAGACTGCCAATCTTCTGGAAAATATCCCCCATTTGCTCCTCGCTCATCGCAACACCAGTATCTATATTATATGTTTTTTTCAATAATGTAAAGCCTTTTCTGGCAACTGACTCATTTTCTGTCTGAAACCCGATGGTGTATCTTCCCTGACCATCCCTGCCATACTGGCCGCAAAGGTTCATAATGGCCGCCAGTTCCGCAATCTGACAGTGCCTTGCCGGACTGATATGTTTCGCCAGCTCCTCTTTCACTTCACTTGAAAACGACATGGCAAACCTCCGTTATCGGATGTGATCACTCCCGCTCCATATCTCTGTGATACAGTTTGATGCCATAGTGTCCCTGATCTTTCATACGTCCATATAGCTCATTCGCCAATGTCACGCTCCGATGCTTTCCTCCGGTACAGCCGATAGCGATCACCAGACGGTACTTGCCCTCCTTGATATAGTTGGGAATGAGAAATTGCAACATATCCGTCAGCTTGTCCAAAAACTCTTCCGCCTCAGGATAACTCATAACATAATCCTGAACCGCCTTATCGTTGCCGGTCTGATGCTTCAATTCTTCGATATAAAAAGGATTGGGCAGAAAGCGCACGTCCAACACCAGATCTGCGTCCACCGGGATCCCACGCTTAAATCCAAATGACATCACTGTCACCATGAGACTATTATATTCTTCGTTCTGCACAAAAATGCGATCCAACTCTTCTTTAAGCTCCCGCGTCAGCAGATGGGAGGTGTCAATCACATAATCCGCATTTTTGCGAATCTCCTCCATGATCTTGCGTTCCTTGTGAACGCCTTCCTCCACCCTGTCATCCGCAGCTAACGGATGGACACGCCGACTCTCCTTGTAGCGGTTGATCAGAACATTCTCATCAGCGTCCATAAAGAGAATCTCAAAGGCGTGTCCCTTTTCCCTCAGCTGATACAAGATGCGGGTGGCCTCCTCAAAGGACTGATCCGACCGCACATCCAATCCAAGTGCCACTTTGCTGATCTCGCTGTTAGGCATGGAGATCAACTCCATAAACTTCTCAATGAGTGAAACGGGAAGATTATCCACACAGTAAAAACCGGTGTCCTCCAGCATCTTAAGTACCGTTCTCTTGCCTCCCCCGCTCATTCCTGTTACTACCACAAATCTCATGTGCTTCCTCTCTTCCGCGCAGTGTCTGCGCAAGATGGCTTCCTACAACACGACAGGCTCCATTTCCAGAGCTACTCCAAACCGCTCTTTCACGCGCTCCTGAACCTCCGCAATGACGTCCAAGATGTCTGCGGCGGTAGCGTTTCCCACATTCACAATAAATCCACAATGCTTATCGGAGACTCTGGCCCCTCCAATCTGAAAGCCTCGCATTCCGGCTTTCATGATCAACTCTCCGGCGTAATATCCCTCCGGTCGCTTGAAAGTGCTCCCTGCGCTGGGATATTCCAAGGGTTGTTTCTCCCGCCGCCTGGCCGCCAGCTCCTCCATCTTGGTGCGAATCTGTTCCTGATCTCCCGCCTTTAACTGAAATGACACATTTGTCACAACAAAGGGTTGATGCCGAATAGTACTGTAGCGGTAACCAAACTCCATCGTCGCATTGTCCAGAACCAGAATCTCACCTTCGCTGTTCAGCACTGTCACATCGGTGACTACCTGACTCATCTCCCCGCCGTAGGCGCCGGCATTCATCACCACAGCGCCACCCACGGTTCCCGGAATTCCGGAAGCAAACTCCAAACCGGTCAGTCCGTGCTCCAGCGCTTCCTTTGCCACCTGGGAGAGGAGTGCCCCCGCCTGCGCGACAATGCAATCTCCATCCACACGAATACTGCTCATTTTCTTCCCTACTTGAAGAATGATCCCTGAGTAGCCGGCATCTCGCACCAATGTGTTACTGCCGTTCCCCAACACGAAAAAGGGAATATCTACCATGCGAAGATACCTCTGCAGCTTGCGCAATTGTTCATCGCTCTCTATAGCGATCAGACACTCCGCCGGTCCTCCTACTCGGAAAGTTGTATGCCCCGCCAAAGGCTCCTGCATGTGTATATCCTCTTCCGGCACCAATTCCCTCAAGGTCTCCAACACCGCTTCGCTAATCATCTACTCCCGCTCCCATCTCCCCATTCAATACGAGGCCTGCAGCCCCGTAGATACCTGCATCGTTTCCAAGAGTCGCCAAAGCAAACCTTGCATTCTTACAGGGTCCAAAAACATATTTTTGAAAAGCCGGCTCAATATATTTTAACAGGATATCTCCCGCTTTGGACACGCCTCCTCCGATCACAAAGATCTCCGGGTTCGCTACGGCCGCAACCACAGACAACCCTTTTCCCAGATACTCTCCAAACTGCTGCACGATCTCTTCCGCCACAGGATCACCTGCTTTCAGGGCATCAAACACTGCCTTTGCGGTCAATTCGCCCTGTCTCAATATACTATCTTTGTCATCTTTCTCCAGACGCCGCTTTGCCAGGCGCACAATACCTGTGGCGGAAGCGTACTGCTCCAGACACCCCTGATGCCCACAGTTACAGCTCTCCGTCTCATTGTCCTCTATGTGAATATGACCGATCTCGCCGCCGGCTCCGGTTGCTCCGGTGAGGATCTCGCCGTTCAAAATGATCCCTCCTCCCACGCCGGTGCCCAGAGTCACTGCTACCAGATTGGAGTAGCCCTTGCCGCCGCCCTGCCACATCTCTCCAAAAGCTGCAATGTTGGCATCGTTGGCCGCTTTCACAGGCAGATTCAAATAGCCGTTCAAGACCTTAGCTACATTGAACACTCCCCAGCCAAGGTTGACCGCTCCACCCACCAATAGTCCCTCAGAATTGATGGCTCCGGGAGCTCCTACACCAACGCCCACCACATCATTCGCGTCAATGTCTCTCTCCCGCATTTTCTCCTGAATACTCTCCGCCACGTCCGGCAGGATTGCCGCTCCGTCGTTCTCTGTGATCGTGGGGATCTCCCACTTCTCCAACACATGGCCGTCCCTGTCAAAAAGTCCCAGCTTTACAGTGGTACCGCCGATATCTACTCCAAAAGCATATTTTCTCATTCATCATCCTCCTGCTTTTTAGTAAGAGAACTATGCACGCGGGAGTACAACTCTTTCGCCGCGTTATAGCCCATCTTCTTCTGACGATGATTGGCCGCCGCAGACTCACAGATCAACGCCAGATTTCTTCCCGCCCGAATGGGAATGTCGTGACACACCACCTTGTTGCCCAGATACTCCGTGTAATTGTCCTCCAGACCCAGCCTGTCGTACTCTTTCTCTTTGTCCCAATCCTCCAAACGGATGACCAGATCGATCTGCTGACTGTCCTTGACAGCGGCAGCACCGAAAAGAGCCTTTACATCCACAATGCCAATACCTCGTAACTCAATAAAATTCTTGGTGATGTCAGGTGCTGAACCGATCAGTGTGTCGTCACTGATCTTGCGCAGCTCCACCACATCGTCGGTCACCAGACGGTGCCCACGCTTGATCAGCTCCAGCGCCGCCTCCGATTTACCGATGCCGCTCTCTCCTATGATGAGCAGGCCCTCACCGTATACGTCCACCAGCACGCCGTGAACGGAAATGCAGGGAGCCAGCCTCTCATTCAGCCACCGGATCGTCTCCGCCATGAAAGCGGAGGTCTCCATCTTAGTTGACAAAAGAGGGATACCATGGGCTACTGCCGTCTCACGAAAGATCGGATCCGGCATCAGCTCACGGCAGAACACAATGGCAGGAATCTCGTAGGACAAAAGCTTCGTGTAAGCCTTCCTTTTCTCCTCGTTGGTGAACCCTTTCATATAAGTGTATTCCACAAATCCGATAACTTGCAGTCTTGTTGCATCAAAATATTCAAAATAACCTGCGATCTGCAATGCCGGGCGGTTGAGGTCCGGCTGGTTGATCCGAATCTTGTCCACAGAGATCTCTGGTGTCAGATTCTCCAAATTCAATCTCTCAATGACCTTTTTAAGCCCTACGCCCGCCATAGTATACCCTCCAATCCTCTATTTAATAGCTTATTCATTTTCTTCGATTGTATCACAACGCTTTTTTATTGTGAAGCCCGCTTGGTAAAGAATTCCACAATAGCCTGTGCCGTCCTCTCGTTCAGCTCCGGTATCTCCATGAGCGCCTCCACCGTGGCACTACGGATCTCCTCCAGCGACTTAAAATGCCGCATCAACGCCTTTCTGCGGGCCGGTCCAACACCGGGAATATCATCCAAGACCGACTTCACCTGAACCTTACTCCGGAGAGATTTGTGATACTCGATCGCAAAACGGTGAGCTTCGTCCTGAATGCGGGTGATCAGCTTGAAACCTTCCGAATGAGTATCGATGGGCAGCTCCACGTTATTGAAGTATAACCCTCTGGTTCGGTGGTTGTCATCCTTCACCATGCCGCACACGGGAATATCAATGTGAAGTTCGTCAAGCACTGCCAACGCGATATTGACCTGACCTCTGCCGCCGTCCATCAAAAGCAGATCCGGAAAGCGGCTGAAGCTCCCGTACTGCTTATCCATGTTTTTCTCCGCCAGTTCTTTCGTCTCCTCCATGCCGTGGAGGAAGCGCCTGGTCAGCACCTCTTTCATGCAGGCGTAATCGTCGGGCCCTGCCACGGTTTGGATGCGGAATTTGCGGTAGTCGCTGCGCTTCGGCTTCCCCTTCTCATAGACCACCATAGAGCCCACATTTTCAAAGCCGTTGGTGTTGGAGATGTCAAAGGCCTCCATGCGATCCACACAGGATAATCCCAAAATCTCTGCAATCTCTTTCACTGCGCCAATCGTCCTGCCCTCCTCACGTTTCAGCTTCTCCCTGTCCTGACTTAAGATCAGCTTGGCATTCTGGGCTGCCAGCTCCACCAGCTTCTCCTTGGAGCCGATCCTGGGCACTCTGAGGTATACTCTTCCGCCCCGACGCTCCCCCAGCCACTTCTCGATCAATTCCGCGTCCTCAATCTCATATTGAAGCATTAACTCTCTGGGAATAAAGGGAGTGCCCGCATAAAACTGCTTGATAAAATCCTGCAGGATTCCCGGCTTGTCATTTTCTGACACGTGCGTCATGTAATAATGTTCCCTACCGATCAGTTTGCCATCCCGCACAAAGAACACCTGAATCACAGCCTCCATCTCGTCCTGATACAAGGCGATCACATCCCTGTCATCTCCCACGCTGTCAGTGATCTTCTGCTTCTGGGACACAGACTTCACACTGTTGTACAGATCCCGGTATCTGGCCGCTTCCTCGAAAGCGAGTTCCGCCGAGGAGGCTTTCATCTTCTCCTCCAGATCCTTCAGGATCATATTGTAGTTGCCGTTTAAGAATTCCAGTGCACCGGCTACCTGCTCTCTATACTGCTCCTTGTCCACATAACCCTGACAGGGTGCAAGGCACTGTTTGATGTGATAGTTCAGGCAAGGGCGCTCCAACCCGATATCCCTGGGCAGGACGCGGTTACAGGTACGCAGTTGAAAGATTTTATTTAAAAGTTCAATAGTGTCTTTCACCGCTGCTGCGCTGCTGTAGGGTCCAAAGTATTTGGAACGGTCTTTCTTCATAGTTCGGGAAAACTGAATACGAGGGTAATCCTCCCCTACCGTCACTTTAATATAAGGATATGTCTTATCGTCCTTTAAAAGGGTGTTGTATTTGGGAGAATGCTCTTTGATCAGATTGTTCTCCAGCACCAGCGCCTCCAACTCAGAGTCCGTGACAATATATTCAAAGCGGGCAATCTGGGACACCATCTGATCGATCGCCGGCCCTCTGCCGATATTCTCCCGGAAATAGGAGCGCACCCGACTGTGCAGATTGACCGCTTTTCCCACATAGAGGATGACGTCGTTTTTGTCCCGCATGATATAGACTCCCGGATCTTTGGGGAGCTTTTTTAATTCTTCCTCAAGCTTGGCCATTCGTACCTTTCTCCCTCATAACAAGATAATATTGCTTCCCCTCCCTCACAACAACTGCCCCAATATGACTTTCGTCCTGGACAAGAATTGCCTCTACATCGCTTCCGCTTATTCCAATGTCAGTCCAGCTAAAAAGTGCTCTTAGCTCCCCCGTCTCCGGCTGGTATTCCTTGACACCCTCGTAGTCACTGATCCAGAGCGATCCTGTGTCGGCGGACATCATTTTTACATTGCCTCGCCCCTCCGTCAGAGTGATCTCTTCCTGAAGAAGTCCATTTTCCGCGTTTGCACGACACAACACATCCTCCCCATCTCTCTGTATCACGCAGTATGCTCTGTTGTCCATGGCCGCAAGCCGTGTCACCACCACACCTTCTGCCCGGATATCCGTCAAAAGGGTGCCTTCGCTATCCAAAACGAGGACAGAATTACCGCTTCCATCTTCTCTCCCTCTCGAAAGGTAGACTCTTCCTTCACTGTCTGCAGCAGCCGCAAAAAGTATGGATACTTCTGTCCCCCAAACTTCCGTAATGTCATTCTCCTGCTGCCTGTTTCCATTCACGTCATACTTACACAGATAATAGACTGGGGCATCCCCGATCTGCTCCTCGACAGTATAAAAAACATCTCCCATACCGGCAAAAACGATCAGCTGCCCCCTGTCCGCTGCCGTGTCCAATCCCAGCATCTTCACGTTCAAATAAGCACTTTTACCCTGCCAGATATCCTCCTTAACTGCGGCATAAAGATGCCGGGAATCATCATCCGAAGCTCCAAGGCCAAAGATCCCATTCTCGGTAGTAAAAAACGAGGTAAGATTGTTCCCTGTCCCTGTGATCTCTTTCCAGGATATATCGTAAATGTCTGTCGCTTCCATATCCTGCCCTTGGCTGTCGGAAGGTTGCCCGGCGTCGTCTCCTCTTAAACTGCAGGCGGATAAAAGCAAGCTGAGCGCTACAATTACCACAAGGCAGTGCTTTTTCATAACGTAATTCTCCCTTCTCTATAAGAAACCGATCAATCTCTACTGTATACCTTACACGCAATAAGCATGACACAAGTGTCATGCTTACATATTCATAGCAATATTCTACTCCAGTCTGCTGTTGGAGAAACGTCCGAGGGGACGATCACCGTCATCGGAAGCTGTAGTGTCGCTCTGCTCCTCATTTCCTCCTACGCTATCCTCTTTTTGAGGCGCATCCGTTATCTCAGGGGTCTTCTCATACAGATCTGCCGTGATGGAACTCTGTCCCAGTACACTGTCTGTTCCCAGCGCACTGCTCAAATGGTTTTCAAAAGTGACTCCGGGATCAGAATTGCCGTCATCCTTTTCTTCACTTACCTTCTCTGTGGTCTCGCCGGCAACGGAAACCTTCTCCTCGTCCTTCTTCTCTTCCTTGGGATCCGGCAGCCCCTTCTCCTTGCGGAAGATTGCCATGAACTCTTTGCCGGTGATGGTCTCTTTCTCGATCAAAAAGGCCGCCAGCTTATCCATCAACTCACGATTCTCACGCAACAATCCCAGAGCTTTCTCATAACTCTCCTTGATGATCGCCACCACCTCGGCGTCAATCTCTGCCGCAGTCTCATCACTGCAGTTTAAGGAAGCTCTGCCTTCCAGATACTGGCTCTCCACGGTGGCCAGTCCCACCAGACCAAACCGCTTGCTCATACCGTAACGGGTCACCATATTGCGGGCAATCTCCGTCGCTTTCTCAATATCATTCGCCGCACCGGTGGTCACAGTCTCAAATACCACTTCCTCTGCCGCACGTCCACCCACCAGACTCACAAGCATGTCCCTGAGCTCCGCCTCGGTGTTCAGATACTTCTCCTCCTCAGGTACATGCATCACATAACCCAATGCCCCCATGGTTCGGGGTACGATCGTAATCTTCTGCACCGGCTCGGAATTCTTCTGCAGGGCACTGATCAGCGCGTGGCCCACCTCATGGTAGGAGACGATCTTCCTCTCCTCCTTGCTCATGATGCGGTCTTTTTTCTCCTTGCCCACCAGCACCTGCTCCACTGCGTTGAACAGATCCTGCTGGCTCACGTACTCACGCTCTTCCTTGGCCGCATTGATGGCAGCCTCATTGATCATATTTGCCAGATCGGAACCCACCGCACCGCTGGTCGCAAGCGCGATCGCATCCAGATCCACGGTCTCATCCATCTTTACATCCTTGGAATGTACCTTCAAGATCTCCACGCGGCCTTTCAGATCCGGCTTATCCACAATAATACGCCGGTCGAAACGTCCGGGACGCAGGAGCGCTTTATCCAAAATCTCCGGACGGTTTGTGGCCGCCAGGATCAAAATACCTTTGGAACCGTCAAAACCATCCATCTCGGAGAGCAGCTGATTCAGCGTCTGCTCACGCTCCTCATTGCCCCCACCGTACTTGGAGTCACGGCTTCGGCCGATGGCATCAATCTCATCGATAAACACGATACAGGGTGCGTTTTTGTTGGCCTCCTTGAACAGGTCACGCACACGGCTGGCACCCACACCCACGTATAGCTCAATAAAGTCAGAACCCGTCAGGGAGAAAAACGGAACATGCGCCTCACCGGCCACTGCTCTGGCAAGCAGGGTCTTACCGGTTCCGGGCGGTCCCACCAAAAGGGCACCCTTCGGCAGTCTCGCGCCAATCTTAGAATACTTGCCCGGATTGTGCAAAAAGTCCACGATCTCCACCAGAGAATCCTTGGCCTCGTCTTCGCCAGCCACATCCTTGAAGGTGACACCTGTCTCCTTCTGCACATACACCTTGGCGTTGCTCTTGCCCACACCCATAGGGCCGCCGCTGCCGCCCATCCTGCGGAAGAAAAAGCCCGCCACCAGCCAGATCAAAAGTACCGGTAATACCACCGTCAACAAAATCTCCATAAACAGGCCGGAGTTGTTGTTGATCACACGCTTGGCCTCCACCTTGTGAGCCTCCAGGCGCTCCATCAAGGTGTCCATACTCTCCATCAGCAGAGTGGAATACTGTCTATTCTGCTGCATCTGCATCATGCCAAGCGGATAATAGTAATCATTTACATTGTTCTTATTTTCACTCTCTTCCCGTTTCAGGGTAACCTGAAGCTTTGCGCTCTCGGCGTTGAGTTCCACGGACTCTACCTTGTCCGCCTCCAGATCCTGCAGGAATTGTGTGTACTCTACCTCCTGGGCACTGGACGCGCTGCCGATCAACATATTGTAGAACAAAAAGGCGATCATCACGGCGCTCAGTCCCAACAAGATCATCGTTACAACATTGGGTCTTCTGGGGGGCTGATTGTTGCCTCCGCCTCCATGGCCACCGGATCCTCCGGGGCCACGGTTTCCGTTATTATAACCTCCGCCGTTGTCGTACTGGTTCATTTGATTATCCATAGTCGCTCCGTTTCTGTCATTTATTTCCGCGAGCAATGAGCCAAGCACGGGCGCTGGCCGCTTCGCATAAAAAATCTATTTTCTAAACTTATGAGTCTATTTTATTATAGAGATTACAACCTCATAAATCAATAGCATAAATGTGAAAAAAGCATGTCTTATCTAAAAGATTTCTTAATTTTTTTGTACATTTAAGTAGATTTTTATGGGTATCTCATTTATAATAAAGCTTAGTATTGCTCTTAATCGGCATTTCATTCGGAGGACATTATTATGCCAGTAAAATATGTATTCGTAACAGGCGGCGTCGTTTCCGGCTTAGGAAAAGGAATTACCGCTGCATCTTTGGGCAGATTGCTGAAAGCGAGAGGGTATAAGGTAACTATGCAGAAATTTGACCCTTATATCAACATTGACCCCGGCACCATGAATCCGATTCAGCACGGTGAAGTGTTTGTCACCGATGACGGCGCAGAGACCGACTTGGATCTAGGGCATTATGAGCGTTTTATCGATGAAAGTCTGGATAAAAATTCTAACGTCACCACCGGCAAGGTATACTGGTCTGTCCTACAGAAAGAGCGCCGTGGCGACTACGGTGGCGGCACCGTGCAGGTGATCCCTCATATTACTAACGAAATTAAGAGTCGTTTTTACCGAAATTTTACCGACCCCGATATGCGGATCGCCATCATCGAAGTGGGTGGCACCGTGGGCGATATCGAGAGCCAACCTTTTCTTGAGTCCATCCGTCAATTCCAGCATGAGGTGGGTCATGACAACGCGATCCTGATCCATGTAACACTGATCCCCTACTTGAATGCCTCTCAAGAGTTGAAGACTAAGCCCACGCAGGCCAGCGTAAAGGATCTGCAGGGAATGGGTATTCAACCCGACATCATTGTGTGCCGAAGCGAACATCCTCTGGATCAGGGATTGAAGGACAAGATTGCTCTGTTCTGTAATGTGCCCAGCAATCACGTTTTACAGAATCTGGATGTGGAATATTTGTACGAGGCTCCTCTTGCAATGGAGAAAGAGCATCTGGCACAGGTAGCCTGTGAATGTCTCCACTTAGATTCTCCGGAGCCCGACCTGACTGACTGGATCAACATGGTAAACGACTTAAGGCATCCCACCGACGAGGTAACGATCGCTCTGGTTGGAAAATATGTCTCTCTGCATGACGCCTACATAAGCGTTGTGGAAGCTTTGAAACATGGCGGTATCTCCAATCATGCCACCGTTAATATCAAATGGATCGACTCTGAGAAAGTGACTGCAGAAAATGTGGATGAACTTCTCAGTGACTGCAATGGTATTTTAGTCCCCGGCGGCTTTGGTTCCCGCGGCATTGAAGGCAAGATCTTCGCTATCAACTATGCCCGCACCCACGGCAAACCCTTTCTGGGGTTGTGTCTTGGAATGCAGCTCACCATCGTGGAGTTTGCCCGCAATGTCATCGGTTATACGGATGCCCATAGCGTGGAGCTGGATCCCAACACCACCCATCCCGTCATTGCTCTGATGCCGGATCAGAACGGTGTGGAGGATATCGGCGGCACCCTGAGACTGGGCTCCTATCCCTGTGTGTTGGACAAGGCCTCCAGAGCGTATGCACTTTACGGTGAAGAGACCATCCATGAGAGACATCGCCATCGCTACGAGGTCAACAACGATTACCGTGCGGTACTGCAGGAGAAAGGACTTCGCTTATCCGGCACTTCTCCCGACGGACGTATCGTGGAAATGTGCGAGATCACAGAGCATCCTTTCTTTGTGGCCACTCAGGGACATCCTGAGCTTAAGTCGCGCCCCAACAGACCCCATCCGCTGTTTAGGGGATTTGTGGCGGAGGCGCTGAAGGATAAAAATTCTTAACAACTTGTGATCACTTTTAAGGGAGAAGATTTCATGGCAGAGATTATTGTTACCGGACAAACCTGTGAACAGATAGCAGAAAAAATGGGGATGACCGTCCGGCTTAAAAGTATTGTAAAAGATGACGCTCTCTGGGAGAAAGTCTGGAAATATTGTAAGAACATCGCCAAGTTTTCTCATGCACCAATAGCATTGAAAGATTATCAGAGAATGGAAAAATATGCGCAGGACACTGAGTTGGTGGAGGCGGTGTATCAGGCACTTCAGGGCTATACTCCCCCGAAGGAGAGCGATCTTATGTTTGACACGATCGGCCACTCCTACGGTGTTGCATTATTGTCGCAGAGTTCCCATGAGCGTGCCAGAACTTTACAGTATCTCGACACACTGGCCGACGATATGATCCGGGAAAACAAATCTTACGGTTCTGTGCTCTACCGGAATATGACGCGATTAAAGAAAGCTTTTCCGGATCTGACTGATCTGGAGAAGAAGTTGGCTGGATTTAAGGATTATTATAAAAGGTAATCATTGACTTCAAAATATCCTCATATGTCACCAGCGTAACATTTCCCATCTTATTCGCCATATCTATACAGCCCTTTGTAAATCCGGTCTTTGCAAAAAGGTACAGCTGTACCTTACGATAACGAAAAAGTTGACTTCGCTTCAGCAGTGCATCCAGAACACCGAGGTCAACTTTTTCGTTTGTCCATTTGCACTCCCCAAATAGGGCTGTATTTTTATCCTGCTCACCCATGAGATCGATTTCCGTCTGTTTTTTTTCCACCGGATCCGTTCCCCACCAGCGTCCAAGTTCTACAAATTCAATAGGTGATTCACCCCTCAAAAGCAGTTTCCAAAGATATTGCCGGCAGATTTCCTCAAATACCTTTCCCATATAATCCGTCAAAAACGGCTCAATCCGTTTATAAGCAAGCTCAGAAGCCCCACGAGTAATCACAGAATAATTCTCTGGTAGGAAGCGATACCAGAATCGGAACATATTATCATCAATCGCATAAAGCGACTTGCGGGAAGTTTTCTCTCCGTAAGGCATTTCTTTTCGGACAATCCCCAGCTCCAACAGATTTTTTAAATAGATGGCACATACATTGGTATCTTCCCCAACTTTGGTAGATATCTCCGACATACGAGAAGCTCCGGTTGCAATTGCAGTAATGATGGCATTGTAAAGCGCAGGCTCTCTCACTTCCTGCTTTAACAGGTTCTCCGGCTCCTCAAACAGGGATGAAGTTGGATTCAAAAATGTATTTTTAATATTATCGGCGACACTCAACTCATCCTTCATCTGCAGCAAATACTGTGGAGTACCACCCACAATTCCATAAATCAACGCCTTATCCTCAGCAGAGAAGTTTTTGAAACAGCGACAAGTATCTCCAAAATCAAAAGGCTGAATTTTCATCTGTGCCGTACGTCTGCCATATAAAGGCGCTTTATAGGCCAGTACGTGATCTTCCATATAAGACATGGATGAGCCACAGAGAATGAACATCAACTTTGAACTATCTTTATATTTGTCAATTAGAAGTTGCAACGTGGATGCAAGGCTTTTAGAAGATCGGGCCACATAGGGATACTCGTCAATAGCCAAAATCAGTCGCTCCTTTTGCGCCAGCTTAAACACGTACTCTAACGCTGCCTGAAAAGAAAGAAAAGATGTGTCAGCACTGATATCCATGGTATATTCCATAATATTTTTGCTGAAGTTCTCCAGATTTTGCTTGGCATTACTCTCAACACCCATAAAATAGATTGCCTTTTTATCACCAATAAACTTGTTGATGAGCGCAGTTTTGCCCACACGGCGACGACCATATATGACCACAAATTCAAATTTGTCCGATGTATATAGCTTATTGAGCGATGCCAGCTCTTGCTCTCTGCCAATGAACATACCACTACCTCCCTTCAATTGTGAGTATAGTATATCACCCCGTCAAATTTTAGTCAATTATGATTTAGCAAATCTAAATTGACCACTTTGATTCTTTATAAAATTAACAAGCCGTAGATTCCATTATGAAAATCGGAATCTGCGGCTCTCTTTCTACATTTCTTTAACATGACACTTGTGTCGCATTTCTGCAAGCAGCGCCTGCCCTTCCTCACTCTCCCGCAAGAAAGCAAGCGACTCTTCACGCTCCAACACCTCCATCAAATCGGACTGAAGCCTTCGGGTCATTTTTTTCGCTTGCTCCTCCGCATTCTTTGTATCCTCCGCCTTCTCTAAATGTCGAAAGAGCTGGCTATCTGCATGCCTCCACGGCTTCTCTGCCGCCTCCATCATTCCACGAAAAGTCCGCACCAACCCCTCCACATTTTTTGATACAGTGTAGGGCTCCAGAAAACAGCTGTACGCGCCATACTCCCAGAGTCCCATGAGCCTCACCAGCGCACTGTTTGTCTCCGCCAGGGCCAGTGCTTCCGAAATATCTTCCTCCTGCAAGGCGATCACCTGAAGCTGGCCGATCAACCCCTGTATCTGTGCAGCGGGCAGAAGCAACCCTCGTTCCAAACACTCCCGTGCTTTACCATACTCTCCCTTTGTGCGGTAGAGCAAGGCTCCCATCTCATGGTATGCTCTGTCATCCTCCGAGATATTCTGCATGATCTCCTCCATCCGGTCTGTCTGTTCCTTCCTCGCATACCAGTAAAAGAGCATCCGGTTCACCTGGTCTCGTAGCTTTTCATCACCGCAATCTACAAGCCCTCTGTACAACCGTTCAATCTCTTTCCCGTAGCGGGCGGTTTCCTCCGGTGTGGTATTCTGCACCGAGAGCAGAGCATGGAGCGCATTGGCAAGAAAGAAAGTCAGTTGATCGCAGCCGGGATACTCCCGCAGAAGCTCCTGCACCATCTCATAGGCAGCCTCCAATCCCTCACGCCTCCCTGTCTCCTGAATTTCTTTCGACAGCTTTCCCATCTTCTCTAAACTGAGCTCCGACTGAAACGCAAGCAGAGTGTTCACATCCGTTCCGAGAAGTCTTGCCAGCGGCACCAGCATACTGATATCCGGACAGGAACCTCCGGTTTCCCACTTGGATACCGCCTGCTCGGAAACTCCAAGTTTGTCCGCCACCTCCCGCTGAGTCAGCTTTTTTTCTTTACGCAAACTTTGTATTTTTTTTGCCAAAAGGTTTTGATCTTCCATATTAAATCAATGCTCCATTTCCTCCAAATGAACCAATGTTCATAGCAGATTGTGATGCTTTCTACAGATAAATTGTAGCATACGAGACGAAGGAAGTCACCATAATGGCATTTTAGGAAAACGTGAAACAGGTCAACTGTGGGTTGGATTTTATGAAATAGCACACGACAGAATATGGCGCTGTCTATGCTTCTTTTTATCTTCCGGTAACTTATTACCTGAACCGTCTAAATGAGATTGGGGAATGTACTTTCGGAAGTGCGAAGTTTATGAGCATATTTTCCTTGCAAAAAGCCAACGTATTTCTCTTATATAATGGATAATTTAAAGTTATCCGTTA
>JAFLRM010000038.1 GCA_022511465.1 Acetatifactor sp. | reverse complement strand
CGAATCTCCTGCTCCCGCTCCGGATACCCTACGGAAAGCCGCATCATAAAACGGTCCATCTGGGCCTCCGGCAGAGAATAAGTCCCTATAAATTCTATGGGATTCTGCGTGGCGATCACCATAAAAGGCTCCGGCAGCATATGAACCAGTCCATCCACCGTCACCTGTCCCTCTGCCATGGCTTCCAAAAGGCTTGCCTGTGTCTTCGGGGACGTCCTGTTGATCTCATCTGCCAGTAAAATCTGGTTCATGACCGCCCCCGGACGATATTCAAACTCATTGGTCTTCATATTGTAAATAGATACTCCTGCCACATCTCCCGGCAAAGTATCCGGCGTAAACTGAATTCTGCCAAAGCTTCCTTCCATGCTCTTGGCAAGGACACCGGCCAGCGTCGTCTTCCCTACTCCCGGCACATCCTCCAAAAGTATATGTCCTCCCGCAAAAAGACAAAGTAACAGATTTTCTACCACATCGGCCTTGCCGACGAAAACACGATTTATGTTTTCTTCCAGCCTTTTGGCCAGATTAAATTCCTTCATATCCTTGTCCACCTCATTTAGATAAAGATCGGATCATAAACTTACCATCTGCAGCAGTCAAGCTGCAGTTTCCGCCATTCTTCAATGCCCCAAACAAAATTTCATCCACCAAAAGCGGCTTGATCTCTCCCTGGATCACGCGCTCGATCTCTCTTGCGCCAAATTCTGCGCTGATACCCTTCTTTTTCACAAGCTCCTGGGATTCCTTGTCGGCAGACAACTCTACATTTTTCTGTGAAAGCAGCTTCTGAAGCTCGCCCAGCTTTTTCTCCACGATCTGCTCCGCCATTCTCTCGTTCATGCCATGGAATACCACGATCCTGTTCAGGCGGTTGCGAAACTCCGGCTGGAAGATCCTCTTTACTTCCTCCAAAACAACATCTGCTTTCACATCCTGCTCCAGAAAACCGATTCCCGGCTTTCCAATCCGGCTTGCCCCCGCATTGGATGTCATAATGATGATCACATTTCTAAAATCGGCTTTCCTGCCCTGATTGTCTGTCAGCGTCGCATAATCCATTACCTGCAAGAGGATGTTGTAGATATCGGGGTGTGCCTTTTCTATCTCATCCAACAAAAGAACGGCGTGAGGGTTTTTACGGATCTCCTCAGTGAGAAGTCCTCCCTCCTCATACCCCACATATCCTGCCGGCGCGCCGATCAGTTTGGCCACAGCATGCTTTTCCTCATATTCACTCATATCAAAGCGAACCAGCTTGATGCCCAGCTCCTCCGCAAGGCTTTTTGCTATTTCTGTTTTACCCACACCGGTAGGCCCCACAAACAATAAGCTTGCCAAGGGTTTCCCCTCCTCCAGAAGTCCGGCCCTTGAAAATTTCACTGCGTTGACCACTTGTGAGATTGCCTCATTCTGCCCAAAAACACGATTCTTAAGCCGTCCTTCCAGCGTTGCAAGCGACTCCGTCTCATCACTCTCCACTATTTGTTTCGGGATATGACAGGTCTTTGACAATATCTCGTCTATCAATTCCTTGCTGACTGTCTGGGTATCCTGATCAAGAGGGTGCATGCGGCGATAAGCACCTGCTTCGTCGATCAGATCGATGGCTTTATCCGGCAGATAGCGTTCATTTACATACTTTGCACTCATTTCAACGGTATATTCCAGTACGCCATCTTCATAGAGGATACCGTGAAATTCTTCGTAATTCTTTTTGAGGCCCTCCAAAATTTGAATGCACTCGGAAATATCCGGTTCTTTGATATCAATGTTTTGAAACCGCCTTACCAGGCTTTTATTTTTCTCAAAATGCTTTTTGTACTCTTCGTATGTGGTAGCGCCGATAAAACGGATCCGGCCTGCTGCCAGATAGGGTTTCAGCATATTGGACGTATCAAAGGATCCGCCATTTACTGCACCGGCTCCAACAATATTATGAATTTCATCGATATAGACAATGGGCTTCTCCTCTTGGTTAATGCTGTCCATGACTTTTTTGAAACGTTTCTCAAAATCACCGCGGTACTGTGTACCTGCCAGCATGCTGCCCAGATCCAACGCAAAAATTTTTGCCCCAAGCAAAGGCTCCGGAACCCGATTCTCATTCAACAATCGTGCAAGACCGTATGTGATAGCCGTCTTGCCCACACCGGGTTCCCCTATATGCAGAGGATTGTTTTTGTCCTTGCGACAGAGAATCTGTAAGGTTCTCTCCAACTCCTCCTCTCTGCCGATCAATGGATTGACTCCATCCAGCTCGTCGTTAAGACAGGTGGCGTACTGCTGCCAGAAACTGTCCGGCGCGCCTTGGCTGCCTTCTTCATCCTCCCAGTTGTTCTGCCTACTTTTACTTTTTCTACCCGCACCGCTTTCACGCGTCATTTCTTCCTGGGCAATTGTCATTTCCTGTAAAAGCTCCGGCGGTTCTACACCTTGCACACGCATGTAGTAGACCGCGTAACTTTCCTCAAGCTTGTACATCGCGTGTATGATATGTGGAAGTTCCGCCAACTCTTTGCCGCTGTTCTGAGCCGATTCCCAGGCATAGAACAGCACGTTTCCCATCCCCAGCGAAAACTCGGGAACATTCTCAGCTTCTGCAGAGATAGTTTCCATGTACTCATCAATATAAGATCTTAAATTATAATCAAGTTCCCTGATCTTTCCGCCGCAATTTTCAAAGGCCTGTGCAAACACTTTATTTTGGCAGACCACATACAAGACCAGCTCCGGTGTCACGAATTCAAAACGTGCGCTTTTTGCCAGAGAAAATGCGCTGCTGAGTATTTCTGCCACTTCATCTGATACAAACATAGTTATGCCTCCTCCACGGTCAGCCGAAAGGGAAATCCCTTTTCCTTTGCTCTCGCCGTTGCCGCCTGAACCTTTGTGACAGCAATGTCATATGGGTACGATCCTACCGCTGCCTTGCCGGATTCATGCACCATTATCATCAGGCGTTCCGCTTCTATTTGATCTTTACGGAAAATATCTATCAGAATCTCCACTACAAACTCCATGGAGGTGAAATCGTCATTATGCATGATCACTTGATAATGCTTTGGCTCCCGTATGTCTATTCTTATCTTTTCACTGGTTTCCCCTTGTACGGACATATTGATTTACCTCGTGTACTTCGATTTTAAACAATAATTCAAACAGCTCCCAGTATCTGTTGATTCTGGGAGCTGTTTCATACTTTCTCAATTAGAGCATTATAAGAACTCGACTCTTCCATCTTCCAGATGGTACAGAGCACCACACACCTGCAGGCCATTCCCCTCGCCCTGTTTAATTTTCAAACTGGACTCTATGGCTTTCACGCTATTTTGTACATTCAGGCAACATGCTTTATAATCGTCGGTCTCCCCGCCGATTGCCTTTTTAATCTCATCCGTGATAAACTTTATGAAACCTGATGGATCATCACTGATCGCGGCACCCACTGCTCCGCAATGATTGTGACCCATAACCACAACCAATGGACTTCCCAGATGTCCTGCAGCATATTCAACACTGCCAAGCTGATGGTTGTCAATCACGTTTCCAGCCACACGGATCACGAAAAGCTCCCCTATTCCGGCACTGAAGATGCTCTCCGGGATCACCCTTGAATCCGAGCAGGTGACAATGATCGCATAGGGCTTTTGTCCCTCCGCACAGGTCTTCTCCCGAAGGGCCAAAGAAATATCCCCTTCGTTTTCCTTGGCAGACAAATAACGTGCATTGCCATCTTTCAGTTTCTTCAAAGCCTCCTCTGCAGTACAGGTAAAGTTTACGCTCATCCTATTCTTCCTCCTTATTCTCTTTTGCTATTATGTATTCTATACAATATGTTTTATATAATATATTTTATATAATATATTCTGCACTGTCAATCAAAACAACTGCCACATCATTGACATTGGTTCCTGTGGGTCCCGTGACGATCAGACTTCCCAACTCCTCAAGCAGTTTATAGCTGTCATTTTCCTGTAAACTCTTTTCTATACTAAGCCCCTTTGCAGCTGCGGCAGACAATGTATCGCCGTCCACATAGCCACCCGCTGCATCGGTAGGCCCGTCCGTACCGTCTGAACCGACGCTAAATACAGCCACATGCCTCAAACCTGAAATACCGACCGCCGCTCCAAGCGCAAGTTCCTGATTTCGTCCGCCCTTTCCTTTTCCGGAAAGGTGAACGACCGTCTCTCCGCCCGCAATAAATGCCAGTTTCCTATTATCCTCGGAATGAGAGTGTGCGATGTTGCCGAGCATCTTCCCCGCTGCACGCGCCTCTACATTCAGGCAATCGGTCAGAAATATCGGCTCGTACCCTAAGTTTTTACACTCCCGCATCGCCGCCCTACAGAGTTCCCTCACGCTTCCGATTACTGTACTTGTCGCCAAAGAAAGCTCCTTTGGCGTCTCCTCTTCCAATAATCGCCACGCCTTTTCACTCAGCTTAAGTTCATACTTATCTGCAATATCAAGAGCCTGCTCGCAAGAACTGCTGTCAGGATATGCCGGGCCGGATGCGATCATATCGAGCGGATCCCCAATAATATCCGACAGGATGATCGACTCGATGTGTGCCGGCTCGCAGTGTTTTGCAAATTTTCCGCCCTTTACCGCAGACAGGCGCTTTCGGATCGTATTTATCTCAACGATATCCGCTCCCCTTGCCAGAAGCTGCTCCGTTACATCCGCCAGTTCCCTACCGGATACCAGTGACTTCTCAAACAGTGCACTCCCTCCGCCGGACAATAAAAAGAGCACCGTGTCTTCCTCGTTTAAATCTGCTGTCATGTCGAGTACCGCCTGAGTTGCCAGAAAGCTATTTTCATCCGGTACGGGATGTCCCGCCTCATAGCAGGTGAAACCGGAAATATCGCCTTTTACGTGTCCATATTTTGTCACAATAATCCCTGCCGTATAAGGTTGGTGTAATGCTCTGGCCGCGCTCTCTGCCATCCGCCAAGCCGCCTTGCCAACGGCCACAATGTAGATGCGCCCCGTAAATTCTTTCCCTTCCAGTGTTCTCCTCACTGCTTCATCCGGCGTAACAGCTTGTATTGCACTGCGAATAATCTGCTCTGCGTCATCTCGTAGTTTTTGATTCATTCTGTCTCACTCTTTTAAGTATATTTGTCCAAAATTCTCTGCACAGACCCCCGGTAGGAGCTGCCGAACAGATTCAGGTGGTTCAGAAGATGATAGAGATTATACAAATCTCTCCTATCCCGATATCCACTGTCAATCAGGTTTACTTCATGATATGCTTTATAAAAGAAATCCGGATAACCTCCAAACAATTCCGTCATCGCCAGTTCTGCCTCAAAATGCCCGACGTATGCCGCCGGATCGAGGATCCATGCCTTTCCGTCCGGTCCACAGACAGCATTTCCGCTCCATAGATCACCGTGGATCAGCGACGGAAATTCCGGTTCTACCAGATAAGAATCCAGATGATCCAGCAACTTCGCGCATTGCTTACGCATTCCGGGATCAAGATAGCCCTCCGCCATTTTGATCTGCGGAAGCAGCCGGCATTCCCGAAAGAAGGTGATCCAATTCTCCTTTGGTGTATTCATCTGAGGAGATGCACCGATATAGTTATCCGCTTTAAAGCCAAACGGCAAATTACGGTCTGCCGAGGCAAAACCGTAACAATCTGCAAGATGGAGCGCTGCGAGCTCCCTGCCAAATACTTCCCAGTATTTGCTGCTCCTGGGGGCAGCCTCCAAATATTCCATCAGGAGAAAAGATACTTTCTGTGCCTCATCCGTTCCAATTCCCAAAGCTTTTGGCACACCTATGGTACCTGTTTTCCGCAACGCTTCCAACCCTTGTGCCTCTGCCTCAAAAAATGGCAGATTCTTCAAAGCATTGCATTTCATAAATACCGTCGTTCCGTCAGAAAGAGACAGGCAATAAGATTCATTGATATCTCCGCCATATACCAATCGCCTGCTGACAATGCGCAGATTTTCCCCAAATAACGCAGTAATTGCTTCCTCTAAAGAATTATAATGCACCCTTCTCCTCCTCCTTGATCTCCCAATGGATCAAGAAAGTCAGCGCCGCCCGCAATGCGATAATTCCGGCCACAATGGCAATCTCTCCCCACTGCCGTACCACAACCGTTCTCAAAATCTCGCTGCCAAGCTTGAATTCCAATCCCATTGCCAGCCCCTTTGCCAAATAGATCCTGGTGTCAGCTTTCCGCATGATATATTTGTAAAAACTGACCAGGCTGGTAAAAATAATGATGCTGACTCCGATATATTCAAAAATTAAAATGCCGGATTCTACAATGTACTCTAAGATTGTCTGAAGTGTCTCTAACATTTCTATTTATCCCTCTCTCTGTCAGTATCAAATTCAAAGACATATTTTTCGTATGCGTTGATGACCTGGGTCTCATTATAGGTGGATACACGGGGAAAATTTCTTCCGTAGTTTAAATGAACATGCCCGTGGACAAAAAAAGCCGGTTTATACTTGTCAAGCAATGTGCGGAAAGCTTCAAAACCTCTGTGGGGCATATCATCACCGTCATTGATCTGATAGGCAGGAGCATGCGTCAGCAATATATCAAACCCTCCGCGGAACTTGATCTTCCACCAGAGCCTCCATACACGTGCCTGCATCTGGAATGGTGTGTACTGATGTTTGCCGGGCTTATAGCGCACAGATCCCCCCAGACCCAATATCCGGACCCCCTCATGCACGTAGATCTTATCCTCAATGCAGATACAACCTTCAGGCGGAACCTGTTCATATCTTTCATCGTGATTTCCATGTACATACAAAATAGGTACATGCGTAAAAGATGCCAGAAAGGACAAATACTGGGGTTTCAAATCTCCGCAGGAGAGGATCAGATCGATCTCCTCCAGATAGCTCTTATCAAAATAGTCCCATAAAGCTTTCGACTCTTGGTCAGCAATCGCCAATATTTTCATCAGCCGTTCTCACTTTTCTTCAGATACTTGTGTTTTGCCCAATCCCTGCATTCTTGTGACAGCTTGGGCTTCCTCGGTCAGGTCGGAAATGGGAGGGATGCTCCCCACCACATTTTCTGCCAGCCAGTCCATAGTGATGATCTCCTTGGGCGGGATGATCTGGTCAGACTGATTTATGATCGTTCCATCCTGTGTACATATTTCACCGGAAAACGGAACAAGGGTATCGGAACAAATATTACTGTAAAGCAGCTCTATCAACCGCTTAGTGCCCGGTGACAAATTCTGGGAATAGATCAGATCGATCACCCCTGCCGACATACCCCACCAGTAATTGATGGCTCTGCTTCCTATAGCGGTATCTTCCTCCTTCCAAGTGCCGTTTAATATCGTGCGAACAATCTTCTCATAGAGCTTACCCCAGTGCCAGGTGGTCATGGCCAGATTGCTCTGTGTCTCGCCATCGACATAATATAGCCCAAAAACCCGGGAGACACCGTCGGGCTGTGCCATGTCCTGACCCATAATGTAATTGATCTCGGGATCATCCTCAATTTTTACATTCCGATCCTTTAAAGTACTCCAGTCCAAATAGACTTTCGCGTGAACATTCACCATCTTGGCACCCAGGGCAAACGCGTTAATACTGGCAGCCATGCCATAAATGGGATAATCCGCAATGTAACCGATCTTGTTCGTGGTCGTCAAGGAGCCCGCAATGGCACCTGCCAGAAATTTTGCTTCGTACATTCTGGCATAATAGGTTCGTAAAATAGGATGCGGCGTATTCAAAGAACAATTCAGGACCTTTACATCCGGATAGTTGGCTGCAATCTTTAGGCTGGCGGGCATCATCACCGGACTGGTGGTAAAGATCACCTGATACCCTTCCTCGATAGCCTGTTCCATCTTTTCCTGATCGTTTTCGCCGGCGACAATGTTTTCAAATGCGGTTGTCTCCACCTGCTCGGGAAACGTATTTTCCAAATATAACCGCCCAAGCTCATGGCTGTAAGTCCAACTGGAAGTCTGAGGCGTCTTTTCATACAAAAAAGCGATCTTAACTTTACTTGGATTATCCGGAAGGATCCGGGTCAGCAGATTTTTGGAGCGATTGGGAGAATCACTTTTGGCCGAAGGCTCCATGGACAGCTCCACGGACTGCTCTTCCGTCAGCACCAGAAACTCTTCCCAAACCGTGGAAAGATCTCTTTTCATTTCCTGCTCGCTTTTCTCACTGATCTCCTGATAACCAAACGCGGTGATGAACGCCAAGAGAGCATCGCCCACCGTGATGGGCAGTTTATTGCCGCCTTTTGACTCAAAAACCTTTTGAAAACGAGCATAGACGGAATTAAATTCCAGACGGTCGTCCGCCGTCCACGGTTCTCCTTCGGGTGTTCCGATCTCTTTTAAAAGCTGGGCAAATCTGCCTTTTTCACTGAAATTCACGTAGTTGATATTGGTGATCTCATAGAAATCCAAAAACTCATAGTAAATTTCATTTTCCTTACTGTCCGTTCGCTTGGGAACGATCCGGATAACATTGCCCGGCACACTGTAGGCATCCAGATTCTTTAAGACGCTGACGCGCTTATTCCCTTCCTGCACGTAAAACCGGTTCATAAATTCATAAACCTTCACCGGATCCCTCAACCCCTCCTCCTGCAGAGAGGTATACAGCCGGATCCATTTGCCGGCAAATTCCGAATGGGAATCCAAAAGGGGCATGAAATTGGAGGCAAAGGAGTTGGTCCGTCCCCTCGTTTTGGTTCCCACGATCAGCTCCAACGGAACCTCGCATAGACCAAGGCTCACCTCATATTCCACCGGAGTATAAGACAAAATCTCATCCAAAACCGGCAAATAGGGATAATCACCTTTCTGCAGGCGGGAGCGATATTCTTTCTGTCCTAATTTTAGAGCACTGCTATATTTTTCGTATGACATATTTCCTCATTCCTATCTCAAGATTTTGTTTTAGCTTTTACCTATTTTATCATATTCTGGGGATACTGCGTACCCCTTTCTCAATTCTTTTACCAAATTTAGACAGCCGTTTGGGTTTCCACTATTTATTTAACAGAATCGGATCGGTTCTTCATATAATAGAAAATATACTGCTGTATGATACCGGCGCTTTTTTCAAAGAGCAAAAAAGGATCTTCTCCGCCGCAATCCTCCTCAACTGCCCTTGAGATCCATACATCAACCGGCACCCGCGCCATACGGCCATATCCAAATAAGCATATGCAGTTTGCTACCTTTTTGCCAACACCGTGAACGGTCTGAAGTGCCTCAAATAATTTGTCATCATCGTATTCTGCAATGGCTTCTAAATTCAATGCGCCGGAGGTTACCTTTCTAATCGCATCACATATGTATGGAATCCGATATCCGAGACCGCACTTTTGCAGCTCCTCCGCCGATGCAGATTCCATCTCTCCCGGCGTAGGAAATGAATAGAGAATCTCCTGTTCCGTTTCGATGGGATGCCCGTATTTTTCTGCAAGGGCTTCCACGGATTTGGAAATCGCAGGGATATTCTTTCTCTGTGAAATGATAAATGTTATGAGCATTTCCCACGGGTCCTGCCTGAGTATGCGAATCCCTCTTCCACAATCCATGGCCTTTCGGACAAAATCATGCTTCTCCTGTTCCTCGTAATAGATATCCTTATAGCTGCGGTTCAGATCAAAATAGGGAGTCCAAATTTCCTTCCATTCCATATCGGTGCAGGAGATCGAAAATTCTCCAGCTTCTTCTTTTTTTATGTAAAGTACATGATCTCTTGACACAAAGCGGAACCAACCGTCATCAAGTGACTTCGCACGGAAGCATTGTCCGCAGGATATAATTTTATCTAAATCGAAATCATCAAGGATCTGTATTTGCATAGTACTCTCCCGCTTTACGATTGCCTGTTATTCTTAAATAGTTTTCTTCTCCTTTTTCATCCCAAGAACACACCATCTGAAAAACGGGATCCTTGATATCACTTCATACAGTACAAAACTTCCCAGGAATGCAGCTAATGTGGTCAGAAAATAACTTGGAAGCGCCGAAATGGAAGTGTATTTGTGAAGAAAGTATGCCGTAGCCGATAATGGTAAATAATGAAAAACATATAGTCCAAAGCTTCTTTTTGACAAAAATCCTGCAAATTGGGGCATAGCATTTCCCCATCTTTTCATGGAAGCAAGCATTGCAAGACACGCCGCCCACGCATATAACACAGCCGGAATACAGTTCACAGTGGGCATCACGGCAAAGTTATCGCCATAGTATAATACCGTATATATTACCGCAAGAATGACGGCAACAACCGCAAACGGTATAGAATACCTACTTATCCTATCGATCACTTCGTCATGCGCAAACACAAAGTAACCTAAGAAAAATGTGATGCCATAAATACCAAATCGGTAAACAGCGATTATCGGGGTATTTAATATGAGACCTGACAGATATACCGGGATCACCAGAAGTACCAGTCCTATTATACCGATCCTTCCGCTTAATTTGTATAATATCCCTTTTTCTATCTTTCTTATGACCGCGAGCAGCACGGAAAACAGCCACAGCATCTGTATGAACCACAACACTCCTGTACCCGACAACACCATAATTAAATACATGGCAAAACCCGGAACAGAATCCGGGATAGAATTGAATGCATCACTTATCGCCATGCTGATATAGCCCTGCACCCATCCGACTACCAAGAGTCCTATTGTTGATGGGACGAGCAGTTTCCTTGTTCTGGTACGCAAAAATTCCTTAACCGTATGCTTTTCAAGGTAGTAACGCGAACACATTCCTGCAACAATAAAAAGCAGTATCATAAACCATGGATATAGGATATACTGCACTCCGTCCTGATATTGATCGTCATAGAATGGTCCGATCACTCCGTCCGTTATAATGCCATTGTACATATATATCACATGATATACAACGACCAAAATTATGGTCATCCACCTAATATTATCCAAGTAGTATCTTCTCATACATAACCTACCTTTGCCTCAGCATTCTTTGATCATTACCAGCTGGTGAAAAAGCCTTGCCCTGTGTTCACATTATAGAGCCCATATGCAGACAATATTTTCACAGAACCTTGCCTCCATAAATAAACGTCCGGCCACCAATCCAGGAAATCTTCATTCAATCCCTCTGCTGGCGTATCAGGCAGGTAGAGAATAAATTCCTCTCCGCCGGCTACACCGTAAGCCTCTGAACCTATATACCGAACCTGATCCTCAATCCACTCTTTGTCCACTTCCGATTCATAAGACAACTCTTCCAGCTGCATGGAATAGGCATATCCACTAATTTGAGTTATTCCGCTAAATCTGCCGCTAAAGTTACAGATATAGGAGGTACCTCGAGGATATGCGGGGGCAGCAATTGCCTCGCCGTCCACATAGACACCTTCAAAATGACCATCTGGGTACAAAGTTAAAGATGTTCCCCATCCGCCTGCGCCGCTGGCAAAAAGAAATTCAAGAGGCTGCTCGCCCTCAAACCAATCCTCTCCGGACTCTGCAAACCCTCCCATTGCTGCCGGATCCTCATCTAAATAAAAGCTGCAAGGATAAAGCTGCGGTACTTCTGTTGCGGCCTTGGGGCCTATAACAAGCTCACCCTGTTCGGTGCTCAACAGAAGTGTTCCTTTTTTCATGAATTCATTCGCTCTTTCCGCAAATGCTCTCATCTTACTGTTCATCTGACCAGACGATTCAAAGTCCGCGGTCCACGAGTTATCTTCAGACAGCTGACCACCCTCTAAAGAGAACTGTGTCAGGGTATAATTTCCAAATCCCTGATACATGGTTGGCAGATACTGGATCAGATAATCTTTTCCATCCTCCTGATACAGCAGAATCGTGTTCCAGCCCACATGTGGAAGTCCGGCTTCCGTACTCCACAACACGGTTCCATCCTGCTTTACCACTTCCAGTTCATAGAGCTCACCTGCAGCCGTTTCACGAACGCGGATGCTCTCCGGCTCACCATCGTGGTCCAGGTCGGCATCTTCCCAAATAAGTTGAACACCATCTTGCATAGGCTCGATTTCATCATCAGAGGGCGGCTGCGTGGAGAAATAATCCGCCGGCAGCAGTGCATTTCCTTCCCCAAAATCATCATCCCAAGAGGATAGCCACTTGTACTTTGCTTCAAAGTAATCTCCGTCAATGAAAAGATAGGTATTCCCTATATTTCCTACGTCATGTGTTGTCCCGTCTTTCAATGTAATATAGAAGAAAATACTACCACCATTCAGATTCTCATGTTCGGCCAAGTATTTGCCTTTACTTTGATTGATAAGTGAAACCATAGCAGAAATGTCATCTTCGGACAAACTCTTAAACTGTTTGTCTGTAGATTGGGGGAATACTACGAGATCAGCGCTCAATACGTCATCCGTGGAAAGTTCCTGAGCCCACACTAATGTGTCGTATTGTTTGACCGGATCAGTGAGGAAGCATGCGGCAACAATTATACAAACAATAACTGCCGCCACAATGATCCAAAATGCAGGCCTCTTATAGTTCAGTACTGACTTCACTCGCTCCTTTACACCAACCTCGCCAAAGGACAGCGGACAAGCCGCGATCATCCGCCGATTCACGCTGCAGGCCAGCAACGCCTGAGAGTAATCCGCTCTCTGCTCGTTTCCAAGTTCCCTGATGACCTTTTCATCACAGGCAAACTCAATATCCCGGCACAACAATACATAGGTCAACCACATCAACGGATTAAACCAGTGGATTGTCAACAACAGAAAACCCAATGGCTTCCACCAATGGTCTTTACGCTGTAAATGCGCCTGCTCATGAGAAACCACTTGCTCCAGATCGTGGTCGTCCATCTGAAAAGGCAGATAAATCTTCGGCCTGATAATACCAAGAACAAAGGGAGATCCTACATTCTCACTTTGGAAAATGTTATCCCGAAGAAGAACTGCCGTATCGACTTTTCTGCGCAGCCGCAGGTAGCTGACAGCAGTATACACAAGAAGCACCATTACACCTGTCATCCAAATACAGGTAAGAATAGGAATCCAAATTTGCAGGGGATTTGCGCTTGCTGTCGGTGCCGGTGCAACGGACTCACTGATCACCGGATTTATAGTATTGTTGATGATGGGGATACCGGTTTGAATTGTAGGCTCAGCATCCATCATGATTTCAGGACTGACCGTCTCAGCACTGGGAATCAAGCTCATTGCGCTTTCGATAGAGAACGGACACAGCAGCCTGACAGCAACAATGCCCCAAAGTAGCACATTGACCCACTTTGGCGCCTTCTTCAAAACAAGTCTTAAAACAAGCACTGCCAATACAAGCCAACTTGCCGATATACTCATGTTCAGGATTTTCAAAAAAAGTCCGGTCATTGTGCGCCTCCTTTCCGGAAGCGGTCGATCATCTGCTGTACTTCGTCGATTTCCTCCTGAGTGATCTTCTGATGTTTTGTAAATGCCGCCACAAACGCAGGCAGTGACCCTTCAAACTTTTTCTCCACCAATTCGTCAATCTCCGCAGCCTGCACTTCATCTTTAGTGACCAGGGCAGAAACGATGGTGTTCTCGTTTTTTAAGACACCTCTCTCAGACAGCCGTTTGATAACAGTGTACGTGGTGGTGGGCTTCCACCCCAACTGCTCTTTACATAAATTAACGAGTTCACTGCTCTTAATGGGCTCGTGTTCCCACAGGATCAGACAAAATCGATACTCACTTTCAAATACTTTCGGTGTGTCCATATGGCATTGCCCCCTCTCTAATGTGTTAGAGTAAATATAGTCTAACAGATTAGAGTGGAGAAGTCAATAAAAACTGCTCCACAATAAAAACAGTCAGACATGCTCCCGCCGCCACCGTAACCAGGCTTCTGCGGCAGCAGGCAAGTATAACCGCCATCGCCACACCGGCAAGCGCACTCAGCAGGCTGTTAGTCGCATAAAAGACCGCCGGTAAGGTCATTGCCGTCAAGCAGGCATAGGGAACATAATATAAAAAAGAACGAATAAACGGACTGGTAATCTTTTTACGAAAAACAGTCAGAGGGATCATGCGGATCAGATAGGTCACAAACGCCATGACCAAAATATATAAATAAATCATATTGTCATACCTCTTTTTCTTTCGTCTCCTGTGGAACCGGGAATAGGAACGCCCCGACCACGGAAGCCAGGATCGTACAGATAATGATTGACATACCCGCCGAGATACCTGAAAATAACGGGACATAATAAATCACACAACTGAAAATGGCTGCCAAAGCGGCTACCCACAGCACCGGACGAATTTTTGTCGCTACCGGAACCACCACTGCAATAAACATTCCATAAAGTGCTACACTCAACGCGCTGCCAATGGCCGGCGGCAGTACCTGACCTGCAACCGCTCCCAACACTGTGCCGCTGGTCCACCCAAGGATAGGTAGAATCTGCAGTCCCACCATATAGGGAAATGTCAAACTTTTGGCATGTCCCATGGCTACCGCAAAGATTTCATCCGTATTCGCAAAGGCTACTACCATGCGCTGCCAAATCGGTATTTTCTCCGGCAGCTTTTGTGATAGTGACAGGCTCATCAACGCATAGCGCAGGTTGATGATCAGCTGTGTCAAAATCAATTCCAACAGGGTTCCTCCCGCCCCAATGATCGTAATTCCCGCGAACTGACCTGCACTGGTCATATTGGAAAAGCTCATGAGAGCCCCCTGAAAAACATTTATTCCTGCTGCCAGCGCCATAATTCCGACACTGAAACTGACCGACAAATAACCAAGTGCTATTGGCACACCATCTTTTAATCCTTCTATAAAATGACTTTTCACTTCTGTACTCCTTTCCGACCACCGTACTAGAGAACCTTTCCATCAATGGACAAGGTAACCACTTGCAGGGGAATAGACTTCCCACTGTCCTGCAATGCCTTTTTAGCTGCCATTTCCAGACCGCCGCAGCAAGGCACTTCCATCCGCAGGAGAGTGATGCTTTTAATGTCGTTAAGTTTCAGGATTTCTGTCAGCTTTGCACTGTAGTCCACAGCATCCAGCTTGGGGCAGCCGATCAGTGTAATCCTGCCCTTCATATAGTCATCATGAAAATTTTTATAGGCGTAGGCTGTGCAGTCTGCAGCAATCAACAGTTCCGCACCGTTAAAATAGGGGGCGCTCACCGGTACCAGTTTAATCTGGCAGGGCCATTGGGTCAGTTGGGACGACTTGCTCTGCTTTGCGGCGAGAACGGCAGCCTCGTCGTAGGCGGGCGCCTCCCTCTCTTCAAAAGTAATGGCACCCGTGGGGCATTCCGGCAGGCAGTCGCCAAGGCCGTCACAATAATTTTCCCTGGTAAGTCTGGCCTTTCCGTCTATTATGTCGATAGCTCCTTCATGGCAGGCCCGGGCACAGGCACCGCAGCCGTTGCATTTCTCAGTGTCTATTTTGATGATTTTCCTTATCATTCCTGTATCTTCCTCCTGATCTTCTCTATAGTCTCTTGAACCTCATTCCAAAATGTTAACAGACTATCAATCCCCATGTCAAAGCTGATGTAAGAAAGTGCTTTGTAAAAAAATTCCACAGTTTCCTCAGACAGCATATTTAACTTTTGCCCGCTGTAAAGCTCCGCAGCCAATTCCTTCAACGCTGAGAGTATCTTGAGCTTTAAATTCCTTATGTCAGCCTCGGCGTTATAGATTCGATCCATGTCATAGTCGGAAGTATTCCCGCAGGGCGTTTGACAGGTTGCGCAGCCTGGGGCTACTGCATATTTCTCCGCGTATATTTCCTCTATGAGTGCCTGAATGGTTTCCGCATCTGCTTCCGGTTGGATCAGCGGAAAAGCTACGGCTTTAATGATCACTTGGTCGGTGTTTTCCGTCTTAGGGTTGTTGTTGCAGGCACCGACCAGACCTATCAACGCACTGATGATCTTATTTTCTTCCAAAGGGTGCCTCCTTTTTCGTTGAATGTGCCACGCACTTCACACGCAGGTTCCATCACCTTTGCGCCAAAAGCCATGCCATAATGTGAATCGCCTGTTGGAAATCCCCTTGAGAAATCATCTCCTCGATTTCGTCCGCCGAATATTTTCTGACATTCAAAAATTCTGTCTCGTCCAGATTCTGTTCTCCGGATCTGCGGCAATTTTCCGCTACGAAAATATATGCATAGTTGTCCGCTATTGTGGCATTGGAAGGTACGGTAAGCAGATACCTCCAATCGTCAGATACATAACCGGTCTCTTCAAGCAGTTCCCTCTTGGCTGCCTCCAATGCATTCTCTGACACCGATGAGTCATATTTCGATCTATATTCTCTGCCGTCCGTTCGTTCAATGCCCCCTGCAGGAAATTCTGTTGTAACTTCTTTGATGCCCTGACGGAACTGCCTGACGCAGAGATATTTGCCGTCCGTATCCGATGCTACGATCACAACATAATCTCTTCGGCTGTAACTGTAATACGGCTCAAATACTGTTCCATCCGGAAAGCGATAGGCAGACCGCCTGAAATCAATCCACTCATCCTGCACAATATGTTCCGTATGGATTTCCTCCCATACTAAATTTTCTTTGTCGCCTGAGTTTTCCTCATTTGTGGCCATAGATTTATTTCGTGTTTTATCATCCATAATTCAAATCCTTTGCTTATTCTTATAAACGTTTGATCAGTTGGAGGAATATTTACTCTCTATATATGCATCAAACAATGCATAAACAACCAAATAGGAAATTGAGGAGCCCTACACAAATTATTGTACCACAGATATCTGTTTCCACATAGAGCAAGCCTTCCATACTTAAATTTTATTCGCATTAACCAAGATCAGTTATAAACCTTGCAGACGCTTTAGGAAATCAACAATCCCCTTTGCAATATCTTCTATCTTCTCATCTATCCATCTCTGCCTAGATGTAGATATACGCTTAAGATAGCTCTTGTCCTTAAATGATTTTTCTACTCGTTTAATGATGTCCTCCATTGACTTTTCACGCATCAAAACATCATCTAAAATCAACAATTTTATGTACCGCAACAATTTCTCAGGGTTTACATAATCCTTTAGATAATACATATCATAAATGTCCTTGTATCTTTTATCATTGACACCGAAGATCAGCAGTGCTCTCAGCTTTTCTGTAGCTGACTGTTCTTTAGAGTTTTTCAGCAGACTGGCTCCCGCGTCATCCATACAGACATCAAAGCAATACTCCTCCTGCTCAAGTTCCAGATGCTTATGTACTCCTATATCAATTTTACTTTCTATAAAAGTACCTTCCTCATCTGTAATTCGCACTTTAATGGACTTGCCGTGATAATCCTGATGCCTGAGTTCTTCAATATCCCCAATAATCTCCAATTTAATCCCTTGTATACAATTCAGCTTTTTTACAAATTCTCTAATAGCTTCATCTTCTATAGAATAATGAATAAAATCTAAATCAATGTCTCTTGTGGCACGTCTGTTATTATTGGTCAGGCTTCTCATAACAACGCCACCCTTAACCGTAATATTTCTGCTAAAAGGACCAGATGCAATTGCCTTTAATACAATATCCTGGCATACTCGTGCGGCCGCCAGTTCTCTTGTCAGTCCGTCCTCGTAGTATATCTCCATCATTTGCTGTAAATTCATATTTTAAAAAACCTCTTCTTCAAGTGCTTTCTTTATCATCCTACTTTTTGGAAAAATATCTGCATACTCCTGTATTCTCCAAATTTGAAGGTGTTCAATTATCTTCCGGTAATTGCCAATAATTTCTTTATACAAATCGTAGGGCATAGAATTTTTATTTCGTAATAATTCTATTAACATTCTCTCTTTATCATAAATTTTAACAGTTACACCATTTATATCTTTTTCAGTAACTCCCAACATTAACAAATCATCTCGAACATAAATCTGCACAATTCTAGGATCTAAGAGTTTAGCTGCTTTTGCCTTTGTTGCAATGTAGTATTTTTCCGGAATCACATCCGTCAAGTCATGACAATAAAATGCATACTCGCCCGTTAAGATTACATTTGGATATTTTTTAACTATTATTTCCAATTCTGCTGAATAACGCGTTGTTGAATACAGACCCGGTTCCACGCGATATATCTGTTCTTCTGCTACAGCTTTTTCCAACTGATAACCATTTCCATACTTATCTATGCATTCTGTATATGTTAAAATCATTTTAGTTCACCTCGGTAAGTTTTATATTTTTTCCGACCTTAACTCAAATATATACTATTATCGTTCCTTTGTCAAAGTAAACCTCGGTAAAAATAAAAAAATTACCGAGGTTTTCCTTTCACAAATTTCTTATGATAATATTATGCACAAATAATTAAAACTGAAATTAGAAAAAATAGGATTTCAAAACATGTAGCAAAAGTATCTTAATCTTTAAATTGCGTATGTCCGCCTCAGCATTATTAATTCGATTTTTGTCGTAATCAGGGATACAATCCAAAAATTGCTTTTTCTCCCTATCTGTAAATTTATCATACAGCCGTAGAGTGTTTGAAACTGTTTGCAGACTGATATTTTAGTCTATGTTTACAACATCAAATCCTTTTTTTTCAACTACGAGACCAGATGCACCAAGTATTTCCATTTGATTCGGATTAATAGATATTACGCGATTTCCTTCTTCATCTTCCAATATATCACAACCCAACATCATATAATTTTGTTTATCTATTTGAAAAGCTACACTCTTATCTGTAACCCAAAATTCCCTTTGTGTCCTTGCCTTTGTAATTCCAGCAAAATAAGAAACAGGCAACCCAATACCTATTGTTAACCCTATAATAATTAATATAATAGCGACACCGCTGATAATCTTGTGTTTGCTAATCTTCTCTCATAAGATACATAAGTATTTATATCCTTTATCTTATTTTGAAATGCCTCTCCATCCAGAGAATCTTTGTTTACCTTTATGATTCTTTTAAGTGCTTCAACATTTTCTTTAACCTTAGCAGGAAGAAGAAAGTGTATTTCCACTAAAGTTGTATGTATAAAAATAAATTTGTATTACTATCTAATAATTTCTGAAGAATATAAACGGCAAAAAAGAATAGAAAAAATAACGTGAAATCCATCATACTCAATATAGCATCACGATTAATGTAGAATATTTTTTTAAGTTTTCGCTGTTGATTCTTCCGAACTTCTGTTTTGTTGACCATTTTTTCAAAATGTTTATTTGTAAATATTCTTATAAAAAAAATAAAAATAAAAAACGCTGTTGCAAACTGCAAAAAAAGAATCAGTAAAAAGAAAATAAAATTATACGAATTTGAATAGAAATTTATATCCACATATCTTAAGTCAATTGAAAAATATCCATAGTATCCACTTGCTTCAACATAATTTTTCAAATTATTGTAAAAAGTTCCTTCTACCGAAAACAAAGCTATTAAAGCTGTAATAACACCTATAACCTTACCTGAAAATTCTATGCCGTTTTTCTTCTCATCCATTACAATTCTACCTTTTATCATCTGTTTTACCGCCCACCGCGTCAATCTTTCACCATGATCACCTGCTGCAACAAAACCTATTTCAGGAACAATAACACATTTACATTCTTTTATGAGAAGCCTTATTTCGACACCTTCAACATAGACTAATTCTTGACATATTCCTTTTCACAAAGGATATTCATCAATACCACTGATGATTAGACCATAAGACATCCCCTTTGTTTTTATAAGGACACAGTCACCAGCCACGATCAAGTTTGGAAGTTATCATTTCTTCCTATGTTTATTCTCACAAACCTTTGATCAGTTAGAGGTTAGATCCTGAAAGTATTCGTCGATTAAGTCCGTATGCTTAAAATAACTTTTCAGCACAAATATCAAAAAAGGAACTTTTTCATTTACTTTTTCTACTTCTCCTTGTGCAGTTCCTGCCCTATTTACACTATGTTCACATGGCATATTCAGTGGGATTTTTGCGCCGTCAATTTTAAAGGATTTCAATCTTTGTTGTTCTTTTCCTTTCACTCCGGGATTACTTTTACGGTCTTTATAGTCGCTTTCACTGTAAAAAACAAATTCATGATCCAGGTGCGTAATGATCACATCTGTATCCGTACCTTGATACTCTAAATGTAATACCTGTGTGACTATAGAGTTTTCAAATTTAAGTTCCTCCGCACATAATTCTTCAAAGGTTATGTTTGATGAGTCAATTTTAACCCATAAAGCATCGTTATAGTCTGCAGAATACAGTTTTGTTCCCGAAATAATACCTAAATTTTTAATTGAAAAAATTTTTCCGAATTCTACTGCTTCCATCAAAGTTTGTAATGTATATCGTCCATTATATATGTGTAAGTTCGCATTTGAACCCCTGACCGAAATCCTATCATACAAGTCTTTTTTGTCAATTAATAAATCTACCAGCTGTTTAGGCATATTTGACAAATTAATCGTTTTGTCAATTCTCGCATCATAAAACCTTGGAGGATTCATAGCCATTAATTCACACTGAGAATCTATTTCTATAAGCCCATATTTATGTAACTGTGAATTCTTCCCAAATATATTCTTATAAAGATTTTGCAGGTTACTTATATCGGGATTATAAATACTGGTTAATTTATTGCGATAGGCCATATAACCATAAGAAACATAGCACAAACCTCTAATATGATTTTCATCTGCCTTTATGTATTCGGTATTAAAGTTTGGGGAAAAATAATTTTTCAGCCATTCTTCAATTTGTCCACTTTCTAATAATTCTTGCTGCTTTTTATATAATTCATTTTCAAGTTTTTCACATAGGTCTAATTCCGTTTTGGAGTCAAACTTTGCTAAGTTCCTATCTATATCCGGCTTAACAATCATTAAAATATCTTCATTTGAGTATTCATCGGATACAATTCTGAATAGTTGTTCATCCTGTTCAAGATATTTTCCAATGATCGGACCGAAATTATATTTGCAATATCGCTCGACAGTCCAATTGGAGTTTTCCTTCGGTTTTGAACGGTCCCAGTCTATATAGGTGTCCATCAAGCATTCATATAAAGTATCAAATTCTTCCTGCATTACTCTCATTATTTATATTTCACCTGATCATATTATTCTATAGTGAGCGCTTAATATCTGTTTTAGTTCCTTATATTGCTATCTGCAATTGTACCATAGTTTTGACTTTTCGGATAGATTTTCTCGGAAGCATTATTGTAACTTATCTACCCAACCATATACCCCTTTCCCCATTCAACTTTCAAATAGTGTGGTTTTTTAGGATTATCCTCAATTTTTTCACGGATATGCCGGATATGGACGGCAATGGTATTATCTACCCCTATAGGACGTGCACCCCATACAGCATTATATATTTCACCGCCTGAATGTACTTTTCCCTTTTCATTTATGAGGAATCGCAATATTTTATATTCTGTAGACGTGAGGTGTACTTCTCTGTTGTTGACCGTCACTCTCCGCCTGATATCGTCAACCTCCAATCCATCTGTCCGGTATATTCGCTTAATATTACCGCTTACATCTGTCATCTGTGTATAGCGCCTGATCCGAGATTTGATTCTGGCAAGGATTTCTAAAGGATTTGTTTCCGTACTGACAAAATCATCCGCTCCTGCATCCAATGCCATTATTTTTATGATCTCGGCCTTCTGATCGGATACTATTATAATTGGAATTCTGCTTTTAGTACGGATTTGTCTGATAAGCTCAATGCCGGATTCCCAATTTTCCTCATCCATAAAAATATCCAACAGTATCAGATGTAACTCTGGCAATTTGGGAAACTGTTCCATCTCCTTTGCGGTTGCCCACTTTTGTACGCTTATTCCTTCCCCTGCACAAAAAGGTGACAGCATTTCTGCCATGTTTGAACAATTATTGTACACAAGTATATTTTTTCTCATGTATTCTCCTCCACTTTTCAGTATGTATGAACTCTCATTCGCATCATACGGGTGAAATTTGTGGTGACAATAACGGCAACAAGAATTGCAATTATGGCAAACGCTACCAGAACGCTGATCCACCATTGTCCTACGGTCTCCTGCTCCTTATTGCTTTCTTCCGCTTCAATAACAGGTCTTAAAATTTCCGTTGAAAATTCCATTTCCTCTCTGTGTATTTCCCCATTGTCATCCGTATAAGTAATTGTGAAAATACCGCTAGTTTTCCCATAGTCCTGTGTATAACCGTTTGCCATGGAAAGTCTGCCGGTATATACTTCCATTTCCCCGTTCCCCGGCTGACCCGGTAGAATATCTCCAAAGAATACACTGCTAAGAGGAAACAATCCGGGAGCGGATATTGTTGCTGTAACATTTCGCAGTGTGCTCTTTCCGGTATTGAATACGTTAACCGGTATCAAAAAAGTCTCTCCGGAAATTACCTGCCCCGGAACTGCGATAGAATCATATTCCATTTCCGCCGGCTGCGTAACCTGTATGAGAAAAGTACGGGTTTCCGTATAGACTCCGGCATAGAGATCTTCATAGTCCAGCCTCACATAAAAAGTCTGATTCCCCGCAGGCACATCCTTTGTCGTCTGAAAACCAAAGGAAACAGTCTGGCTGCTACCGCTTGCAATATTATTAAGGTGTATCACATTGTTGATCTCATCCGGAACAATTCCAACGGTATCGCTACCATAAGTAAGAAGTACCGAACGGGCGCGGATTGCGCCTATATTTTCAATGGTTACGGTAACCGTAAAAACATCTTCCCCACTGATAAGCTGAGAATCGGTTTCACATGAACTGATAAACAGCTTTGGTTTCTCTATTGTTTCCCTCGTGTTTTGGACGGATGGATCACTGCCGTCCGTTATGGTCACATATACGGTAAAACTCTGTTGTGCCTGATTTCCTTCTGCATTCAGATAATCCGCTTTCATCGTAACCGGATACGCTCCGTTGATACGTTTTGCTTCCAGTAAAATCTCAAACCGAAACACATAGGCTCCGTCGGAAATATCTACCGTCTGCGAATAATTACCAAAGACAAACGGACTATCCTTCATTGTGCCTAAGTCTGCCGTAACCGTAACCTTATCATCATAGGTCTGGCCAACGAGTGGCAAGATGATGATTGCCTTCCCATCCACAACCCGCGGGATATATCCCTGCCCGTAAGTTTGTTCCATTCCTTCATATAAATTTGTGCTGTCAATGCGAAGCGGCTCGATGATAGCTGCAGGTGCAATATTGTTTCCCGATACAGTTTCCACAGCAACCTCGGATGAATTTATGGATCGTTCCTCTGCAAAAACAGTTAGCGGCGGAGAAAAAAACATTATGATCAAAATAAGTAAAAGAAGGCGTTGTCTAAGCATATCCATTATCCCCTCGTACTATTTTCATAACACCGGCATCCATCTCACACACGGTATCACAAAGCTCATCAATATCAGCCTGATTATGGCTTGCCAGCAAAATAGTTTTACCCTCATCCCTCAATCCCTTTATCAATTTACGCATTTCTGCCACACCATACTTGTCCAGACCATTAAACGGCTCATCCAGAATCAACAGAGTGGGATCTTCCATAATGGCCTGTGCAATGCCCAATCTTTGACGCATGCCAAGGCTATATTTTGACACGGGCTTTTTCATGCACGGATCAAGCCCCGTCCGGCGGATGGTAGTCACAATTTCTTCCAGTCCGATCTTCCGGTTAAGAGAGGCAAGCAGCTCCAGATTTTTTACCCCGGATAAATTCGGCAGAAATCCCGGCGTTTCGATGATAATCCCCATATCCGGCGGAAAATCCGTATCAATGCCTACACGCAGTCCGTTCACGGTAACCGTTCCCCAGGTTGGAAACAGGAAGCCGCAAATGCACTTCATCAGCACGGTTTTTCCACTTCCGTTGTTGCCCACAATCCCGTGAATCCTACCTCTCTCAAAGCTCCGGGTCACGCCTTTTAAAACCTGTTCCTCCCCAAAATCTTTTGAAACGTCACGGACAACGATTGCAAAATCTTTTTCCTGCATCCTTATGCCTCCGTTCCGGTAAAATGGAAATTAAATTTGCGCACTGCGCGAAACGAGAGATAAAAAAGCAGCACGATGCATATTACAAAAAAAAGACACGTCTGCCAGATCCGGGGCAGCAGATCATACCCAAAATTATGCATGTGATAGGTGGCGTGATTGAGCGGTGAAAGCCAGCCTACCGCTACATTTGCCTGATACCTTTGATAATCGCGAAGACCCAATATTGTTTGTAAAGTCTGTGGGTTTAAAAGAAATCCGTAAAGCGAAAATGCCAGCACACTGATCATGCCTCCCAGCTGGCCACTTCTTAAACGAAATAACAACATAACCGACGCCAGCATAAGTGTGTACAACAGCATAAGCATAAATATGGCTGCCGTACATTTATATGGCGTGGACATTTCCAGTGTCTTTACGAAAGCAGGCAGCGCAACTGTCTGCCCTATACCGGAATAGCCCAAAATGGCCGCTGTTTCCGACCACATATTTCCGACAAAACTTTGCCGCATGCAGATAAAGGAAGTCGAAAGGAGAACAAAAACAAGATAGATAAAGGTTGCTGCAACAATATACAAGGATTGTCCCAAAAGCCAAGTCTTTCTGTCTATCCGCACGAGATAGAACGGCGTTCCCGAACTGATAAAAGGCATGTCCGCAAAAAGAAGTAAAAGCATCAGCGAAGACAGCAGAATGGAATTGGAATCTCCAAACGTCCAGATAAACGGTTCCAATATCTGCATGGTGGTGTCATATTTTTCGGCAAATTGTACTGCCTTGTCGGACAGGAGGAAGCACAATATAAAACTTAAGAAAAATGTAAGGATAATACGGCTGTTTTTATGCCATTGCCGGAAGTTATATCCTGCAACGGCCATACTCTGTTTTATTTTCATCTCAGCCTCCTTTTTGCCGCAATACTAAAGAAAAGAGCTGCTATGATCGTCAATTCAGCAATAAATAGAATGACTCCGATATTTCCAAATTTCCAATATCCCGACGGCGCGATCCATTCCTTAGGATAGAGCAGGTGCATCGCTTCAAAATACCGCTCATGCAAAATGATCAGCACATAATAGATCACAAAGGGTGAAGCGTATGCCATATACCTGCTGCCGGTCAGAACGGCGGACAGCATCCCTGTCATCGACCAGAATGCACCGGAGCAAAAAAACAATATTTCTTTTTCCAGCAATTCCCTGAGGCAGGCGGAGAGTTCTGTGCCGGCACCAATTGCTGCCTCCATAGGGGTAAAAACCAGGGCTGCAACAATATAGGCCGTAAGAATTCCCAATACCAATACAAGTCCTCCTGTTAGGACACAGGCTGTTATCTTTCCCATAATGTAACCTCTTACGGTGGTACGCGGGAGATATTCCTTGATAAAACCGCTTTTCACATCATCCACCATCGACGCGGTAAAAGGAATTGCTGCAAGGATGGGGAGCGCCATTGTCATGCCGTCTGAAGAGAGGGCTTTCATCATAAGACTGTGATGATACCCGCTCTCAATCAACCGATTTTCCGTGTGAAACAGTAAAAATATATCCTCTATGGAAACAGTAAACAGAAGAAGGAACACGCCCGCAACACTCAGAATAAAAGCCTTACCGGATAATGCCTGCTTTACAGCAGTAATTATGGACCTGATCATAACCTCTCCTTCTACCACAATATCCGTACAGAACCGTCCATACTCCACGCGGAGTGGGGCATGGAATTTTAGTATCCAAAGTCCCGACTAATGACCGTGCCGTCAATGGCATTGACGGTAAGGAGAATGGTGTATTCTTCCCAACCCTCAGAATTTTCGTCCGGGTAAAACTTCTTTGTACCCCAAAAATCCCATACCGGAACGATTAGCCCTTCCGAGATATTCCCGTTGCTTCTTATCCGCATAAGACTCAGCTTGACCTTATCTACATCAAAATATATCGTGCTCCTCATTCCGTTCCGCTCGTTCGCTTCCGTCAGATAGCTATTATCTATGATGATCATCCTTTTAAAAATATCCTGTACATCATCAAATGCAAGAAGCTGTGTATCCTTTGTTTCTAACTCCGGCTCCGTATAGGGAGAACACCAGTGAAAATACACAACACCGCTTTTTGTCACATCTATCGTAATGCGCTCATTTGCCCATGGCCCGATATATTCCTCATTCTCCGGAAAACTGGTCCCCTGAAATGGAGTGTAACTGATGGGAAAACCGTCCAAGCAGCGCACAAACTCAAACTCATAGCCGGTATCTATTATGTCCAGTGTACTTTTATCCGGTGTGATATAAAAGTCCTCAATAAATGCTATCTGAGCACTTTCATCACAGACCACATTCGTGAAGCCCATGCGCTGGATCAACTCCTCCGCTGCTTTCCTTGCATCCGCCTCTGAAATACTTTCCGGCGGCGCTTCCTCAAGTAAGTTATACGGTATGGCATAACTTCCGTTTACGGCCCCACCACCTGCATAACCCTCCACATAACCTATCGCATCGTCTGTGCTCGCCTGAAAATTATATATTTCCACATGCATCGTCCGTCCATCCACCTCGGCATATCCTCTGATCCACTCATCGTAGTAATCATCCGGTTCAAATGTTCTCGATGCCAGGAAACGTTCGCTCTCATCCGGCAGTGTCTTCAGCCTTTCTGTCCACTCTTCAATATATCCGGGAATATCCTCGATTGTCACAAATTCTCCCGCATCACTGACAGGACGTTCCCCACGCAGTATCTCCTGATACATTTCCAGCAACGCCATCGCAAACTGTTTTGTAGCCCCCTGCTCCTGGTAGAACGTGTTGTCCCCGATCAATGCTGAAAGCACATGGTCCGCATCCTCCTGCGTAAAGCTTCTCCGGCTGACGGTTCCTGTGGGAATCGCCTGAGCATTGGGCAATTCAATGGCAGCGTCCACATGCACGGTAACACAGTCATTTACGCCTGTCCAATCTCCGGTATAACGTTCCGGCGTTTCAAGAACTGACAATAGGGATGAATTTTCACCGCCATTTTCCGCGGCATCTAACATCTGTTCCTGATTTTTTTGTGTCACAACAGGTTTGTCCGGTGTCTTCTGACAACCTGTGAACAGTGTCATTACAGTTGCTGCCAAAAGAATCATACTAATTATCTTTTTCATCTTATTTCGCTCCTTTTTGGTGTTATCCCCATTGTAAAAAACATCTGCCGAAAAGTCGTTACGGAATGATTATCAAATTATTATTTTTGCAAATGTACCCTCACCGTTGTACCCACACCAAAAGTACTCTCAATTTCCAGTCTGGCATTGTGCTCCTTTACGATTTTCTCCGCCAGCGCAAGCCCCAGTCCTACACCGCCATGTTTTTTGCTTCTGGATTTATCCACCATATAGAATGGTTCCGTAATGTGAAAAACCTCTTCCTCACGGATCCCTGTACCACAGTCCTTTACCTCCAGGACATTACCATAGGCGGCAAGAATGATGGTCTGACCTTCCTTTGAAGCCTTGGCTGCATTCTCCACAAGGTTTACCAGAACGGACTGCATCAGGTCCGCATCCAAGAAAAGGCTTTTCGCCCTGCAATCTATCAAAAGCTCAATTCCCCGTGCATCAAGACTTTCCGCCACGGCGTTTCTGACCTGATCGAAAAGCACGGAAACAGATACCTCCTGGAGTGTAAGTTCCTGGTTTAGCGTGATGAGCTTTAATAATTTTTGTACCATCCTCTCTAGCCATCTGCACTGCCGCTCCATATTGGAAAGATAGGCAATCCGCTCCTCTTCCTCCATGTAAGTATTTTTCAAGGTATCAATTTTTAACATAAGCGCCGTGAGGGGCGTCTTGAATTCATGCGTCACGCTTCCGATGAACATCTGCTGCCGCTTAGCCGTTTCCGTCAGTTCATTGACATGCCTCTCAACAGCCTCCGCCATACGGTTGAAGTCTGCGGAAAGCATCCCTATTTCATCGCCCGCTCTGACAATCGCGCGTTCCTCGTAATTACCTGCCGCAATATGGGAGGCTGTGGCCTGCAGCTCGGTAAGAGGTTTTACAAAACGCCTTACGAAAAATATGATGAGCAGCAGACCTCCCACAATACAGACTGCATCGATCAGAATAAACTGCAAGAGCTGTCTTGCCATATCTTCATAGATGGGCGTAATGTCCTCCACGACATAAACGACACAACGGTTATCCGCATAACCGGCTAACCATACGGTGCTCCCAACGATCAGGAAATATCTGCCACCAACCTTCCCGAAAAAGTGCTGCTGCATGGATTCTTGTTGTTCCGGTACAAGATACTCCATTGGCGAAATATCGCTCTGGGAATAAACCGTTTCGTCATCTATCATGAGAACAGAGGAGGAATCTGCATATTGAGAAAAGCAGTAGTGGACGAGTGTATGCCTTACCGCCTCGGAATCTTCGCCGGAGAAATTTTGGTTTGCCATATCCTCAAAGGAATATGCGAGTTCCCACTGCTTGTCTTCCGTCTGCTTTCGTGTGACGGAGAGAATCTTTTTTTGTACCTGCCCCAGCAGAATGACGGAGCAGACGGTCACGATGACAATCAAAATGATGCTGTATATCAGCGATATTTTCTTCCATAGTTTCATTTTCTGCGTTCCTCCAGCCGATAACCTGTTTTGGATATGGTTCGTATCTCATCAGTAAACTTAAGCTTCTTTCGTACATTTGCCACGCGTACATCCACCGTCCGTATATCGCCGAAAAAGTCCTCGCCCCAGATTTCGTTTAAGATATGCTCTCTGGAAACCGTGCGGTTTTTATTTCGAATCAGCAGTGAAAGCACATCAAATTCTAACGGTGGTAAATTAATCTCTTCTCCCGCCTTTGTGAGGGTACGGTTCTCTGCGTCGAGCACAATATCACGAAACTGGTAGACCCGGTTGATCCGTCCTGTTCGTTCCAATACTTTCTCGATACGTACCAAAAGCGTGACAACCTCAAAGGGCTTTACAATATAGTCTTCCGCACCTTCTTTTAATCCTCGCACCTCGGATTCGCTGTCAGTTTTTGCGGTCATATAGATGACGGGAATATTGTACTTTTTCATGTAGGAAAGCAGTTCAAAACCGTCTAATCCCGGGAGCATGATATCCAAAAGCGCCAGATCAAAGGAGTGATCTGCAGCAAGGTATTCCACTGCCTTGGCCCCGTCATCAAAGGCCATGTATTCATATCCCACATATTTTAGATTTAGTGCAATTGTTTCGGCAATGCTATTGTCATCCTCAACAATAAGAATTCTATTCGGCATTTTTGTTTTCTCCTTTTGGCAGATGTTTCCTAACTATCTGGTGTCATTCTAACATATCAAAACAGAAAAAAGTTTACCAAAATGTTACTGCTTTGCATACCGAGTAATAAATGGCAGTTTGGGTTTTTATAAGATATTGATACAATAAAAAAAGTCCTTCACAGGACTAAAGGGGCATTACGATAATTGTAAAGAGCAACAACCGCCACTCGGCAAAGTGACGGTTGTTTAAGCAATTCTTAGATATACTATCAACTGAAGCCAACCGCTTGTCGCAGTGCTTCTTTATGCCTATATTATAAGCAGGAACAAGCCAAATGTCAACTTCAACATACGAAACGGAATACAGCGAACCCCACATTCCAGTCCGGATATTCTTCTTCGCTGCATTTCAACACTACCTTGGGTCAGTTACAAACCTCATACCTTTCATCGCAAAAATCAATGGTAATATTGCGATGGGCTACTACCAGCGCCGTTTTACCGGCGATCAGTTTTTTGATAGCTGCCTGGATTTCGGTCTCGTTATTATTATCCAATGCCGAAGTCGCTTCATCCATCAACAGGATCGGAGCATTTCTTACAAATGCTCTGGCAAGTGCGATCCGCTGTCTCTCGCCGCCCGATACATTACCTCCGCCATCACGCAGTATGGTATCATATCCCTCTGGCAGCTTACATATAAATTTGTGGGCATTTGCTAACTTTGCCGCTTCTATGATCTCCTCATCATTTGCTTTCAAATTACCGAAGTGAATATTCTCTCTTATGGTCTCATGGAACAGATAAGTATCCTGCGGCACATACGCAATATGATCTCTCAGCAGTTCCGGATCAATGGAGTTGATGTCCTTTCCCCCGATACAAATTTTCCCCTCCTGTAATGGATAAAATCGCATTAACAGTTTGATCAATGTACTCTTTCCGCTTCCCGTCTTCCCAATAACGGCAGTGCTCTTGTTCTCTTTAAAGACAGCGCTGCAATCGTGGATTACCTCCCTTTCTCCATATCCAAATGAAACATTTTGTAAGTCTATATTGCCGGGAGTAAAGGGGTGATCCCCTAAAGCGCTTTCTTCCTCTTCCTCCATAAAACCAAATACTATCTCTGCCCTTGCAATGCAGTTTATCAATTCCGGAAAATATTTCCCAAGCTCTAAAAAGTTATAGCTGAACGTTCCGTACAAAGTGTAAATACCGGCCACTTCTCCTATACTGCACCAACCCTTCCCGATAAAAATGACCGCGATCATCAAAAAGCCCAATGCAAAGATCATATCAAAGAAAGTGTTCCAGCAGTTCAATTGGGCAATGCGGTTCCAATAACGGGTTCCTACCTCTGCATTCTTGGCATTTGTTTCATCATATCGTTCTTTTAAAAGCCGGGCTCCCGAATAAATTCTAATGTGATCACACCCATTTACAAGATCCATGAACCTCTGCACAAACCGACTTTTTGCAAGCGAGGTTTCCTTCCCTATTGTTTTCATTTCAGGAATATATTTTGTATTGACAAACAATGATACCATGTTGACCAGCACCAGACATACGGCCAACTGCGGACACATTATGATCATTGGTATGATGTAGACGATCACAGACATAAGCGGTGTTGTGACACGTCTCAGCCTGGAAGTAAATATCTGACTTGCCGTATCCGCATCATTCATCAGTTTTGTCACGATATCCCCCGTATGATGTTTTTCAAAGTATTCCATAGAAAGCTTTAATAGTTTCTCAATCATCATTTTTTGTACAGCGGCATTTCCTCTTTTGGCATAAATATCATATATGGCGCCAAATACGAAAAAGACAATCAGCGCAATTATATTGGCAATAATGCAAGTGATCAAAAGTTCTGTAAAGCCTTCCATGTCCCCTGCCTGAGCCATAGTAATAAGCCTGTTCACAAAATAAGATAAAGTTAAATATAAGAAATTATCCCCGACCATATGTATTATCATTGCAAACAGAAAAAGCGGCAATGCCTGTCCCATCAATTTTAAAAAGCGGAAAAATATTTTATGATAGCTCATCACACACCTCCATTTTCCATAATTCCTTATATACACGATCATTCACAATAAGTTCCTCATGTCTGCCTTGCTCTTCAATCCGTCCGTCATCCACCACAAAGATTTTGTCAGCATCTTTGATCAAGGAAAGCCTATGCGATATCAATATAATGGTTTTCTTACCGCTTAATTGTCTCAGCGTATTCATAATTATCTTTTCCGTTTCAGCATCGACAGATGCCGTCGGTTCATCCAAGAGTAAAACATCCGCTCCGGATACCAACGCTCTGGCTATGCATATTCTCTGCTTTTCACCGCCGGATAACCCCACACCCTTTTCTCCAACAACCGTATTATATTGGTTCTCTAAGCTTACGATTTTATCGTGAATACCGGCAGCGATCGCCGCGTTTACAATGTCCTCCTTGGTCGCTCCGGCACGTCCGATCCCTATGTTCTCTTCAATTGTCCCATTAAAGAGAAAAGCATTTTGAGGTACAATAGCACAGTTTTTATTTATGTTGCATTTTCCCGTATACTCGTCCTCCAGTCCGGATAATAATTTGAATAGCGTTGACTTTCCCTGTCCTAACAGACCGACAAATGCATATGTTTTATTCTGCTCCAAATATAAATTTACATTTTTTAACACGTTTTGACCTTCTATGTACCCGAAACTAACATTCTCCATAGAAATGCGATCACCGTATACAGGTTCTGCCGACTTATCTTCCCGGACGGGGGCCCCCATAATTTGATTGAGTCTGTCAATAGATACCCTTTTTTCCTTTGCATCTGTGATCAGGAACGGAAGCTGCTTCATATTTGACACAATCTTATTGACAAGAACAATGTAGGCTGTCATCTCACCGATTGTGATATCTCCCCTTAAAACAAACAGCAATGCTGTAATGGGACAGATCATATTCGGAATGCAAAAAAGAAATCTTTGCAAGGTCTGTGAGAAATGCATGATCCACGCTCTTTTATATTCATTGTCCAATATTTTACCGATACTATTTTCTATTTTGACTATAAAGGTCCCGGCCAGATTATAGCTCTTTACAATGTCGATGCCGCCGACGCAATCCACAACCTGCTCAACCATGCTGTCAATATTTCCCCGACGCTTTTGTGCCAACCGCTTCAGGATATTCCCCCAAAATGTCATAATAACTATGATGACCGGATACAGACCTGCCGTTATGAGCAACATATAAATGTTCTTTCCCGCCACGAAAAATGCAACCATGACAATGGATATAATTGATTTTATAAGATTAGGTAATGTATCAGATGCAAATTTCTCTACTTCATTCATATCCGAAGTCATTTTTGCCAGCAGCTTTCCGCTGCTCTCTTCTATCCAGAACTTATTTTTAACATGGAGTATCTTCCGGGCAATCATGTCTTGTGTTTCTTTTATCACTTTGACACTATATTTTCCGATACACTTACTTTCCACAAAGGATGCTATCGTTGCAATTGTGATTGCCGGAAGCACAACCCACAATATTTTCGCAATATTTAGAGTACCTAATGTGATCAGCACATCCATCTGCTCTGTGATAATGTCCGTACCCACAATAATACTGCGGGAAATGATCAGCGAACACAGACTGCTCAACAAGATCCATAGTCCATTTTTCTTTAGAATATCCTGAATCCTCATACCTCCACCTCCATTTTTTCCTCAGTTTTCCCTCAGTTTTTATGGCAAATTTATCACCTTTTTTTATATAATTCTTGTAATTATTTGACATAATGGTACAATATCTATAAAAATATGCTCACTGCATAACTTTATAGGCTATATAACTTTGTATGTGGTTCCGCAATCCAATAAGGAGAATGTCCGTATGCCGCTGCCTTTGAAACCGGGATATAATTTTCATATCGATCGTCAATGCAAACCTTCCGACTATGAGATGAAACACTTGGAGGTATATCGTGATTATTATGGGCTCAGTTATACCGTAAGCGGACATCGCAAGTTTATCATGCCTCATATGATCGGTTTTCTTAATGGCGGAAGCGTTGGAGTGACACCTAAAAACGTATACCACCGCACATCTTTTGTAGATAATACTCCCTACGAGCGATTTGTCCTTAAATTTACAGACAATGCAGTTGAGCCTTTACTAAATGTGATAGGGGTTGAAAAATTTGAAGAATTGTATAGCTATCCGGTATACAATTTTGACCCGGATGTACAAGAGAAAATCTATGGAATATTTTGTGATATGCTCTATGAGTATGAACACTATGAAAAGGAATCCGAATTGATCTTAAAGGGAATGTTGTATCATTTAATCATAACTATAATGCGTTTTCATAAGCCGTCGAACCGGGCAGACATTGAGTTATCAAAAGCTGATACCTCCATTTTAAAGGCAATAAAGTACATGGAAAAAAATTATTTAAACTCACCCTCTTTGATAGAAACCGCTGGTTATGTGAATTTTTCTCCTGCCCATTTTTCAAGGTTGTTTAAAAAAGTGATCGGAGTTACATACTCTGAATATTTAAACTATATCAGGATCGAAACCGGACGCAAATTATTATTGACAACAGATCTGTCCGTTGGAGAAATTGCGCAATTATCCGGATTTGATAATAGCAATTATTTTTGTAACGTGATGAAAAAAATACTTGGCTGCAATCCAAGTAATATCCGGCGGGGGAAGTAGAGCATAAAAAATTTGATTTCTGTAAAGTAGTATGATATACTTTAATCGTTCTATATAGAAATGTTCTAATAGGATTTAAGGTGATCAATGTGGAGACAAAAGGTGGATTTTATATCACACAAATAAAGCAGCTTCAAGACAGGATCTTTGAAAGGTTGTTACTTGAAAATGGTATCGAAATAAGCGGTGGGCAGGGAAGAATTTTATTTGTCTTATGGAAAGAAGACAATCTTACAATCAGCGAAATAAGTGAAAAAACTTCTCTTGCCAAAAATACGGTATCGGTTGTGATAAATGGAATGGTTAATAAGGGAATTGTGGCAAGAAATATCAACCCTCAAAACCGTCGTCAAACCATTATATCGCTCACAGAATATGCTAAAAATCTGCAGGAAAAATATGAGGTTGTATCGGAGCAAATGAACTCTTTATTCTATCAAGGTTTTACAGAAGATGAGCAGAAACAATTTGAACAATATCTTGCTCGAATACTTAATACATTGATAGAAAAATTGCATATGAACAAATAGTTATACAATGAGGAGGATTTCAGATGAAAACAAGAGAACACCTAATTGAATTTATTCAAAAACAAAAAGTAGCTTTTATTGCCTCCGTAGATGAAGATGACTTTCCAAATATGAAAGCAATGTTCGTGCCTCGCAAAATAGAAGAAAATAGTTTTTACTTTACAACAAATACATCTTCTATGCGGTCACAGCAGTTTATGAAAAACCCAAAGGCCAGCATTTATTTTTATAACAAAGGACGTTTTCGGTATGAGGGTGTTATGCTGACAGGTACAATGGAGGTGTTGCAAGACGAGGAGACAAAGAAAGAAATCTGGCGTACAGGCGATACCATGTTTTATAAACAGGGCGTTACAGACCCGGATTATTGTGTATTAAAATTTACAGCAATAAAAGGCAGACACTACTGCGATTTAAAAACGGAAAGCTTTAATATTGAGGACTTAGAATGATAAAAACATTTCCCATGTTTGGCTCATTCCCCGCGGAAATAAAACAAGCTCCCAATCATCGGTACAGCACCGGTGGTCGGGAGCATTTGTTTATCAGTTCTTTACGGATTACTTCTTCCGGATCGGAAAATCGATCTGAAGCATTCTCTCCGCCTCCTTTCGTAGTCTCGATTCGAATCTATGGAT
>JAFLRM010000037.1 GCA_022511465.1 Acetatifactor sp. | reverse complement strand
ACATGATCCCGGTTTTGTGGACGATCGATCCTTTGGACTGGTGCAGCAGCAATGTGGGATGTATCACCAGGAAAGTGGTGGATGAATTGCTGGAGGAGGGGTATACGTTTGTGACAGTGGAGGAGATTCTGTTTGAATGAAACTTGCTAAAGTTATTCTCTGTCTGATACTGGGAAATAATAAAAGGACATGTCACATATAAGTATAACACACAGAATTGTATTGACAATGTAGGTTGTATTGTAGTAAGGTTAAGAAAAAAGAAAGAAGGTAATAACATGGCTACAACACCAACTCAAATTAGAATAGATGAAGCAACAAAAAAGCAGGCTGTAGAGTTGTTAGAAGGATTGGGGATCAATTTATCAGATGCGATAAATATGTTTCTGAAGCAGGTTGTTTTACGAGGTGGAATTCCTTTTGAGGTAAGATATCCGGAATATAAGTCAGAAGTGGTGGAGGCTATGGAGGAGGCAAAGAGGATTAGCAGGGATCCGAATACAAAGCGTTATAGCAGTTTTAAAGAAGCTTTGGAGGATATAGACAATGAAATATAGTTTAATATTGTCTGGAAGATTCAAAAGGAGTTTAAAGCTTGCAAGAAAAAGAGGACTGGATATTGATTTGCTGGATTCGGTTGTGAAAAACTGATAAATGGGATTCCATTAGAAGATAAATATAAGGATCATTCTTTGAGTGGTAATTTTAAAGGCTTTAGAGAGTGTCACATTCAACCAGATTGGTTGCTGATATATCTTATAGAAGACGATATATTAACTTTGACATTAGTTGATACAGGAACGCACGCTGATTTATTTAAAGCATAATTGATATGGGATTTATGAGTAGTTAGAAGGCATTAGTGGAAATCGCTAGTGCCTTTTATAACTGTCAGTGTGATTAAAGTAAGAGTCATTTTGGGTTTGCATTGGAAATCATACCTGCAGCCACGTGCAGTTATGGTCGGGAAATCGGGAGAAATTTGAGAAAGAACTGAATATGATCCTGGTGTTGTGGACGATTGATCATCTTGATTCCTCTTATGGTGTAGCTGTTAAGTGCACTTATGAATATATTGTATAAAGATATGTTTGGAGGAAATATGTAATGGAGGAAAATAGGAACTTGTTTACAAATTCCTGCAGTTTCGCAAATGTGAAACCTATTATGATAGAATTGCCCTATCCGCCGATCCAGGTCAAAGAGAAAAATCAGACCTATGCTGATTTACTCAGTATTGATTATTGCGGTTCCGTGTCGGAACTGTCTGCGATCACTCAGTATATCAACAATGAAAACCGCTTATCCGGCGAAAAATGTTCTATGGCACAAACGATTTTGGGAATTGCAATGGCGGAAATGGTACACTTGCAGAAATTGGGTGAATTGATTTTTCTGCTTGGCGGCTGTCCTGATTTTACAGCAAAAACCCAAAATGGACGCCCTAAAATGTGGACACCCCAATATCTAACCATTCCCGAAAGACCACAGGATATGTTGATAGCTGATATAGAGTCTGAAAAAGATGCAATTCGTCAATATAAAAAGCATATAGGGATGATATGTGACAATTTCGTGAATGCTGTATTGGCAAGGATTGTTAGGGACGAAGAATATCATATTATAATTCTGCAGGCTTTGATGGATGAACTGGAACAAGCCTGTAACTTATGTACAGAGAATGGACGCAGATGAAGAAGGGAATGTATACATTTTGGAGAGAAAGCTGGGACTTTGTAAAAGGCTATTTTTGTGGTAACATGGAAATAGCTTTTTTCAATGATAATACTTGACTGACGGAGAAACGCTATGTGTAAGGTTGTAAAAAGAGGCTATTTTGCTACCGACGAGAAAGAGTTTGGTGAGGAGGCAGTCCCTATATTATACAAAGCAGGGGCCGATCTGTACTATCTGTTAAACCAGGGTTACCACATAAAAGGGGCATCCAACTTTGTGGGGAATCACTATCTCCTCTCGGAGAGGCAGAGACTGGCACTGGTGCGGGCGGTTTCCGCCAGAAAAAGTCTGGAGCATAGACGAGCGAAAGAATTGAAGATCATTCCGGAGGGCTGCACGGTAAATATTGACGGTTTCAACACGATCATCACGCTGGAGGTGGCCTTGTCGGATTCGTTGCTGTTAAAATGCATGGACGGAACGATCCGGGATCTGGCGGCTCTGCGGGGTACTTACCGCCTGATAGACAAGACACAGTCTGCAATCCGTCTGATCGGACAAACACTGGAGAACAGCAATATAGGGAAGGCGGTGTTCTATTTAGATGCACCGGTGTCGAACTCCGGAAGGCTGAAACAGAGTATTTTGGAACTGCTCCAAGGGTTTTCCTTTGCGGTGGAGGTGGAAGTGATCAATAACGTGGATTCCTTGCTGGAGACTTTGGACAATGTGGTGACCAGTGATGCGATCATCCTCGACAAGTGTAGGTCGTGGATCAATTTGAATAGGAAGATCCTGGAGGATAATTTGGGAAAGGATGTGGAAATTGATTTTAGTTTTTTGAGGGAGTAAAGTTTTTGACAAGAGAATTTATTGGTAGAAATCAGGGGAAGGTGAATAAAATGCTAATATCAAAATTTTCTAATGATACTGCAAAAAATCAAATTGCAAGTATAGAGAAAGAGTATGCAGTTGTATTGCCCGACCAGTATAGGGCTTTTTTGTGTAAGTATAACGGAGGATATACACCGAAAACAACATTTAAAGTTGGAAAGATATCTTCTGACATAAGAGGCTTCTATGGATTGGGCGATGTTGAGCTAAGCTTGAAAACAACAGAGTTAAGGAAGTGGTTAAATGCTAAGGTTCTCCCTATCGCCTGCGATTCTTTTGGAAATGAAATTGTAATTGCACTAAGCGGCGATGATAATGGCAAAATATATTTCTGTGATCACGAAAAGGGAAATAAGCCAGACTATATTGCAGAGGACTTAAAAAGCTTCTTCTCATGTTGTGAGAGTGAAAAAATAAGTGATGTTTCCATACGATCTATAGAGGAGAGAGAAGCAGCTTTGATTGCAGCGGGAAGAGGAAATATTATCACGGATGCTTTGAGACAGATGTGGCAGGCCGAAATTGATAAATATACGAATATGGTTCGGGAAGAAGTGATAATAGATGAAAGGTAAGAGGTCAGATAAAAAGATGTAGAAGAATTTGAGGATTAAGTACAATGATGCAGATGTAATTAATAGGGAGTTGAGGAGGATACAGACAGATGGACTCAGGCATATGGGAAGAAAAGTTGCGGCAAGTTGTTCAGAAAAAGGCTTTGTATGGGGAAAAAGTAAATGGTGGAGCTACAGAGAAAGATATTCAAGCACTTAATAAAAGCCTTGCAGACGAAACAAAGGTAAATCTGCCTGATGAATATATTAAAATATTATACAAAATAAATGGTATAGAGTTTAACGGTTTTATTCTTTATGGAGTTGACGAGGAATTATTAGACGAGTCGCCCAATCAGCATGTCAATGGTATTCTTGAAAATAATAAAATGTGGTATGAAAATGAATGGCAGAGACAGTACCTTTTTGTGGGTGAAAGTAATATTAGTTGGTATGTTTATGATTTGACAACGAAGAAATATTATGAACTGGATAATCCCTCAGGAAGTGTCTGTGAAGAATTTAGTAGTTTTGAGTACCTGTTAGAAAAATTTTTAGATGATTCATTAATGTGACTGTGGTAGAAATTTAAAAATTTTAAACACGCAATGTTAATATTTCTGTGAGAGAATAGAAGCACGGCAGATGCAAAATTGATACAAATTTGATATTATTTGGCGACAAGACCGAGGTATGCTTTTCCTTGTAGTAATAAAAAAATATTATCACACAAAAGAAAACGGTAAAAACCGAGAAAATGGGGAAAGCTAACTATGTATGATCGCAGGAGAATAGAACGGAAAAAACAGGCACAGAGAAAGAGAGTGGCACTTTACCTGATCGTGCCTTGGATCGTGCTCATTTTAAATATTTTTCTCTTGCTTCGCATGAGAAACCAACTAAATGTAGTTGATCGGGAACTTCAGCGGATCAACGCCGTTCTGTTTCAGGAGACGTACACGATACAGGATGAGAGCGGACCCATAGGCGTCATCGGGGGGGTAGAATCCGACTATGTGAATTTACACGGTATGGATAGCGTGCAGGCTCCCAAGGAACGTTCTTCCAGGGAGGTCACAGAGCGCCTGGCGGAGCTTGCCGAAGACAGTGATGTCATACTGGAGATTTATATGCAAAGGCAGTATTATCCGGAGAAAATGCTGGAAGCTTTGGTCAACAATCCGGAGATGGCAGACTTTGTGAGCGGATATCTTACGGCGGAGAAGACGGCCGTCGGCGGATTGACCGAGTATGAGAAACTTCAGGATCATCCCCTTTTCCTACAGTGGGATCCCAGATGGGGATATGTGCCCTACGGAGATGACAGTTGTGTGGGGCTTGCAGGATGTGGTCCGACCTGCCTGTCCATGGCGCTTTATTATCTGACGGGAAATGAACGCCTGACGCCGGACAAGGTGGCGTCTTACAGCATGGAGAATGGCTACTATGTGTCGGGCACGGGCACTGCGTGGGCACTTTTGGAGGAAATGCCTTCTCTGTATGGTGTGACTGTGGGGACGGTGGAGATCAGCGAGACAGCTATGAAAGCAAAGTTAGATCAAGGGCAGATATTGATCGTTTCGTTGGGGACTGGAGACTTTACCGTGAACGGACATTTTGTTGTGGTGTATGGATATGACGAGGGCGGCTTTTTGATCAACGACCCCAACTGCGTGGCAAGAAGCAGGAGGGCGTGGAGTTATAGCAGGCTGGAGCGACAGATCAAGAGTATCTGGTCATTTGCGTAGCAGTATGGAACATATGCCCTAAAATGGAGAGAGATTTTCGGCAATTATCCGACTAGATTTATATGCCCAGAAAGCTTATACTGAAAAAAGTGTTTTCAGTAATTGGAAATTTGGAGGAACTGATAGATGAAGAGAAATGTGATACTGCTACTAAGTATTTGTGCATTTGCGTTGGCGGCGGTTGCATTCCTATGGTGGCGGACTGATCTGGGTGTGAGTAGTGCGGAGATTGAGAAGGATGCACGATCAGAACAGCGGATCCCCGGTAACTGGAATGTGGCGAAGGATGTCGGGAATCTTATGACAGCGATGATCTTTTACGATGAGAGTCGGAGTGACTTTACCGTTGCTATTTATGCAAAGCAATCGGAGGCCTCCGACAAATATCATTGCAGATATGGCGGCAATTCCGGAATGATCGGAATTGGTATTGTGGAGTTCTCATTTGAGGATTGTGAGGAGCGGGCATTTCTGTCTATGAATGAGCAGAAGGCCGTTCAGGCGGTGCTTCACAAAGGGGAGGAGACCCAGAATAGAGCGTTGGATGCGGACAACCCCTTTGTGTTGGTGTTGGGCGCAGATATCACTGAGGTGATCTTCTACGATGCCAAAGGAAATATTGCCGGAGACTATGAAATTGCTGTAGAATAAAATAAAGTGTTATATGCATCGCTATTTGCGCTGTCTAAGTGGAAGTATCCGCTTTGACAGCGCTTTTTTGCGGTGGTAAAATATAGGTGGATAGTTACGTGATCTGTTGTGGAAGAATGTGAGGAAGTATGTTTAAATACCTGAGGAAATATTGGTTTTTTGCCATTTTGGCGCCTCTCTTTATGCTGGGGGAGGTAAGCATGGATCTGTTGCAGCCAAGGCTGATGCGCACGATCGTGGATGAGGGAGTACTGGGATTGTCAAATGGGGGAGTGGGTGATCTGCAGCTGGTGATCTCCACCGGGCTTCGGATGATCGGTCTCGTGATCTTTGGCGGATTTTGCGGCATTATGTCGGGGGTGTTTGCCAATCTGTGCAGTCAGAATTATGGCAACGATATCCGTAAAGAGGCTTTTCGCAAGGTGATGTCCTTTTCCTTTGAGCAGACGGACCGCTTTTCCACAGGTTCCCTGATCACCAGGGTGACCAATGATATCACGCAGGTGCAGAATTTAGTGAGTCAGTGTATCCGTGGCTTTGTGCGTACTTTTATCTTGTTTATGGGTGGTATCCTGTGCATGTTGACTTTGGACTTAAGTTTCGGCGTAGTGGTGGCATGTGCACTTCCTCTGATCTTGATCTGTGTTATCTTCTTTATTTCCAAAGCGAATCCTATGTTTACGGTTCTGCAGGGAAAGCTGGACAGAGTGAACAATGTCATGCAGGAGAATGTGTCCGGCACGCGTGTGGTCAAGGCATATGTGAAGGAGGAACATGAAAAGCAGCGCTTTGGAAAGGCTAACGGGGAACTGGTGGGCACGCAGCTTGATGTGCTCCTTCTATTTTCTTATATGACACCCATTATGAATATTATATTGAATGTCTCCGTGGTGGCGGTGATCCGGGTGGGAGCCATAGAGGTTGGGGCAGGCAACGTCACTCCCGGCGATGTGATGGCCGCGATCACCTACATATCTCAGATTTTGAATGCCATCATGCGAATGACAATGATCTTTCAGACAGTGTCCCGGGGTGTGGCCTCCGGAAGACGTATAAACGAGGTGCTCTCCTGTGATCCTGCCATTACGGACGGTGCCTTTGAAGGAGAGACTGCTGTCAGGGGTAAGGTGGAGTTTGAGAATGTCTCTTTCTCATATCCCGGTGCGGGGACGGAGCGTGTGATCCAAAATTTCAGCCTAACGGTGCAGCCCGGGGAAACGTTGGGGATCCTGGGGGCCACTGGCTGCGGAAAGTCCACGCTGGTGAACCTGATACCGAGATTTTACGATGTGACGAATGGACGTATTCTGGTGGACGGTGTGGATGTGCGAGATTATCGCCTCTCTGCCCTGCGCGGAAAGATTGCCATTGCTTTGCAGAAGAGCGAGATTTTCAGTACTTCCATCCGGGAGAATATCGCATGGGGAGATTCGGAAGCCTCAGAGGAACAGATCCGGCATGCGGCAGAAGTGGCACAGGCTCTGGAATTTATTGACGGGAAAGAGGAAGGGCTTGACACACTCGTGACGCAGGGCGGGCACAGTCTGTCCGGCGGGCAAAAGCAGCGTGTGGCGATCAGCCGTGCCGTGCTGAAAGATGCAGAGATTTTAATCTTTGACGACACTACCAGTGCTCTGGATCTAAAGACGGAGGCAAAGCTCTATCAGGCGCTGCAGCAGGAGTATGCCGGTGTGACCAAGATCATCATTGCCCAGAGGATCGCCTCCGTGAAAGATGCGGACAGGATCGCAGTCATTGAAAACGGTCAGCTGGCAGCTTGCGGAAGCCATGAGGAATTGATGGAGAAGAGCGAGATCTATCGGGATATCTACGATTCCCAATTGCGGAGGTAGAAAATGGCGGAGACGAAGGAACAATCGTTAAGTAATTATAAGATTCCCGGCATGCGCGGACCCAGAGAGCGGAACGTGGAGAAACCGAAGGAGGGAAAGAAGACGCTGGGGCGTCTGATCGGATATTTTGCCAGCGAACGGAAAGTGATCCTGTTTTTGCTTGCGGTGGTGCTTGTGGTCGTGGTGGCATCCGTTTACGCACCCAGACTGCAGAGCGACGCCATCGACAGTATATCAATAAGGGACTTTGGGAGTCTTCCGAAGATTTTGATCACTATGCTGGTAATATACGGGATCCACAGTCTGGGAACCTTTCTCCAGAGCAGGGAGAGTGCGATCTTAAGCCAGCGGGTGGTTAAGCGGATGAGGGAGGACCTGTTTGACTGTGTGGTAAATCTGCCGGTCAAATACATAGATGGTCATTCCCACGGTGATATCATGAGCCGCATGACCAACGACGTGGAGAATATCTCCAACACGGTGTCGCAGTCCTTGAGTTCGCTGTTTTCCGGCGTGCTGACAGTCATCGGAACAGTAGCTATGATGTTGTATCTGTGTCCGCCGCTGGCTGTGCTGTCCTGTGTCACAGTGATCCTGACATTGGTGGCTACCAAGTTGTTGTCCAAGGCTATGCGCTACTTTTTCCGCAAACGTCAAGTGTTCCTGGGAGAGCTGAACGGTACGGTGGAGGAGATGGTGGGAGGTTACAAGACAGTGGTAGCTTACGAGAAGCAGGAGGCTGTCATGGAGGAGTTCAACAAAACCTCCAACGAATTGACCAGGGTCGGTATTGTGGCGGAGATCCTGGGCGGCTCGATGGGACCTTTGATGAATGGGATCAACAATATAGGATTTGTGATAATTGCGGCCTTTGGCGGATATTTTGCAGTGAACGGCGTAATCTCCATCGGTATCATTTCCGCGTTTATCGTCTACGCTAAGCAGTTTGGAAGACCAATCGATGAGATTGCTCAAGTTTATGGTCAGATTCAGACCGCCGTTGCGGGCGCGGAGCGTGTGTTTGCCCTGATGGATCAGCCCGGGGAGGACAAGAGTGGCGAGCGGAATATGGATCAGGCAAAAGGTGTCATCACCTTCAAGAATGTGAATTTCTCCTACATTCCCGGGCAGCAGGTGCTACACGACTTCAATCTGGAGGTGCGTGCGGGACACAAGATCGCTCTGGTGGGTGCCACCGGAAGCGGTAAGACCACGGTGGTCAATCTTCTCATGCGCTTTTACGATGTGGACAGTGGTGAGATATTGATCGATGGCATAAACATCAAGAACATCAACTGCAGCAACTTGAGAGAGAACACGGCGATCGTACTCCAGGACACGGTACTTTTTGCAGATACGGTGCGGAATAACTTAAAATATTCCAAACAGAACGCGTCCGACACGGAGATGGAGGAGGCGGCAAGGCGGAGCAACTGCCACGATATGATCCTGCGCTTAAAGGACGGGTATGATACCCAACTTTCAGGGGAAGGTTATAATCTGTCCCAGGGACAGAGACAGCTTCTTTCCATCGCAAGAGCGTTTTTGGCGCAGCCCAAGATCTTGATCTTGGACGAGGCGACCTCCAGCGTAGATACCCGCACGGAGAAGCGGATCCAGGACGCTATGGTGAAGCTGATGGAGAACCGCACCAGCCTGATCATTGCCCACCGCCTGTCTACCATTCAGGACGCCGATCTGATCGTGGTCATGGATCAGGGCAAGATCATTGAGACCGGAAACCATGAGGAGCTTCTGAGGCAGCAGGGCAGATATTACGAACTGTATATGACACAGTTTTCAGGAAATGCAATTTAGGGAGTGGCAACAATTTGATCATCAAAAACGGAATTGTTCTTGGGGAAGATTTGTTTTTTCAAAAAAGAGACGTGTATATTGATCGGGGGAGAATCGTTGCGGAGGAGTCCCAGGTGACAGACAATACTGTGATCGACGCGGAGGGGCTTTATGTGATACCTGGGCTTGTGGATGTGCACAGTCACGGGGCGGCAGGCTTTGATTTCTCTGACGGAGATGGGGAAGGTCTGCGGAGCATATTGGCATATCAGCGCGCTCATGGGATCACCACCTATTGTCCTACCTCCATGACACTTCCGAGAGAGCGGCTCTTGCAGGTGATGAAAAGCGTAGGAAACCTGGGAATACAGGAAAAGATGCTATCAAAGCAGTCCGGCAAATGGGGAGACACGCTGGCAAACATTGGGGGTATTCACATGGAAGGGCCCTTTTTGGATCCGGCTCGAAAAGGTGCCCACAGAGCGGGGGATATCCGTAAGCCGGACAGAGATTTTTTGCAGGAATGTGACGAAGCCTCTGGCGGCCTGCTTCGCCTGGTGACGCTTGCGCCCAACGTGGAGGGTGCGGTAGAACTGATACAGACGTTTCGGAATGAACAGAAGATTCATTTTTCTCTCGGCCACACTTCGGCAGATTATGACACCTGTGTCAATGCATTTGCGGCGGGAGCGGATCATGTGACCCATCTTTTCAATGCGATGGAACCCTTGCATCACAGGGAACCGGGACTGATCGGCGCGGCGGCAGATACTCCGGATTGCGCGGCAGAGCTGATCGCGGACGGTGTCCATGTGCACGACAGCGCGATGAGGGCTGCGTTTCGGCTGTTTCCTGACCGGATCGTGCTCATTAGCGACTCCATTCGCGCTACAGGACTGGTAGATGGTGTCTATGAACTGGGTGGACAACAAGTGACAGTTAAAGGTAATAGGGCAGAGCTTGCGGACGGCACCATTGCAGGCTCCGTGACCAATCTCTTTGACTGTATGAAAAGAGTAGTGGCGGCTGGAATTTTCCTCGAGGATGCGATCGCGGCGGCGACCGTCAATCCGGCCCGTTCCATCGGTATCTATGATCAGGTGGGAAGTCTGACACCCGGGAAGAGGGCGGATGTTCTATTGGTGGATAAAGAACTTAGACTGGTGCGCGTGGTGTAGAAATAGGAGGCTTAATAAGGATCGTTAATGTGAAAGATCGATAAAGAATATTGAATTGGCAGGAAGATTTTTCTATAATAGTTACATAAAAAGGGGTTATGTGAGGGTATAACAGTTTTTGATATGCAGGAGGTTACAAGTGGAAAGTCACAGAGAAAAGGCTTTGGCTGTCATGGCGCAGGTAAACCGATATATTTTCGGCAAGGAGGAAGCAGTGCGGGAGTCACTGGCCGCCTTTTTGGCAGGTGGCAATATCCTGCTGGAGGACATTCCCGGAGTGGGCAAGACAACGATGGCGCTTCTTTTTGCCAAGACCATGGGACTGGAATGGAAGCGTGTGCAGTTCACGCCGGACGTGATGCCCTCAGATCTGACGGGTTTTTCGATCTATCGGAGAGACACCGGTGAATTTGAATATCAGAAGGGAGCAGTATTCTGCAATTTGCTTCTGGCGGATGAGATTAACCGTACGACGCCCAAGACACAGTCGGCTCTCTTGGAAGCTATGCAGGAGCAGCAGGTGACAGTGGAGGGCGTGACCAGGGAACTGACACCTCCGTTTCTGGTGATCGCCACCCAGAATCCATTGGGGACAGCAGGCACACAACCCCTTCCTCCGGCGCAGATGGACCGCTTTACCATCTCCATGACAATGGGTTATCCGGATTTTGAGAATGAGGTTCAGATGGCAAAAGTAGACGGTCATCACGCGCTGGCAGCAGGAGTGGAGGCGGTGACGGACAGGCTGACCTTTTTGGAGATGCAGAAAGAAGTGGAGAATATCTATATCAAGGATGAGGTCTATCGCTACATTGTGGAGTTGGTGGGGCAGACGAGACAGCATTCCTGCATTGAGCAGGGAGTGAGCCCCAGAGGTACGTTGGCGTTGACGAGGATGTCCAAGGCGGTGGCATGGATTGCCGGTAATTCCTATGTGTCTCCCATGGATGTGGCCGCACAGTTTCCCTATGTGGTCGGGCATAGGCTGATCCTGAATATGGAGGCACGTATGCAGGGCAAAAAGAAAGAACAGGTAATTCAGGAGATACTGGATAGCGTGAAGAAACCGGAGCTTGGAAGAAAATAGAGGATCGGAATGAAAGGTATTCTTTTATTGATAGTGGCGGCTGTCACCATGTATGTGGCAGGAACATACCGTGTTCCGGCAGGACTGTTTACTGCTGTAATAGAAATTTTACTTTTTTTGATCATGTTTATAGCCGTGCGTCGGCTTCGCAGGAAATTGAGCGCCAAGATCGTGCCTATCGGGGAAGGTCTGCAGCGGATGCGTGTTATGCCCTGCAGTCTGACGGTTAATAACAGCGGGCGGCTGCCGGTCTGGTTCTGGGATGCTGTGCTCGTCTGGTCTCAGGATGCACCTATCGGCAAGCGAAAATTGTCCGGCCAGGTGCGGGACCGCGGGCAGGAAAAAGTGATATTTGATGTTTCGGCAGAGCACTGTGGCTTTATAACGGTGACGCTTTTGCGGATGAGGGTATGGGATTATCTGCGCCTGTTTCGAAAACGGGTAAAGATAAAAAAGAAAAAACGCCCCATGGTCCGCATTCCTGTCTTTCCCGAGAGGAGAGTTATGCAAGTGGAGTCCGCAAGCGGAGAGAATGTGCAGATTCCGGGAGCAGATCAGGAACCGCTTCCTATGGTAGGGCAGGATGTTCAGGAGATTTTGCAATATCGGGAATATCAGGCCGGTGATTCCGTCAAAAATATCCACTGGAATCTCAGTGCGAAAAACGAAGAGATATGGGTGAAAGAATACAGTAAGTCGGAGGAACTTAGGGTCGGTCTTTTTCTGGATCTGGTGGAGAGGGGGCCCATGAGTATGGAACATTCAGATGCCTTTTATGAGATCCTGATGGCGCTCCTTCTGGGGCTATTGGAGAAGTATGACAGTGTATATACACATTGGTTTTGCTGGGAGGATAAAACAATGGTCACCAGGCGGGCGGCCTCTGAGAGTGAGTGCCGTGAGATTTTGACGACCTTGTATGATACCGGCCGAATTTCGGCGGACGACATAGACGAACAGATTTATTTGGAGGAAAGGGTATCAAAGCTGGGAAATGCCCTGCTGCAGTTTGATCAGGAGCTAAGACTGTCTTATGGGGATCCGGGGAGTCTCTTATTGAAACAGTTTTCCGTGCAGAATTACAGGCGGGAGATAGAGGAGCAGAAGGTGGTGATCCCGTGAAACAGTTGAAAAGACGTATGGTATCATATTTGAGCGGAACGCTCGGTTTTTTCTGGTTATCCAGAGGTTTTTTTGACCTGCTCCTGGAGGAGATATCCTACGAGGGAGGGAGAGGAATGCTCTGGTCCTTTTTGCTGTGCTGTGTGTTCTGGATGCTTGTCTGGACCAGAGCTTGTGGAGTGTTGTATCTAATCTCTGCAGTGATTGTGTGTGCGTGTCCGTTTTTAAATATTTCTCTGGCATGGTCGGCAGTCTGCCTGCTTTTTATCTCTTTTGTGAGCCTGTACACTTGGGACAAGCATCGTGCTCTAGCAGTGACTGCGGGAATACTGACGGTTTTGTTTGCGCTTGGGGGACTTTTTGGCTATGGGCAGGAAAAAGCCCTCACGGAATTCACCTTTTTAGTGGATCGGTACGCCGGCAGGATCTATACAGTCGTGAACGGTGAGTCGGGAGAGAATCTATTTGAGAACGGAAGCGTCAACCGGGGCAATAACTACCGCTCCGGAGGCGTACAACTCGATATTTTGCTGGATCAGCAGCCACGGGATACTATTTACCTAAGAGGATTTATCGGGGAGGATTACATTGGAAGCAGGTGGACGGAGGCGGATGAGACTTCCTTTTACAGACGGATGCTGGATCGCTTTCCGATAGCCCAAAGTGAGGTCGGAGTGCAACGAATTTACAACATATTGTACTTTATAATGAATCATGCGACATCCATTGAGTGGAGACATATCCTTATCTGGGGAAAACTTCCGGAAGACGAGCCGGCAGCGAGGATGATACTGCATCTTACCAATGAGAATTCAAGAGAGTATGTACCTTACTTTTCCTTCTCGGGAGGAGCGTCGGAGGAATACGGAGACAAACAGAGAGAGGTATACACTTTCTATTATTATGAGCCGTCGGATATGAGTGAGACCGGCATTGAGAAAAACAGTGACAACTATCCGGAGATGGTAAAGCAGTTCAGGGAAGAGTACGCGGAATATGCCAATGAGAACTATCTGGACGTTTCGGAAGATCTTGTGCCCCGCCTGGCGAAGTTGTGTGAAACACATCCGTTCGCAGAACCGGAGGAGATGACTGCATTTATCAGAGAGACTCTTCAGGCGGATACCAGTTACACCAGAACACCGGGAACAACGCCGATCAATCAGGATGTCTTAGAGTATTTTCTTTTTGAGAGTAAACGCGGGTATTGTATGCACTATGCTTCGGCGGCAACCTTGATGTACCGCCTATATGGTATTCCTGCCAGATATGTGACAGGATATGTAGTCTATCCGGAGGATTTTACCGAGCAGGAGGACGGCACTTACGCTGCGGCTGTCACAGACTACAGAAAGCATGCATGGGTGGAGATCTATCAGGAGAATCTGGGTTGGGTGCCGATAGAGATGACCCCCCTTATACCCAGCGGGAATGGGGTGGCTATACCGAACTGGCTGTTGGCGGATTATTTTGTCAGCATCGAAGCAGGGTCTGCTGCCGTGACCACAGCGGCTAACCTGGATGATGAAGAGGAAGAAGAGGAAAGGGAGTACAGCGGAGCGGAAGTAAACGAAGAGGAGGAAGAGGAGGAAGACGAGGGATACGAAGGAAATGAGGGTGAAGAAGCGGAAATTGTGGAAAATGAGATACAACAAGGAATTTTCTTAAAGCTATCTCTTTATGGAATAGCCGGATTGGCGATCCTGGCAGCGGCAATTCTATGCCTCAGACGAAAGCTACAGATGGCAAATCTCCCGCAGATGGACGTTCGAAGACTCTTTTATCGCCTTATAAAGATACTTCGCATAAATAAAGAATTTAAGGGGTATTGGGGAACAGAGGAAGATTTTCCGAGGAAGCTGTATGGAGCGATTCCTGTGTTAAATGCTGGAGAGGTAGAAGCGATCATTAAAATTGTGAGCGGGGCGGCCTACGGACAGAGCCTTTCTGTGAGTGAGGAGGACAGGGAAAAGGTGTATGCCTTTTACCGGATCGTTGTGAGAGAAGTGTATGGCAGGATGAAGCCGGCAAAGAGATTCTACTGCAAGTGGATCTTAAACTTATGTTAGTACAGTGCACGTACTGTGAGAAGAGGGTGTCTGGATGGATCTGTTTGAATATATGAGAAGTACCAATATGGAGAAAGATTCGCCTCTGGCAGCGAGAATGCGGCCGCGCACACTGGACGAGGTGGTGGGGCAGGAGCATATTATTGGAAAGGACAAGCTGCTCTACCGTGCGATTCAGGCAGATAAGCTGAGTTCGATTATTTTTTACGGGCCGCCCGGAACGGGGAAGACTACGCTTGCCAAGGTGATAGCCAATACTACCAGCGCCGAGTTTACCCAGATCAATGCCACGGTGGCAGGAAAAAAGGATATGGAGGAAGTGGTGGCCAAGGCGAAAGAACTTCAGGGGATGTACGGGAAACGCACGATCCTATTTATCGATGAAATTCACCGCTTCAACAAAGGGCAGCAGGACTATCTGCTCCCTTTTGTGGAGGACGGTACTATCATCTTGATCGGTGCCACCACGGAGAACCCTTATTTTGAGGTGAACGGCGCTTTGATCTCCCGTTCCATCATTTTTGAGCTGGAGCCGATTTCCAAGGAAGCCATCAAGGAGCTGTTAAAGAAAGCGATTTACGACACAGAGAGGGGAATGGGCTCCTACAATGCCGTAATCGAGGAGGATGCGCTGGAGTTTTTGGCGGACATCTCCGGCGGCGACGCAAGACATGCGCTGAATGCTGTGGAGCTTGGAGTAATGACTACCCAGAGAGGGGAAGACGGTCAGATCCACATCACGCTGGAAGTGGCGCAGGAATGTATCCAGAAGCGCGCCGTGCGCTACGACAAAAACGGTGACAGTCATTATGACACTATCTCGGCCTTTATCAAGAGTATGAGAGGATCCGATCCGGATGCCGCAGTCTATTATCTGGCGAGGATGCTTTATGCCGGAGAGCAGGTGACTTTTGTGGCCAGACGTATTATGATCTGTGCGGCGGAGGACGTGGGAAATGCGGATCCCAACGCTTTAGTGGTGGCTACCAATGCCTCCCTGGCAGTGGAGCGGGTTGGAATGCCGGAAGCCCAGATCATTCTGGCGCAGGCGGCCGCCTATGTAGCCTGCGCGCCCAAAAGCAACGCAAGCTGTGTTGCGATCTCAGAGGCAATGGAGGAGGTGGGCAAAAGCGGTAATCTGCCAATCCCTTCCCATCTTCAGGATGCACACTACAAGGGAGCTGCCAAATTGGGACATGGGATCGGATATAAATACGCACATGATTTCCCTAACCACTATGTAGAGCAGCAGTATTTGCCTTACGAGCTGAGCGGCAGAGAATTCTACCGCCCGTCAGGGAACGGCTATGAAGTGAAGATTGCGGAGCACATGAAACGCATCCGCGGGGAGGCAAGAGGAACTTCGAGATCAGAATAGTTCTCTTGTGAGATATTGATAAATCTCTTGATTTTTCTTCTGCCAGTTGTCACAGATGGCAGCGGCTGCTTCCTCGGTGGGAACAGACAGTGTAAGGTCGATCAGATGAATACCCCGTTCACGGGCGATCAAATGTGCCTCGAACTCGCCCGAGGTGGATTTATAATAGTCTCCCTGTATGGACATCTCGTTCCTCAGGGAGATTTCATTTTCCTGAAAATAGGCGTCAATATCTTGTTTGATGGCATCACCGATGCGTTTTTCAAAGTAGTAGAGGGTATTTTTCCCCTCCTCCGTGATGGAGAGCTGTGTGCGGTTGCGGATCGTCTGTGGGAGGAGCATATTGGTATCCACCAACTCACTGATGACCTGCTGTAACGTCAGGAAAGTGGTGTATTCTTTTTCTAAGATAAAGTCGCTGATCTGTGCTGTGGTCAGTGGAAAGTCTACCCGGTTCACCATGTAAAGCACGATCAGTTTGTATAATGTCAGCGGATCTTGCAGCACGATATCACATTCCCTTTCATTTTATTCTGAATAGAATTTTCCCTGAAAATTCTGTCCCCGCCGCATTCTTTGATGGAGTGAGTTGATGACGTCACGTTTGTTACAGCTCCAAAGAGGGGCGATGAGAAGCTCTCTCGGCCCGTCTCCGGTGACGCGATGCACCACAATGTCAGGCGACAGGTGATCGAGACAGTCGATCAAAAGTTCCAGATATGTCTCCTTGTCCAGCACTTCGAATCTGCCCGCCAGATAATCCACCGCCAGATCTGTGTCTCTCAGCACGTGAAGGAGTTGAAGCTTGATGCCAAAAGGTTTTTGGCGGTTTAAATAGGCGATCGTCTCCAATATCATCTCCCGATCTTCCCCGGGCAGTCCAAGGATTACATGGACGATGACGGGGAGACCTAAAGCGCGCAGCTTGCGAAGCGCATCCTCAAAGCAGGAGAGTGGATAGCCTCTCCGGATATAGGCGGCTGTCTGCTCGTGGATGGTCTGCAGCCCCAGTTCAACCCAGAGGAATTTGTCCGGATAGTCTTCGCGCAGACGATCCAGAAGGGATAGAACCTCATCGGGAAGACAGTCCGGTCTGGTGGCGATGGAGATGCCGCAGATCTCAGGACATGAGAGAGCCTCCCGGTACACCTGCTCCAGATATCCCACCGGGGCATATGTGTTGGTGTATGCCTGAAAATAGGCAATAAAATGATGCCCCACTTTCTTGTCACCAAATCGGGAGATGCCTTCTTTAAGTTGTTTGCGCATGCTCTTTCCGGCAGTTTCCACGGCAAAATCACCGCTGCCCCCGGCGCTGCAGAAGATGCAGCCCCGAACGCCCAGTGTGCCGTCCCGATTGGGACAGGTCATGTGTGCGTTCAGGGCTATTTTGTAGTATTTGTGCCCCAAGGTATTTTTGCAGTAGGCGTCCAGCGAGTAGTAAGGCTTGCCGTACCAAATATCCTTCATAAAGTCCTCCGTGTTGCCTTGGGATTAAGATTATCGCTTAATGTGGGACTTTACAGCCTCTGCCACAAGTTCCGCCACCTTGGGATCAAAAGCTTCCGGCATAATGTTGTCCTCACTCAATTCATCTTCGGGAACCAGCCCGGCGATCGCCTCGGCAGCCGCCAGTTTCATCTCCTCCGTGATCTGGGTGGCGCGGCCTTCCAGCGCACCCTTGAAGATGCCGGGAAAAGCCACTACGTTGTTGACCTGATTGGGGAAGTCGCTCCGTCCGGTTCCCACCACGCGGGCGCCTGCAGCTTTGGCTGCATCCGGCATGATCTCAGGCACCGGATTTGCCATGGCAAAGAGGATGGCATCGTGGTTCATGGAGGCAACCATCTCGGGAGTCACGATATTTGGAGCGGACACGCCCACAAAGATATCGGCGCCCTTCAAGGCGTCCGCCAGGGTGCCGGTCTCACCCCCCAGATTGGTGACTTCCGCCATCTTTTGTTGCATCCAGTTTAGGCCGTCGGTGTTTTTGGAGACAATACCTACCTTGTCGCACAGGATGATGTTAGAGAAGCCGTATGTGAGCAGCAGCTTGGTGATCGCAACACCGGCGCTTCCGGCACCGTTTACTACCACGCGGCAGTCCTCCTTTTTCTTGCCCACCACTTTCAGGGCGTTGATGATACCCGCCAGCACCACGATGGCAGTACCGTGCTGGTCATCGTGAAATACAGGGATGTCCAGAGTGGCTTTCAGACGCTCCTCGATCTCAAAGCAGCGGGGAGCGCTGATATCCTCCAGATTGATGCCGCCGAAACCGGGAGCCAGATAGGTCACCGCTTTGATGATCTCCTCAGTGTCCTGCGTGTCCAAACAGATCGGAACGGCGTTGACACCGCCGAACTCCTTGAACAGCACGGCCTTTCCCTCCATGACAGGCATGGCGGCGTAGGGACCGATGTTGCCCAGCCCCAGCACGGCGCTTCCGTCGGACACAACGGCCACGGTATTGGCTTTCATCGTATATTTATAAGCCTGCTCCTTATCTTCTGCGATGACCTTGCAGGGCTCAGCCACGCCGGGAGTGTAGGCGATGGATAAATCCTCGCGGGACTTCACGGGAGACTTGGAAACCGTCTCCAGCTTGCCGTTCCACTTTTCGTGCATCTGTAATGCTCTTTCGTTGGTTGTCATACAAATATCCTCTTTTCTTCTATTCTGACATTCTATTTTCCCGTCATTGCCGGCACTTTTACATCCTCATCTTATCATATAATAGTTTGTTTCGGCGTGCAAGATTGTTTTGGAGAAACTTTATCATGGTTGGGCATCTCGTGCAGTAACCACTGTGCGAAAAGTTTTTAAAATTAGGACTTCCTATTTGAAATGATTTGTATTATAATGAGAGCGGAAATATGTTTGTCCTATCATAACGTCAAGAAACATGTCCAGGACATATCTTAGTATGAAATCCCCGTTTACACATTGTTTTGAATATATGGGAGGAATTTATGAGAGAAAAATACGAATCTTTGGCATTGGCTCAGCTGAAAGAACTGGCGAAAGTGCGTGGCCTGAAAGGTACTTCCACCATGAAGAAAGCCGAGATCGTGGAGGCTATGCTGGCAGAGGATGAACGCCTGAAGCAGGAGGAAGGAAAAAGTGCGAGGAGCGCAGTCCCGGCATCCCAGAACGAGGAGACACCGAGAAGTGAGAGTGGCTTAAAAGGGGACAATCCTTATCGTGGAAACCGAAGCCAGAACGGTCAGAAGAGCGCCGGAAGTTATCGCAGCGATAAGCCTGCCAGAAACTATGCCGCCAGAGGCGAGTACAACACCGGAAGTGAGAGCATGGGGGAGGGCACACCTCATGTGGAGGGCGGCATGAGCGGTGAGAGCAGCTATGTCAAGCCCGCTTACCGCAACAACAACGAAGTTTACGATGAGAATCAATATCCCAAGGAGTTGGACAGCGGCGAGGAAGCCAGAGGAATTTTGGAGGTCATGCCCGACGGTTACGGTTTTATTCGTTGTGAGAACTATCTTCCCGGTGAGAACGATGTCTATGTGGCGCCCAGTCAGATCCGCCGTTTTGGACTGAAAACCGGAGATATTCTGCGGGGCAACAAGCGTATCAAGACACAGCAGGAAAAGTTCAGCGCTCTGCTGTTTATCCGCACCATCAACGGATATACTACGGAGGAGTCCGCAAAGCGCATGGCTTTTGAGGACATGACTCCCATTTTTCCCAACGAGCGCATCAAGCTGGAGACTCCCGGCTGCGGCGTGTCCATGAGGGTTATGGATCTGGTGAGTCCTGTGGGCAAGGGGCAGCGTGGTATGATCGTATCTCCCCCCAAGGCAGGTAAGACCACTCTGCTCAAGGAGGTCGCCAAGTCGGTGCTCCGCTCCAACCCGGGCATGCATATGTTGATCCTTCTTATCGACGAGCGTCCTGAAGAAGTTACGGATATCAAGGAGGCCATTCAAGGCGACAACGTGGAAGTGATCTACTCCACCTTTGACGAACTGCCGGAGCACCACAAGAGGGTGTCTGAGATGGTGATCGAGAGAGCAAAGCGTCTGGTGGAGCATAAGAAAGATGTGGTGATTCTGTTAGACAGCATCACCAGACTTACCAGAGCTTACAATCAGGTTGTACCACCCAGCGGACGCACGCTGTCCGGCGGTTTGGATCCTTCTGCACTGCATATGCCCAAACGTTTCTTCGGTGCGGCCCGCAACATGCGTGAGGGTGGCAGTCTGACGATCTTGGCTACTGCGCTGGTGGACACCGGAAGCAAGATGGACGATGTGGTGTATGAGGAGTTCAAAGGAACCGGCAACATGGAGATGGTTCTGGACCGCAAGCTTTCTGAGAAGCGTATCTTCCCTGCTATCGATCTGGCGAAGTCCAGCACCAGAAGAGAGGATCTGCTTTTGACAGGCGACGAGCTGGAGGCTATCAACATTATGCGCAAAGCCCTGAACGGCCTGAAGCCCGATGAGGCTACCGACCGCATTCTGGATATGTTCTCCCGCACCAGAAACAACATAGAATTCGTTAACCTGGTGAAAAAGAACAAGTTTATTTAATTTTTTACAAAAAAATAAATTTGTTGTTGCATGCCTTGTCAGCTTGTGTTACAATAATACCGCTGTTTGTGGTTCCATAAGCAGTGCGGATGAGAACGAAGACAAACAAGTAGTTTTTATAGAGAGGTGAAAGTCATGAAAGAAGGAATCCATCCTAAGTACTATCAGGCAACCGTAACCTGTAACTGTGGCAACACTTTCGTAACCGGCTCTACCAAGCCCGAGATTCACGTCGAAGTTTGCTCCAAGTGCCATTCATTCTACACCGGCCAGCAGAAGACTGCCAGAGCCGATGGACGTATTGACCGGTTCAACAAGAAGTACGGTATCAAATAAGAGTTTGGACGAAAGGTTGAGGTATTCCTATCTCAACCTTTCATTATTAAGAAGTAGGGAAAAAATATGGCAAGAAAAAGAGGTAGCCGCTACTCCGGCATCGGCGGGCAGGCCGTGTTGGAGGGCGTTATGATGAAAAATGGCGAAAAGTATGCAGTCGCTGTCAGAAAGCCCGATGGACAGATTGGGATAGAGATGGAGAACTTTCAGGGCGTGCTGCATGGTCAGAAGATAAAGGAGATCCCTTTTATCAGAGGTACTTTTAATTTTATTGATTCCCTTTGGCTGGGAACAAAAGCACTCAACTATTCCGCTTCTTTCTATGAGGAAGACCAGGAGGAGACTAAGCTTGACGAGGCGGCTGGCAAGATCGCAGGCGGGAACGGAGAGAAAGTGATGACTGTGTTTGTGACTTTGCTGTCCGTGGTTTTGGCGGTGGGTATCTTTGTGGTGCTGCCCTATTTCCTGTCATCCCTGTTGGATGGTTTTATTCGAAATCGCTCTCTGCTGGCAATTTTCGAGGGTGTGATCCGTATTGTCATCTTTCTGGCGTATGTGGTGGGGATCAGCGCTATGAAGGATATCCGGAGACTGTACCAGTATCATGGGGCGGAGCACAAGTGTATTAACTGCATTGAAAAAGGGAGACCTCTTACCGTGCGCAATGTGATGCGCAGCTCCAGGCAGCATAGAAGATGCGGAACCAGCTTTATCTTCTTTGTGCTGTTTGTCAGTGTGATCCTGTTTTTCTTTATCCGTGTGGACGATGTGCTTGCCAAGGTAGCGCTGCGCATTCTGCTTATGCCTGTGGTGGCCGGTATCTCCTTTGAGATCATCCGCCTGGCCGGAAGAAGTGACAATGTCTTTGTGAGGATCATCTCCGCGCCCGGAATGTGCATTCAGAGGCTTACGACCAAAGAGCCGGATAAGGACATGGTGGAGGTGGCGATCGCTTCCGTGGAGGCGGTCTTTGACTGGAAGAAGTATCTCTATGACACCTTTGGCTACGAGGTGGATGACTCGTGGATGGATGATGTACCCGGAGCCGAAGCGGACGATGAGGAAGAGAAAGTGACTTTCGTCAGAGAGGACTTGATTGAGGACGACATAGAGGCTGCAGAAGAATGACGTATCAGGAATGTTATGACTGGGGAAAAGAGACCTTGGAGCAGGCAGAGATTTCCGAGGCGGCGTTGGACGCGAGGCTGCTTTTAGAGCATGTTTTTTTGCTGGACTTAAACGGTCTTTTGATGCGTGGAGCCGAGGAGGCTGATGATGGGAACTTGTCGGTTTATCAGAGGCTGATACACAAGAGAACGGAACATACTCCTTTGCAGCATCTGACAGGCCTTCAGAATTTCATGGGACTGGATTTCAAAGTGAATGAGCATGTTCTGGTGCCCCGTCAGGACACAGAGACGCTGGTGGAGGAGGTTTTGCGGGAGCTTTCGGACGGTATGCGCATTTTGGATATGTGCACCGGTTCCGGCTGTATTCTGATCAGTCTCCTGCATTACACCAACGACTGTCAGGGTGTGGGAGTGGATATCTCGCAGGATGCACTCGCAGTAGCGAGGGAAAACGCAGAGAGCTTGCTTGGTGAGAAAGCGGAGAGTGTGGTTTTCCTTTCGGGCGATCTGTTTGAGCCTGTGAGCGGGAAATTTGAGTTTATAGTGTCCAATCCCCCCTATATTGCCAGCGAGGTGATTTCCACCCTGATGCCGGAAGTCAGAGCACATGAGCCGATCATGGCTCTGGACGGCGGGGAGGATGGTCTGCGTTTCTACCGCAGGATCTCGGAGGAGAGCAAGAAGTATTTGAAAAATGGCGGCATGTTGTATTTTGAGATTGGTCATGATCAGGCCGATGCGGTGTCAGAGTTAATGGAGAGCATGGGTTTTCGGGAGATTCGTGTGGTGAAAGATCTGGCAGGACTTGACCGGGTCGTTTACGGAACTTATATTGAATAGACTGAGAGGTAGCTATGTTTGACAAATTAGAAGATTTGCTGATTCGTTTTGAGGAGATCATGGGAGAGTTGGGAGAGCCCACCGTCACCAATAATCCGGAGCGTTTCCGGAAGCTGATGAAGGAGCAGAGCGACCTTACTCCCATTGTTGATGCTTACAAGGAGTACAAAAAGTGTAAGCAGGATATCGAGGATTCCCTTGCCATGCTGGAGGAGGAGAACGACGAGGAGATGCGCGAGATGATCAAGGAGACGCTCTCTGACAGCCGTAAGCGTGTGGAGGAGCTGGAGCAGGAACTGAAGATCCTGCTGCTGCCTAAGGATCCCAACGACGACAAGAATGTTATCGTGGAGATCCGTGCCGGAGCAGGCGGGGACGAAGCCGCGCTCTTTGCCGCCGAGGTATATCGCATGTACGTGCATTTTGCGGAGAGACAGCGCTGGAGAGTGGAGATGCTGAACGTGGACGAGATCGGTATCGGCGGTATGAAGGAGGTCAACTTCCAGATCACGGGGCAGGGTGCGTACTCCAAGTTGAAATACGAGAGCGGTGTGCACCGTGTGCAGCGTGTGCCTGAGACGGAGAGCGGAGGACGCATTCACACCTCCACTTGCACGGTGGCAGTGATGCCCGAGGTGGATGAGGGTGTGGATATCGTGATCGAGGATAAAGATATAAGAATTGATGTTATGAGAGCTTCGGGAAACGGCGGTCAGTGTGTGAACACTACCGACTCCGCGGTGCGCCTGACTCACTATCCTACCGGCATTGTGGTGTACAGCCAGACGGAGAAGAGCCAGCTGCAAAACAAGGCTAAAGCATTTGACTTGCTTCGCGCCAAGCTCTACGACATGGAGCAGCAGAAGCGCCACGATGCGGAGGCGGACTTGCGCCGCAGCCAGATTGGAACGGGAGACCGCTCCGAGAAGATCCGGACCTACAACTTCCCTCAGGGACGTGTGACGGATCATCGGATTGGACTGACGATCTACAAGCTGGATAAAGTGATGAACGGCGATATCGATGAGATTCTGGACGCATGTATCGCCGCTGACCAGGCTGCCAAGCTAGTGAAGATGAACGAAAATTAGATTCATTTTCCTTTCAATCAGCTCATATGGATGAATAAGATCCTTTATATGAGAGGAAAGGGAAATGAAAGAATTTAAGATGAAGGATATCGAAATACCGAATAAGAGGCTTCTGATCATATGCGTAGCAATTCCGCTGCTGGTAGGGTTTTTGTCCGCCAAGTTGTCAGGGAGTGGGATAAGGAAATTTGCGGCGTTGGATCAACCGCCTCTGTCGCCGCCCGGCTTGATCTTTCCTGTGGTGTGGACGCTGTTATATGTGTTGATGGGAGTTGCCTCCTATGTGGTGATCCTTTCCGGAAAGGAGAAGACACAGATATCCAGTGCGCTTTCCGCTTATGGTTTACAGTTGGCTGTCAACTTCTTTTGGAGCATTATTTTCTTTCGGTTTGGGGAGTTTCTGTTCGCGTTTGTCTGGCTGGTCCTTCTGTGGATGCTGATCTTGAGGACGATCATGCTTTTCCAACAGGTATCGCAGGCCGCGGCATATCTGCTTTGGCCTTATCTGGTTTGGGTGACTTTCGCGGGCTATCTGAATCTGGGGATCTTTTTTTTAAACCTGTGAAAAGTTTCCGTAAGAATACATAAGTTTAAAAGGGAGCATATCAAAATAATGATATGCCCCTTTTTTGTGTGAAAGTCAAGGTCAGGCATCCCCATCCCCTCCCCTGACACGCTGCGACCGCTCCCTTTTCCTAACACGGCGGGAAGTTTGAAGCAAGGTTCGGGTCGGGAGCTGGTCGGCATCCATGCCGATATCTCCCTCACCCGGACATCGTGTCCGGGTGTCCCTGGATGCCGTATCGCCGTGTAAGGAAAAGGGGCAATCTTGCCAAGTGTCAGGGGAGGGGACGGGGATGCCTGACCTTGGAAAACCCACAAAATTTGCGTGTTTTATTGGGAAAAGTAATATGCTATAATGAAACCATGATGAAAAAGAAGGGTAAACATTTCTGGAAAAATATTATACTATTGCCAATAGGGATCTGTGTGGGAGCGTTGGCAGTGTGGGGCACAAGTACCTTTACTGGTGGGAATGATTCCAACAAGGTGCGTTCCGCCAATGTGGAAGACGTTGCGGAAAGTGGATCAGAGCAGGAGACGGAGCTCATAGAACTGGAGGAGGTGGAGTATCCCTTCAGCTACAAGATAGAGGAGGGGCGTCTGATTCTGTGTGAGGAGGCGGAAACTTCCCGCTATTGGCTTAGAGTGTATGAAGGAGAGGGAGAACTGATACAGGAGTTTCCCTGTGATGTGGGGGCCAAGGAGTTGGTTTTTCGATCGGACCAACTGTATCATTATTATGGATATGACCATGACTTGGAGGTTTTTCCGGCGGATGCGGAGGAGACCGGCGCAGAGGGGCTTTTATTCCCTTGGGATGATGAGACGCAGCGATTCTCGGAGGAGCCCATTGTGATTCCTTGGTATGAGAAGAGGGATTTGTTTGATAATGCCTATTTGGTTCAAAATAGGGAGGGCGATATGAGAACGAGCCGTATCTATCGGATCAACGAGGAGACCAGAGAGCCGGTGGAACTTAGGAGATGGACTCTGACCGAGCCGTATGTGTATGGAGAGGAGTCTGTGGGACATCTGCAGATCTGGGACAATTTGGAAAATGTGGAGCTCTATGATGGTGAAGTGAAGTGGGACAAGTGGGGAGAGATGGTAAACGATAAATATTATCAGGAGCTTTTTTGGCGCAATTTGGAACACTTCTGGAACTACACAAAAGACACAGAAATACCTACAGCAGTTATGTGGTGGGATGGAGAGGATGATCATCTGGAGACTATGTCCTTTGGAAGCCGGGAAGAGCTCCTTGCAGAGTATGGTTTTACAGATGAGGAGCCCTTTTACCAATACTACGACAGGTTTCAAAATCTGATCCTGGAGCTTTATTTTGATGAACAGACGGGGCAGGGATGCGGCTTTCACTATAGTCACAACTTTAACTATCAGTTGGAGGAGATTGAAAGCGTCTGGGGGTTTGCCTTTAACTATGTATCGGAGGAGGAATGGGTGCCCGCGGACACTTTCTCCACGCTCACCTATGACGGGCAAGATGCCAGAAGGAGCAACGTGTCCGGTTATCAGGAGATTTATTCTTACACGGATGATGGCAAGCTGTCCTCCTTTGAAGCCAGGGGGACGATTATGGACTATGGGGAGGAAAGGGAGGAAAGCTCGCTTCTCTCCATGGATTACTTTTACCGGAATGACGGAACCTTGTTTATAAAAGATTACTCGCATCATCATATTTTGTTTGGAAGCACCTATGGAGGACAGGCCAGCTACTATGACGAGCTGGGGCGGTTGTCCTATCAGAACAGCTATGTCACTCACGGAAGCTATCTGTATTATTATATTTACGAGGATGACGAAGAGCAGCTGTCCTACTGCCTTTTTTTAGATGATGGTATGGGTTACGTTCTTCCCACGATGATTGCCTACAAGTAGGATAAGGGGGCGATTTGCATGAGAAGTTTTTGGGGAAAGGAAAAACTAACAAAAGAGCGAGAACTGCAGGCGTCCACGAAAATAGAACTTGTGGCAAGTTGGGAGCAGAATGAGGGAGGTCGCTTTGCCTCGGGGGCGCTGGTGGCGGTCAAAAACGGCAGAGGTGTTCTGCACGAGGCTGTGTTGGAGCCCGCAGCGCAAAGTATGTTGTGCCTGATGCTTGGAGATACCCCTCTGTTTCAACTGCTGGGAGGCGAGTACTTCTGTCCCACCTGTGAGAAGATTTTGCGGAGTGGGTATGGTTTGGAGCAGCCGGAGCAGTTTCGCATGGTGCGGATCAATGAGAGTAAGGATAAGGTGTCGTTTCCGGAGATACTGGGGGAACTCTATCCCTTGCTTGGACTGTTGGATGACGGATATTATACCGTGTGGGACACCAGTCTCTATCCTACGGATGGGAATGGGCATTTTTTCTGGGAGTTTCCCAATAATCCGGTACCCCTGCCCGGAACCTGTGAATATTATTACGGTAATTGCGAATATGCATTTCCACGACCCCACTTTACCGTGGGTACACAGCCCAGAGAGAGCTATAATGCGGAGCGGATGGAATATTACAGAAATCACCCGGGAGCCAGAGCAATCGCTTACTTTATGGGCGGATATATGACTGCTCTTCTGGATGGTCATCACAAGGCGGTTGCGGCAGCGGTGGAACATGAGAAAGTGAATGCGCTGGTAATTGTGCCGGAGTTTGTAGGCCCTTTTATAGGCGAAGATGGAATGAGGCGGGATAAGATTTCCTGCATGAGAAGTTTTCGCAATGAGGAAGTATTTGATTGTGAGACTTATCACTTGGACAGTAATCTGGGAAGGTTTCCCATGGCAGTAATTTCCAAGGAGTTAGCTGACAGAATAACACTCTATATGGAGCAGGTGCCGTTAACCTATCGTTTTTCCATAAATACAGAGGAGCTTGCCGGCTATTACCCTTCTGCGGACGATGTGGCAGTGATAGACAGGGCAGGGGAGATTACAGATGAACGCCTGGATGAATGGCTGGGCAGGCTGCCGGGGAAGGGCAGCTATACGGAGGATGATGTCTGCATCTTGATGAGGGCTCTGGGAGCGATGAGGCACGAGCGCCTGTTTGAGATGGGAGACTATTTCAGCAGACAACATTACACAGGAGATACGCTGTATGTGGTGATGGAAGCTATGATGCGCCTGCCCAGAACGCCAGAGTTGGAGAACTATTTTATTGATCGGATGGTGGAGCTGGAGGACGACTATCCAAGAATTAAGGACTTAATTTTAAGCTATTGGTGATTAGGACAAGGAGGAACGCATATGCACTTTACATACTGTCCGAACTGCGGCGGGAAGCTGCAGCCCAGAGAGATCGGTGACGAGGGGTTGATCCCTTACTGTGACCACTGCAAGAGACCCTACTGGGACATGTTTACCACCAGCATTATCTGTGCTGTGGTAAACGAGTACGATGAGATTGCGCTGCTTAAGCAAAATTATGTGTCCACGAGCAGCTATGTCTGTGTGGCCGGGATCATGCAGCTGGGGGAGAGTGCCGAGGAGACCGTAGTCCGTGAGGTGAAGGAAGAGATCGGGCAGGATGTGACAGAGCTTACATATATCCGAAGCTATTATTTTGACAAAAAAGAAATGCTGATGCTGGGCTATAGGGCAAACGTTAAAAAATCGGAATTTCGCCTGTCGGGTGAGGTGGACGCAGTGGAATGGTTTCCGCTCTCCGAGGCATCGGACAAGCTGAGGGAGGGCGGCATTGCATGGCTTTTGGTGAAGGAAATATTAGAGCAGAAGCGGTCCTAACGAACTGCACAAAAAATTAGCTGTCAAATATGCGCACTTTACACAAAAATTAAGTCAACTACAAAAACAGACTGACATTTATCAGTTTATTTTGTTATAATTAGGGAAGAATACTAGTGAAATGTAATTATGCCAGAATGTAGAAAGGAAGATTTTTGTGTTTGAAAAAGGTGCGTATGTAGTTTGTGGCAGCAAAGGGGTTTGTCTGGTGGAGGATATCACCACGCTGAATATTTCCGGCGTGGATAAGGAGAGGTTATACTATATCTTAAAACCGGTCTATATGGCGGCAAGTACCGTCTATGTGCCGGTGGATGCCGCAAAAGAGTCGATCCGACCTATCTTAAGCAAGGAGGAGGCTCATGCGCTGATCCGGGTAATTCCTCAGATTCCTTTGATCACGATTACTAACGATAAGCTTTTGGAGCAGGAGTACCGCGGCTGCATGAGGTCCAATAGTTGTGAGGAGTTGATTCGGATCATCAAGACAATCTACTCAAGAAAGCAGAAACGCATCGAGGCGGGGCGAAAGGTGACCGCCGTGGATGCAAAATACTTCCGGCTGGCCGAAGACAGTCTCTACGGAGAGCTGGCGGTGGCGCTGGGAATGCCCAGAGAGGATGTGGAAGAATATATCACCAATGAGATTGTGTGAGAGAATTTTTCTCATCTAAAAATTGTCGACTAAAAAATGGATGAGAAAAGGACTTTACATCTGCACTGAAAAGTACTATGATAATAACGTGTCAAACAAGAAAAGTTTCAGGCAATAGAACAATAAAAACGTTGAAGAGAAGAGTAGGAAGCGGAAGATAACAGAGATGGCCGCCGCCTTAAGTCTGGCAGCAGACAAAGGATGAGCTGTAAGCGGTCTTGTCGGAAGCTTGTGAAGACCATCTCGGAGTGGCTCTAATACAGCCCGGAGGCTCCCGTTATGAGCAAACGAAGGTGGCAGATTACATGATCATTCAATCTGCAAAAAGGGTGGAACCGCGTATTTTACGTCCCTTGCAATATTGATATTGCAAGGGACTTTTTGCGCGAACGAAAAACGCGAAGCGTTTTGAGTCTGCTCATTCGTACCACGGTGAGCCTTGGAAAGACCGTCAGCCCCCTGCCGGTCTTTCCAAGGCGTTGGGTAATTATTACTGAAAAACGAAAAGAAAGGAACCAACAACATGAAGATCACATTGAAAGACGGCTCCGCAAAGGAATATGCGGAGAGCAAAAGTGTATATGAGATCGCCCTCGACATCAGTGAGGGCTTGGCCAGGGCAGCCTGCTGCGGTAAAGTGGACGGAGAGGTGGTAGATCTGCGCACGGTTGTGGATAAGGACTGTGAACTGACCATCTGCACCGCTTCCGACGAGGACGGACTGCGCACCTTGCGCCACACTGCATCCCATGTGCTGGCGGAGGCGGTAAAGAACCTTTTCCCGGATGCCAAGGTGACCATAGGCCCCAGCATTGATACCGGATTTTACTATGACTTTGACCACGCTCCCTTCTCCAGGGAGGATCTGGATGCCCTCGAGGCGGAGATGAAGAAGATCATCAAAAAGGGCGAGAAGGTCGAGCGCTTTACCCTCCCCAGAGAGGAAGCCATCAAGTTTATGGAGGAGAAAGGTGAGCCCTACAAGGTGGAGCTGATCCGTGATCTTCCGGAGGATGCGGAGATCTCCTTTTACAGCCAGGGAGACTTTGTGGACTTGTGTGCAGGCCCCCATCTGATGAGCACCAAGGGGATCAAGGCATTTAAGTTGACCTCCTCCTCCATGGCATACTGGAGGGGCGACTCCGACAAAGCAAGACTGCAGCGTATCTACGGCACCGCCTACAGTAACAAAGAGGAACTGACGGAGCACTTAGAGCGCATGGAGGATGCAAAGCGCCGTGACCACAATAGACTGGGCCGCGAGATGGAGCTCTTCACCACAGTGGATGTGGTGGGACAGGGACTTCCCCTCTTCACTCCCAAGGGAACCAAGATGATCATGAAGCTGCAGCGCTGGATCGAGGATCTGGAGGATAAGGAGTGGGGCTATGTCCGCACAAAGACGCCCCTCATGGCAAAGAGCGATCTGTACAAGATTTCCGGACACTGGGATCACTATAAGGAAGGCATGTTCATCATGGGCGACGAGAAGGTGGATAAGGAAGTGTACGCACTCCGCCCCATGACCTGCCCTTTCCAGTATTATGTATATAAAAACACGCAGAAATCCTACCGTGACCTGCCGTATCGAATGAGTGAGACATCCACCCTGTTCCGCAACGAGGACTCCGGTGAGATGCATGGACTCACCCGCGTGAGACAGTTTACTATCACCGAGGCGCATCTGGTGATTCGTCCGGATCAGGCGGAGGAGGAACTGAAGAGCTGTCTGGATCTGGCCTATTATGTGCTGAGTACGCTGGGACTTCAGGACGAAGTGACCTACCGCCTGTCCAAGTGGGATTCCGCCAATAAGGAGAAATATCTGGGGGATGACGACTACTGGAACAGCACACAGGATGCTCTCCGGACAGTGCTTGTGGAAAAGGGTGTGAAGTTTGAGGAGGCCGACGGTGAGGCAGCATTTTATGGTCCTAAGATTGACATTCAGGCCAAGAATGTGTACGGCAAGGAAGACACCATGATAACCATTCAGTTGGATTGTGCTATCGCTGAAAATTTTGATATGTACTATATCGACCAGAGCGGTGAGAAGGTTCGTCCCTATATTATTCACAGAACTTCCATGGGATGTTATGAGAGAACGCTTGCGTGGCTGATCGAAAAATACGACGGCAAATTCCCCACATGGCTGTGTCCGGAGCAGGTGCGCATCCTCCCCATCTCCGAGAAGTTTATGGATTACGCGGAGAAGGTGAGAAAAGAGCTTGCGGCAAATGACATTGATGTGACGGTGGATGAGCGCAGTGAGAAGATCGGCTTTAAGATCCGTGAGGCCAGATTACAGAGAGTTCCCTACATGCTGATCCTTGGACAGAAGGAAGAGGAGGACGGTGTGGTATCTGTCAGAAGCCGCTATGCCGGTGACGAAGGTCAGAAGCCTTTGCAGGAATTTATTGATCAGATATGCACGGAGATCCGCACCAAAGAGATTCGGAAGGAGCTTCCGCAGGAGGAGAAAGGCTGACGGAAAACGCAGGTTGTAAAAGTAGCATCGGATCAGCCCCAAAGCCATGTATAAAGCATACAGTCTTCGGATAAACTATTTTTGCACTTCTTCCACACAGGCAGTTTACGCTTTGCGGTGGATGGCGGTGCAGAAGGAGGCTTGTATGGCTGATTTAAAATGCGCAGTGGAAAACTGTACCTACAATCAGGACTGCCTGTGCTGCAAGGGAGACATCATGGTGGGCGGCAAGCACGCCAGCGCCAGCAACGGAACCTGTTGCGAGAGTTTTGCCAGACAGAGAGAGGGTTTTGACGCTTTTACCAGTTCCATCTCTCATCCCAGCAAGACGATCAGCATCGACTGTGAGGCAGTGAAATGTATCTACAACAGTAATTACAAGTGCGGAGCGAACCATGTGGACATCAAGGGTTCTGGCGCCTGTGACTGCGAGGAGACGGCATGTGCCACCTTTACGGAGCGATAAGGCACCGGCAGGACAGTATTTGTATGCTGTCCTGCCCCATGCCAAATTATTAAAAAAATATTTGACAGATACTTCCTTTTGTGTTAGTCTATATGAGTGTGTGAGGCACACATAGAGCAAGCAGAGTATCCACTCTCACCTTACGGCGATCGGGCTGGTAAGCGTTGATATCTTTTCAATACAGACTTGCGCAAGGGGGACTGTATTTTGATGGAAGTTATGTGGATAGTTATGCTATCCACTTTTTTATTTTCTTATGGAGGTGCAAGACCATTAGCGACTTAATGATTAACGAACAAATCAGGGACAAAGAGATACGTCTGATCGGTGAGGACGGACAGCAGCTGGGTATCATGTCTTCCAAGGAGGCGATGAAGCTGGCTGAGGATGCGGGACTGGATCTGGTGAAGATCGCGCCCACCGCGAATCCCCCCGTTTGTAAGATTGTTGATTATGGAAAGTATAAGTATGAACAAGTTCGCAAGGAGAAGGAAGCCAGAAAGAAGCAGAAGACCGTTGAGATTAAAGAGATCCGCCTGTCTCCCAATATCGACACCAATGATCTGAACACCAAGATCAGTGCGGCCAGAAAGTTTTTGGGTAAGGGCGACAAGGTCAAGATCACGCTTCGTTTCCGTGGCCGTGAGATGGCTCATATGAACAACAGCAAGCACATTCTGGATGACATTGCTGAGAGTCTTTCCGATATCGCTGTGGTAGATAAGGCGCCCAAGGTAGAGGGCAGAAGCATGACAATGTTTTTAACTGAAAAGCGGTAACGCGTAAGTTAAAATAGATTATGAAAGTTTAGGAGGAAACCGTTATGCCAAAAATGAAGACAAGCAGAGCAGCAGCAAAGCGCTTTAAAGCAACCGGAACAGGGAAGTTAAAGAGAGCAAAGGCTTACAAGAACCATATCCTGACCAAGAAGAGCACCAAGAGAAAACGTAATCTCAGAAAGCCTGCTATTACCGATGTAACGAACGTAAAGAATATGAAGAAGATTTTACCCTATTTATAATTCTGGTAAGGAGGAGAAGTAGACAATGGCAAGAATTAAAGGTGGCTTAAATGCCAAGAAAAAGCATAATAGAGTATTAAAGCTTGCAAAGGGCTACAGAGGAGCCAGAAGTAAGCAGTACAGAGTGGCAAAGCAGTCTGTAATGAGAGCACTGGCTAGCTCCTACGCAGGCAGAAAAGAGAGAAAGCGTCAGTTTAGACAGCTGTGGATCGCGCGTATTAACGCAGCGGCACGTCTCAACGGCCTGTCCTACAGCAAATTTATGCATGGATTGAAGCTGGCAGAGGTTGACATGAACAGAAAGATGCTGGCTGAGCTTGCAGTAAACGATGCAGAGGGCTTCAAGACTCTGGCAGAGCTGGCAAAGTCTAAGCTTGCATAAATGAGAAAACGATCCCGACAGATTTTTCTGTCGGGGTTTTTACATGAATCAGGAAATTAGAAGGAGATGAATTGGTTATGAATATGAATCCTAGTATGTTACTAAAGCTGATGAATGCCAAAAATGTTTTTTCACAGAACCATCCCAAGTTTGAAGCCTTTCTCCACACTGTTTTTATGAGTGGAAAGGGGATCCCTGAGGGAACCGTTATCGAGGTCACAGTGACTCGCCCGGGGGAGGAGCCGATTGCTGCCAATCTGCGGGTACAGCAGTCTGATCTGGAGCTTTTGGAGGAGTTAAAAAATTTGGGCAGATAATCTTCCGGAGAGATTTCCTTCGCGTAATACAAGAGAATAGAGAGGGCAAAATAATATGACTTTAATATTATGCAAAAACATGTTAAAATGATGTTATTATAATTTTAAAGTTTGAAGGAAAGAACCCGGTCATGTACGAGGAAATGGAGCGAAAGAAATACAGCAAACCGATTCAAAGCAATAAGCCTGCCAACATAATGCAGCAGAAGCAGGAAAAAATAAACAATAGCCGACCGGAAGGTTTAGGATCAGGTAATGTGATACAGCGTACGGTGTGGAGATATGTAGGGAATGGCGGGAGTAGCGAGGATGGGGTGTGGGATGAAGTGGATAAAGGTGAAGCTCCTTCACCCGCACCAGATCAGCAAGAAACACAAGCACTTTTAGAAAACAATAAAACGGAAATAGATACATCTTCTGCTGAATTTATACAAATTTGCGCAAGACACCTTTGGGTCAACAGAGGAGGAACACAGAACCATACCTGTCATTCACCTCAAACAGCAAGGGAAACGGATAAGGGGGAGTTTGCATCGCAGTACGCTGCTATGTACAGAAGTGTGGAAGGACAACCGGGGGTAAGGAAAAGGCGAAAATATAGTGAAGAAGAAGATATACATCGTTTTTTGCGTTGGTTTTCTACGGAATTAACCGTTTCGTATGGGTTGGAAAGTGAAGTACAGTGTTATTATGATAAAGTTCATAGGGTGGTACTGGTAGGGGTCAATAGCTATGGGGACATGTGGAGGTTAGCGCAGGAGCCGAATGCAAGTTCTCCGATTACGAGTAAAAGAGAATACAGACACATAAAACACTATCAGAGATATCAGCGTGTTGTGCGGGAAATGATACAAGGGGGAATCATATCGGAAGATCCGATAAGACGCAGGGCTATTCTCGCAAATGGAGTTAATGGTCTTCATGCTGAACAGAGAATCTTAGAGTTTATGAACTGCCTGTCGGAAGAACTGCGCGAAGAGATGATAGGGCAAGGTACGGTAAAAACAGAAAGTGACAATAATACAGAAGGAGCAAGACTGAGACTGGATCCGAAACTTCTTGGCGGAATAAGAAGATGCTGTTTGGCATGTAAAAATGCCAGTTTTACTGAAGAGGATTCTGAGCGCTATTGTCCGGGTCCCCTATGGACATCCCAAAATGCTCTCGCTCATATGCGGCCAGCTGACCGTGTAAGGCTATCATCAGACATCCGAAATCAGTATCCTACCTATGTAACTGACAGGGAAGACGGTAAAGTCACAGATGAGGTTGATACGGATTCTGATATAGAGGATTCTGATTCTGAGCAGGAAAAGATCGCTCAAAAGGTGGAAATGGGAGAAATAAAATTTGAGTTGAAACTTGTCTCCCCCATGGACTTTGAAGAAGAGGAAAATTTTGACAGGACTCTTTATATAAGAATTATATTAAAGCTGGCCGGCCGGGAAGACATATGATAAAGCCTGCTCTTGATCAGGCAGATAAAAGGGGCTGCTGCAAAATAAGAAGGGCATCGCTCCACAACTATGAATGAGTTATTTTGCGACACTTCCTGCTCAGAGTGACAGGAATCAGAACTTGAGGCCTCCGCCTTCCGCTACTCTTAAAATAGTATCAAAGCAGTATCAAAGCCCTTGCAAAATGCCTAAAATTGCATGTTGCAAGGGCTTTATAAGCAGATAACGGGAATCGAACCCGCCTCTCCAGCTTGGGAAGCTAGCGTTCTACCGATGAACTATATCTGCATGAAAAATATTATACATCACATCTGCCGATTTGACCAGAGAAAAATAAGAAAATTCTCTTTAAAAATTTTGACAAAAGAAGAATATTTTCTTCCACATCTGATATAATAGACTACATAGAAACCAACTCAAATATATGATCCTCGATAGCTCAATGGTAGAGCACTCGGCTGTTAACCGAGTTGTTGTAGGTT
>JAFLRM010000036.1:2950-35956 GCA_022511465.1 Acetatifactor sp. | reverse complement strand
GACTCAAAATCTGTTGTGGGCAACCACGTGCGGGTTCAAGTCCCGCTGCCGGCATGATATAAAATCGTTTAAACCCTAGTAAAATCAATGGTTTGAGCGATTTTTATTTTTGAAAAAGTTTGATTACCTTTGATTACCTTTTTAGAAAAATAACGAGAGAGGAGGAATTCTTGGATGTATGACTCCTTAAGAAGATGTTTATTTGTTTCAAATTTGAGTTTTAATGCTTTATCGTGGAAAAATATAAATGAAGAGTATTAGAATTGAAATTTGATCCAAATACGAGGTCTGAGAAGGTAGTTACATTATTGCTCTATACGCAAACGTAAAAAATAGGGTGGCTACCTGCCACCCTTATAATATTTCTCATACCAACGTTCTTTACGAATATAATTATTTTGTGTTTTTGGTTTACCGATTCCTTCTAACATATTGCACTGATGAGGCACTGGTCTAGTACAGATGTCGTCATCTGCTAAGTCCGGACACGAATTAAGTTCTTTTGGTAACGTACACTTATTCATAATCGACCTCCTTGTAATCAACAAGAACATATGGTCGATTTCGATTATATCATATCTTATTTAAGGTGTACAGAGCAAAAATTTGCCAAATGAAATTGTTGATTCATTTGTAAATCGTAAAAAATAAGGGTAGTTAAATAACACTACCCTTATAATATTTTTTATACCATTTAATCATAAAGATATAAACGATTAAAATATTATCTTTTTATATAAAAGTAAACGTGATTGGTACATTAGGGACGTAAAATAGATTTGCACCATGAAGTTTAAATATATATGTAATTGTGAATGATGCTTTTCCGTTTACAAAGTTAACGGATTGATCTACTACCTTAGTACCTGAAAAGGGATAAGTACTCCCATTCCAACTTACAGGTATACTTCCATTAGCACCAGTACTTTGTAAACCAAGAGTAAACTCTACATGAACATCATCATTATTATCATTATCAGGACATCTAAACCTGTAAGTATTACTATCCAGAGTTCCTACAACTTTAACATTTCCATCCCCATCTCCGGTCAAATTAACCGTTATAGTACGAGTGATTCTATTTGTCCAACCACTCATCGTACATGCATCATTTACCGTGATACTATTATTGGTTATACTTACCGTTTTATTATTCAACTTGTCGTCATTACCTTCGTAGCTGTTGGGAGATGTTATGCTTGCACTTGCCACTTTTACGGATGATGGAGTTACTGATTTTTTGTACACAACATTACTATCTACACGCATCAAATCTAGTGCTACCCCATCTACTCTTATAGCTTTTTGTTCTATTCCATCTACTCTAAAAGGCATACCTACACCTCCTTATCTTGTTTTCGATGTAAAGTCAAATGTGCTTGAATTAGTCTTTACAGCCTTGAATGGTAAATCAGTGTTTATAGCAATTATTGATTTTTCTATTTTTTCTAATTTATTATTTAATTCATTAATCTTTTCTTCAAGATTTTTACCATCATTAAACTCAACATCAGAAGCTTTAGTCCAAAATGATATTCGTTGCCACAGTTTACTTGTTTCATCAATTAATTTTCTAAATTTTCTACCAGTTACGATTTGTTCATTAACTGCCATTAAATTCTCCTTTCATTGCATAAAAAAAGCCCACAAATTAATGTGTGCCTTAATATCATTGTTTTGTTTTAAATCCATATAGTGTCTATGTTTGCATCGGGTGGTTCTTTTTCTTCTTCCCAGAATATCAAAAGATCTTCTATTGATTCCTGTTCATCACTATCTGAAAATAAATATATAGTACTCATGTCTTCCTCATAACCACCAACCATAGTAACAATCTCATCATGATTATAATTACTCAGTATCTCATTGGTGTTCTCAGATAGTACTTCGTGTGAACCAGTGTCATCATAATCATTATAAATTATGTGTAGTTCGTCAATAGGAAAGCGTTCTTCTTCATCATAAAAAATAATAGGTTGTTTCTTTTCCTTAGTTAGTATATGTCCCTGCAAACTATAAATCTTTTTTTCTAGTACATTTAAAAAATCAGCAAAATATCCATAAATACCTTCATGCTGATTTATTAAATTATTTGCCTCATCATATTCACCTTCACATTCATTTTCTTCTGTAACAGGAACAAATGATCCTTTGCAAGTACCAGTATCATAATTTGCAATAGTATTACGTACAAAAATAGGATATTTACTATTTAGCAGTTCAATAGTAGAAGAGGGGATATTGCGTGTTGTGTCACAAAATCCATCTGTAATTTCGGTTCCCCACACAGTATTACCTTCAATTAAAAACATCTTTTGAAATTTTGGAGTAATACGTGAAATAGCATATTCACCCTCTGTACCATAAAACACTGGAACGATAGCATATTCGCAAGGCTGTCCAGAAGCAATAAAATAATCTGGGTAATTAATCACAAAATCATCAAGAGTATTTATTTCTTTGGTTAAAATGGTCTTCCAAATAAAAGAGTTCTGTTCACGAATCTTAAGGATTAAATGAGATGTTGTTTCTAAACTCCAATCAATATTTCCTGCGTTGGTACTATTATTAAATTTTGCCCAAAGAACAGTATCAAAATCCCATTCTTCTGGTAGCTGTCCTGTTATTTCGAAATCTGTTGCTTTGGTTATATATAGATCATCATATAATCCATTTTTTAATTCTATATAATCAATATTTTCAATAGCGGTAGGAGTGATAGCACATGCTAATGTACCGCCTACAAAATTGCTTCCACAAATAAACATATGCTATTATCCACCTCCTGATTCAAGATTATCTATAATTTTATCTACTGGTACGTCACCTATAAAAGCTTTTAACAAATAAATATTATTGATACGTCTAAGTACAAGTGTAATCATATCCTGATTATCAAATTCTAACTCATCTGAATACAATAAGTAATTATCCACACCATTAGGTACAATCAATCTAAAACGCAGCTTATCATTTGTGTATATACGAGAACTTAATGTTAGGCATATTCAAATGAGGGAAAACATTTTACCCTACCTATGTTTTTAAATCCAGCAAACAATCCAAGCCCAGCGGTGGCAGTACCAAATAGACCTAGTTTTTCTGTTGCTTTATCTAAAATACCCATGAAAGAATTCAGAACATCTAACCATTAAATATAGTATATAATGTAGAAGCCAAACTCTTACGCATTTCAAAATCTAATGCTTCACTGTCAATAACTTTAATAGTAGGGCAGTATTCCATCGGCAAGTTATTATCAATTAAGATCTGTTTGTACCATTTGTTCCATATTTCTTTTCATAAGAATTAAACATTTCAGTAACGCAATCCTTACAGATAGGAGCAAACCTTGAATTTTTTTCAAAACATTCAGACCATTGAGATTTAAAAAAGTGTCCTATTGGGTTTTCCCAAACTTTTCCGCACCGAAGACATCTATATTCATGAGAATCGTCAAAATTATCAGAAGCATCGGCAACCTTGGCTTTTCTCGCCATATAAACACCTTCTTTCTGTTTTCGTAATTATTTAAAGTAATTAACCGCCAGTAAGTCTTGGATTTATACTGTTTCATAAAAATAGGCAGTCATGACAACTGCCTAAATTGCCTATATGCAAATGTTATAAAATGTGATATAATTATATTAACTACATAACATATTATTATAAGCATGGAGAAATTATGGAAAAATTTAAAGTTTTATCAAGTAAAGTATATAAAATATTAAAAATGGCTGTTTGTATTTTTATTGCATTTATTTGTTTTGTTTATATTAGTTATATCATTTTTCAATATATAGTTGGCTTTATTTCTGTACAAGAATTAATGGATCAATTTCCATTAGTGTTTATTTTTCTGGTAATGAGTGTCTTATTTTTTTGTGATTTAACAATTCCATCAAAAGAAAAAAGTAAAGAAGTAGAAAAATATTATACCGAAGCAAAGAACGCAATTATTAAAAACAATCAATTACAACGTGAACAAGCAAAAGAAGATAAATCTAACGAACAAGCAACAGATATCATCGAACTTATGTTTCTTAACATGAAGGAAATAAAGGAATATTATATTTTAAGTAAAACCATGGCAAAACGTTCGTTTTGTTTAGCTGTAATTATGTGTATTTTGGGATTTATTGTTATTTCATCATCTATAGTGGCTATTTTTTTAAAGGATATTTCATTTATAGAACTATTAGTGCCTGTAATAGGAGGGGCGATAGTAGAAGTAATTGCAGGAACCTCGTTAGTTGTATATAAAAAATCATTAGAACAATTAAATCAATATTATGACTCACTACATAACAACGAAAGATTTCTATCGTTAGTAAATTTAGTAGATAAATTAAATAACGATAAAAAGGATGAAACATACATAAATATTATTAATAATCAATTAGAGGTATTAAAAAACACCCAATAAAACCGTTCTTTTATTATGATGTGAGCTATGATACAATTAAAAAAACTACAATATGAGGTAATAGCATGCTGCAAGATATTATCGACAATAGCTGTAAAGAAAAAGAAATACAAATATATTTACAAGAACACCCATATATATTAAGCAATATTATTGGCGGTTATAATGAAATTTTACCTAAATTTAAATTAGGTTCTGAATACGAATGTGATTTTCTTTCTTTTACAAAATATTCTATGCGTATGGAAATAACTATATTTGAATTGAAATTGCCAAATGCCAAATTGCTTACAACGGCTAATATACCTACCAAAGATTTAAGTCTTGCAATATCTCAAGTAAGTAAATATATGAATTGGGCAAAAGATAATGAAACTTATTTTCGTAAACAACTATTCAAAAGATATGCACCCAATAACAAAGCTTATGAACAGTTTTACCCTTTATTTGAATATCATTCTGTCATAATAATTGGACAAAGAAGTCAATTCTCCGAGAATGAAAATAGTTATAGGAAGGATTTCTATAGAACATCAAATGGTTCTATAGAAATAATTCCATATGATCGCTTGATAGAATCTGAAAATAATAATATATACACCCAATGAAATGCTTATTTCAAGCATAGTAGAAGAGAAGAGTAGAATAATATATTGGATCATATATTCTCCCCTTTATCAATCCAGTCATTCATTCAACGGTTGTTCAAATTGCTTTCCCAAGGTGTCAACTATTTTAAAAACAGATATTTTATTATTCAAAATTCTCGTATTTTCATTCATCTATATAAAGTATGTTGGTTCGTATTTGATGAAGTATAGGACTGAAGTATTAGTAGTTTGTGGGAAGAGTATTCGATTGATACATCAGGAATACTTCGCTAATCCCCTTTAAAAATTTTATCAGAGTTTTCAATTATTTCTTTGGTCGTATTGAAAGCTTGTGCAAAATTACCAACATTGATATATATATCATCCGTCCGAATAGAGTATATAATGTATCTTTGTTATTTGATTCTCACCAACTTCAGCTTCAACTCCACTATTTTCGCGATTTTTTTGTAAAAGCTGAAAAATCTGATATAGTAAAGACCGTGAACTCATCTGAAACACATCTCAGGTGCAGTCTGTCTTTGATTATCATACAATAAATTTATATAATAATTGATTAGTAATATTATTTACAATAGTATAAATAAGTAGTAAAATATAGTATGGTAATAAGTCCAACATTTAATCACATATGGAAACAGTATTGATCCTATAAATCTTTTTATAATGAAGAATTAGATATCCATTGTTATACTAATGAGATTTATAATATTACTAGGTGATAAATATGAAAAAGAAATTTGATTTAGGAGATTTACCTTTTGCATTATTTTTAGTGCTTATAGCAATAGGAGCAATCGCTATATTAGTTGATGCTATTAAAGCTATAATTAAAATTGTAACAGATATAAAAGAAATAATAAAAGAAATAAATGATTTTTATTCTTTCATTATATTCGTGTTTGTCTTTATTCTAACTATTTTATTTACAAAACTAATTATATATGTTGTAAATAATTGGGGAAGAAAAGATGATTTTTTCTTTTTTATAGTAAATATTTTAAATTCACCATCTAATTATATTTATGAGAAAAGGAAAAATGAACTCATAAATTATCGAAATGAGGTAAAGCAATTAACTGATTATATTGAATATTTTTCTACTATAACATCCAAAGAGACGAATAAAGAGATTTCAAACGAAGAGTTTTTGCTTTTTGTTGAAAAAGTTAATGCTCAAAATGAGTTTCTAGAAAAAAATAGGAGGAAACTTGAAAAAGAAGATAATAAAATAAATATCTTTATTCAAGTTTTATTTCTACTTTTTGGTATTATTTCAACATTATTTTTCTAGAAAGTAAAGTGACTTAATATGAACATAAAAAATATATTTAAACTTGTTTTAAAAATTATTTTAATTGTGTTAATTGTTTTATTTCTTTATTTTAATTTTGCATTAGTAATTTTGTTGCTTTTAATAGTAGCATTTTTTATTTATTCTATTTATCTGTATTTTAAGTTATGCAACGCTTTATTATTAAACAAAACTACTATTAGAATTGTTTTTATTTCTCTGCTTTTTTGGTGGCTAAAAAATTGGGGAGCGACCTTCAAGCAAGATTTCATTAATACATTTTATTCTTTTGAAGATTTTTTGATAAACATTGGCACATTTTTGATTGGAATTGATATCGTTGTTTGGATTGAAATAAAATTTCTTGAACAATTTTCTTCTATAAGGAAAAAGAAAGAATTAGACACGAATAATCCTAAGAGATTAAAATCAGAAATAGAAAGTCTCGTTAACGAACAAATATTTAATGAAAATCCAGATATTAAAAAACTATATGATATTTTACAAATTAGTGCGCTATCAATAAAAACACAAAAAGAAATTATTAGAACCAATTTTATGAAAAATATGTTGATATCTTTTCTTTTCTTTGTATTAGGACTAATTATTCCTAAAATAATTTCTTTTTTTATTTAGCCAAATTTCTCTTCATCTTAATTCATATCATCCATAGTAAAATTTACACTGAAATTTGCAGTTACATCCTTATATACTTTAATATTTTCATGCCCATAAATCTTATCCAACTTCAGAATTTCTGCTTTAAGCACTTCTAAATCATCAGTTGCAAATTCTGTAAAAGTAGATTTACCACCAGAGGCAGAAGAAGTAGCGGTAGTGCCATATTGCTGCCAGAGGTTATGTTCAGCTTTATATAATATAAGTATCTTGTACATATTTATTTCCCTTTCTTAGATTTTTCGATTATTAGATTGGATCTGACCGGATTTGAACCGGTGACTTGCAGTTTAGAAGTTGCTACTCTGACCGTACTGAGTTACAGACCCATAATAGGAGAGTAGTACAACCCTCCAAAATTTGATATACAGCTTTCGACATACAGTGAGGTATATCAGCTCCTAGACGGTTTAGTTGCTCCGACAAGCAGACTTCTCTCTATTTCTTAGGACAGAGTGTTCCGGTTAGGCTTCAGTCATTGCCACATCAATTTTATATAAATTGATGATTAATTGATTGAAAAAATGTCTTGACATTTTTATATATAACTATATAATTATATAATAAAAGGAGGGTAGTTATTAGTTTCATAATTATTAAACGTTTATTAGAAATAAACTCTACTTACTAAATATAAAATTTGGTTACGTTTTTGATATAATACTTATAAATATTTAGTATTTATTTCTTGGAGTGAGATAATTTTTCATTAACAAGAATTTTCAAAACTCAAATTTTAGTCTACCGCCAAATGATTAAATATAGCATTTAGATCATTTGAACAAATTAGAGAATCTAGTTTAATGACTTTATTTGTTAGTTTTTGTTAATTCTTTTGTTGGTGAAAATTACTCTCTTTTTTATTTCTCACTTTCAAAAGAATTTGAATAATGAAAGGAGAGAAATTTTAATGTACAATATAAATATAAGTGTAAACACGTTGATTGCAATCATTGTAATATCTATAACATTTTTGGTTTTGTTTAAATATTATATCAAACGCAAATATGATTCTATCAATGAATATAATAAACTTGTAGCGGACAAGTTAAGTACATACAAAGAAAATCAAGAACAATACAAAAAGAATTTAGAAGATTTAGGTATAGAATCTAAAAAGCAAGAGAAAAAAATATTTAAAATAATAGAATCAACGATAGATATCATTAAAGGCTCCAAATAATGGAGTCTTTTTTTTATTCCTATAAAATTGGAGTTCTAAATACCTATATATCTGTTAATGATTTCTTTTCTACAGATTTAATACCTTCTTCTCCAAAATACTTCTCAAACTGTTCATCAGCAGAAATATCCTTATAAACACTTACCATGTCAAGGCTATTCCAACCAACAAGCATCTGTATTACATCATCCGGTAGGCCACTACGAGAGCAGGCAGTAGTGAAGTAATGTCTTAGGCTATGCCAGTAAAACGGTATTCCTAATATTTTACTAAAATTTTCAGCCCAACTATCCATTGTTGTAATTGGAAGCCGCTCATCTAAATAGACACCATTTTCTTTCTTTGGGATTAACCATTCAGATGTAATTCCATTTTCTTCTCTATATTTTAACCATAAATCAAGATACTTCTGAAATCCATTTTTCAATGTATAGATGGTTAGTTGTTTTCCTCTGGAACCACGCCCCTTTGTAGTTACTGTCTCAGGACTACGGTACAGTGATCCGTAAATTACATTATCTTCTGTAAAATAAGACACCTTCATTCTTGGCAATTCAGCTTTACGCCTTCCATTATTCATCGCAAGGGCAAGCATACATGCCTTATCATATTGCTTTTTCTCTACAAGTTTGTCCAAAAGACATTGTAATTGCTCATCTTCAAGCACAGTCTTTTCTCTTACAGCGCAAGCGGCTGAATTCTCGATCTTACGGATTATTGGCCTATATCCTTCGTATTCATCATCAAGCATGGATTCCACATAGTTTGAAAGTGAAGAGAGTGTAGACTTTACACGCCTCATTCTTGCAGGACTCCACCCCCAGGTATTCAGGCAATAATTTTGAAATTTAGCTATTTCACGTTTAGTCAAATCTATAAAGAATTTATTACCATTAAACTCTAAGCACCATACCCAGAATACATTTAAGTCAGCTCTATAACTATCTACAGTTGTCTTTGCACGATCAATAGAGGTAAGATATTCTAGGAAATCATTTCCTACTCCTTTTTGATTGGTGTGATAGAATGATGGTTGGTGGTTATAGGTATTACTTCTACATTTAGAACTTACTCAAAACGGTAATTTCCGCTTTTAGGTGGATAAAACTCATCCACTTCGTAAATCTCTTTCATTTTGCTTAATGCCCATTCAATCTCTTGTTTATATCCCTCCTTATTCAAAACATAAATATTTGGTACATTTTTTGGTGGTTTGGTCTTATCGGGTTGCACACTACCTACTTCTCTTTTTATTAATAAAGCAGGACGGTTATCTGATGAAGTTGTCAAGTAATCAATGCACTGATTAATGGTGTCCTTTGACATGGATAATTCTTTTGCCATACTCTCTATACTTCTCCAAAAGGCTTCCGGATTGTCTTTAGCATACTCATCTTGTGTATTTTGATTATCATTATTTCTATTACGACACCCTATGTATGAGTTAATGTAAAGAAACGCCATAAGTATGTTTTCTTTGTTTAATGAGCTGTCAGCCATCATAATTACATCAAACTGAGAAGCTGTTAGTTTTGTAAACTTATTAGGAAAATCAAAATTTTCTGATATTATTTTGATTTCTATGCCGGTATCATAGGAAAGTGAGTCTAGGTCTTGTTTAACTTCGATCATCTTGTTATTGATCATGTATTCCAGTACATCTAATATTTCTCTAAATGCCTTTGGTTTTCTACTCGTCGTTTTATATCCATAAAATTCAAGTATCTTACGGACTGTAATCCAACTGTAATCTTCATAAGACCTGTACTTATCAATAAGGATATAAGTTGTATAAAACTTTCTGCTTACTCCGAATTTGGTTTTGATATTTCCCTGAATGTAGTCATTTGGAAATCTGGTAAAATATTCTGTTTTTGTAATAAATGATTCCTCCTTTCATTTACGAGCGTTCAGTAAACGCTCTAAAAAAAGCGTTGCTATAATTTTTTTTGTTCAGATCAGGCTCTAAAAAGAGCGTTTTGGCAACTTTATTTACAGGAAGAACCTTTGAACTAAAGATATATCCTTTTTCATTTAGTGAATATTTGGAATATTATAACCTAAAAGACCGATATGAAGCATTAGATAGATATATGCTGGAAGGCGGCATGGCGGGTTCCTACCTTTATAAAGATCGGGAATCTAAGTATGATTATATTGCAGAAGTATTTGATACATTGATAGTTAGGGATATTCGCCAAAAATATCGAATAAGAAATGTGCAGCTTATGGATAGGATAATAGATTTCCTTATGGACAATGTTTCAAATCTGTGCTCAGCGCGGAATATTACCAGCACATTGAGAAATCTGAACGAAAAAATCCATCATACGACAGTGGGTGCATATATGCAGTATCTTTGCAATGCATTTGCTTTCTATAAAGTTAGACGATACGATATTAAAGGCAAGAAATATCTGACCAGTAATGATAAGTATTATTTAAGTGACCATACTTTCCGATATGCAAAATTAGGAACAAAAAATATGGATTATGGAAGAATTCTGGAAAACATGGTTGCTATTGAGCTATTGCGAAGAGGCTATGAAGTTTACGCCGGGGTACTGTATAAGAAGGAAATTGATTTTGTGGCTATTAAGCGTAATGAGAAGATATACATTCAAGTATCTGACAATATTAGTGATGAAAAAACTTTTGAAAGGGAGGTCTCTGTGTTATTACAAATTAAAGATGCATATCCCAAGCTGATAATTGCGCGGACCAATCATGATGAGTATCAATATGAGGGAATAAGGATTGTTGATATTGCAGATTGGCTTCTGGGAAAATAAATCTATTAGCCAAAAATGAAAAAACAATAAAAGTGGCTAATATATAATAGTGAGAAATTTTACACTTTGTTTACACACCCCAAGTCAGCCCCCCGGCAATCCCCTTTCTATGGGGTTTTCCAGCGTTGGGGCTCTATTCAAGTCCCGCTGCCGGCAGTTTTAAGGAATGCGATAAATGTGGCAGGAATGCCGTGTTTATCGCATTTTATTTCCTTTTCCATTTTGGATCATTATAGTATAATAATCTTATTCGGGATATGGAATTGGTCAGGCAGCAAGTCCGGAAAGGAAGTGGTAATTAAATTGGCATTATGTAAATGTAAAGCTTGCCCGAGACAGGGCAAATTTCAAGTTGGAAAGTATTATAACTGGTATTTTGCGTCAGGACAGTTAGCTCCCAGAAAAAATGCGACTATGCCCATAAAATTTCTTCTTCCGGAAAATTTAAGGGCAAAGGGCGTGCATGACGATGACAATAAATTTATTGATTTTTCATCTGGATCATATCGACTCTTTTTCAAAGATGTACAGCATGCCGACATTTCTATAAGTGTTTATATTGACAGAAAAAATGAGTTGCTGTTCGCACCTGTATTTACGGACGAGAATGGATTTGGTGCGAAATTAAGCTTTTTTACCAAATTGCCCCATCCTTATACGGAAGACCAAATAGGACGGGAATTTTTAAAGGTTTGGGAAGAGTATAAAAACCACCCCATTGTCAGCACAAAAGAAAAAGAGCAAGCTATCCCTTATTATAAAATTGTCACAAAGGGCAAAGGCTTTCGGGCATTTGCGTCCGGTCGCTGGATGATAGAGGTGGAATTTTTTACATTGGAAAATGAAATGCTTCTCACCTATTGGTACAAATGTTCAAACGGATTTGAAATTCATACCAGTGACCCTCATATACAAAGGATTGTTCCGATATCGGCATCTTTTGAAGAAATAGGGCACGCAATTCTTTCCATTTATGAGGAGGCCGGAATCATATAAAATTCAAACCTTAAATCCAGCGTTATGTCGAATCAGAAAGTTATCGATCAGCCTCGATAGGCACTGTCTGGTAATCACCGTCGCTTCTTTTATAATGCAGCGAGGATCTGGCTGGCATATGTCCAATGCGAAAAGTGATGTGTTGAAATACACATTGGAAAATGGTATGATAAAATCGTTATATATCCAAGAACAAAAGAGTTCCTGTTTGTTTATCTGGAAGAGATTGTAGTTAAAAGTGATTACAGCGCGGAGGACAAGTATGAAGTTTAACAAGGATTGGTTCCATAAAAGTTGGGTGCCCTACACAATTGCCAGTTGTGCGGCAGTGCTTTTATTTGTATTTCTGACGCATTTGAATGTGGTGGGCGGTTGGTTGAATACGTTGGTTCATATTATGAAACCTGTACTTACGGGACTGATCTTTGCCTATCTGACTGACCCGATAGCCCGATTCTATGAGCGCACAGTATACAAGGGACTTAAGATGAGACGACTGGCAAGAAATCTTTCCATTGCCACAATGATCGTGACGGTTCTCTTGGTGATCGGACTTTTTGTGTTGGCATTAGGCCCTCAGTTGGTACAGAGCATCGCCGGTTTGGTGGGAAACATTGGGACATACGCCGATCAGCTTCAGGAAAACATCGATAATTTAGTGGCGCGGATGGAGAGCAGCAAGCTGGATCTGTCAATCTTGACCGATTTGGGGGACAGCCTTCTGGCTCGCCTGACGACAACCATTCAGTCCAATCTGGGCAAGATCATCAACACCTCCTACAGTGTGGGAACAGGTTTTTTTGACGTGGTGATCGCCTTTATACTGGCTATTTATTTTCAGTTGGACAAGGAGAAGCTGTTAGATTCCTGCAAAAAGATTTTGGGCAAATTCCTTACCCCCGACCGGTATGAGAGATTTTTAAGTTTCTGTAAGCGAAGCGATCATATTCTTCTGCGCTACATAGAATGCGATCTGTTGGAGGGGCTGATCGTAGCGCTGGCGAACTTTGTCTTTATGACGATCATGCAAATGCCCTATGCAGGGTTGATCTCGTTGGTAGTAGGTGTCGCCAACCTGGCACCGACTTTTGGACCGATTTTTGGAGGAATAGTTGGATCTGTTATTCTGGTGCTGGTCAATCCGTGGTACATGCTGTGGTTTTTGATCTTTACCGTGATCCTGCAGACCGTTGACGGCTATGTGATCAAGCCCAAGCTGTTTGGCGACACGCTGGGAGTCTCCTCCCTGTGGATCCTGATCACCATCATTGTGGGAGGCAGAATGTTCGGTGTGGCCGGGATCCTTTTGGCAATCCCCTTTGCGGCTATCGTAGAGTATGTGTGCAAAGATATCCTGATGAAAAAGAAGGCGCCTAAAGAGATACAGGATAATGAGGAGTCAGAGCAGGAATCGAGTGAAATAAAAGGAGAAGCAGAGTAGAAATAAAATAGAACAAAAGTAGAAATAAAATAGAGTGAAAATAGAAATAAAAATAGGGGGAGTCGCACAAAGCGGCTTCCTTTTTTACAAAAACAAAAGTGGAGAGAATCAGTAAAATCAAGGACTCCACACTTCGTGGAGTAAATTCCACGGAAAGGAAGTTCTCTTTTTATAGAGATCTGCTTATAGTAACGATAGCTGCAGCAAAGTGAGAAGAAAGGAGTAAATATGGATCAGGTTAAGATTGGAAAATTTATTGCGGATATCCGAAAAGAAAAAGGTATGACACAGAGGCAGTTGGCTGAAGTCGTTGGCGTCAGTGACAAAGCTGTTTCCAAGTGGGAGAACGGAAACGGTATGCCGGAGATGGCCACGCTGATGCCTCTGTGTCAGGTGCTTGAGATCAGTGTCAATGAATTGTTGTCGGGGGAGATGCTTTCCCACGACGACTATTCTCAGAAAGCGGAGGAAAATATTATGCATTTGATTCAGGAGAAAGAGGAAACAAAAAAAGATAATAAGTACAAAATGTTTAATGCTATTGTGACACTTGTGTTGTCCCTTTTGGCAGTGGTGCTGGCAATTTGTATGATGTTTGTGATGAGTGTTGGGTTTAATACATCGTTCCTCTACATGATCATAGACTCGCCCACCTTTTTGGTCATGTTTATCGTAGCAGTGGTGACGATGAGTGCCGCGAGATTATGGAAACCATTCTTCCGAGCGTTTGGAATTGTCTTTGCGCGCAGGGAGTATTCCATCTGTGAGGTAGAAGAGTCTGCCGTTGCCTTGCGAATGGTGGGTAACGTGTCGGCAGTGACAGGCTTATTGACCACAATTATTGGTTTGATCACAATTTTGATGAACGTATGGGGAATTGAGGAGCAAACTTGGATAGCGCCTTCCCTCGCGGTGGCTGCGATCGGGCTTGTGTATGGGGCAGCATTCTATCTGATCTTTCTGCCCATACGGAGCAGGATTGAGGCCATTGCCGCCAGACTCCGTGGATAGTCGTAGGTTGCTGCGTTGTTGGCTTTCCAATGTTTTTTGCAGGCTCAATTTGTAAATGAGGGTGTTATCGCAACACCCTCATTTCATATTGCGATATTATTCTGACTTGTGCTATAATCTACACAATATCAATTCACTGGACACAGCAGGAGGTTACAGCATGATTTACAAGAAATTCCAGAATCTGGAGCTGTCTGCGCTGGGCGTGGGGGCCATGCGTCTGCCGGTGATAAACGGCGACGACGGACAGATCGACGAGGCGGCTGCTTTAGAGATGGTGGATTATGCCATGGAGCATGGTATCAATTACTACGATACCGCTTGGGGCTATCACAACGGTAACTCTGAAATTGTTATGGGAAAGGCGTTAAAGAAATATTCCAGAGAGAAGTTTTATCTTGCAACTAAGTTCCCCGGATATGACCTTTCCAATATGGACAAGGTGGAGGAGATTTTTGAGGAACAGCTTAAAAAGTGTGATGTGGACTACTTTGATTTCTACCTTTTCCATAATGTCTGCGAGATGAACATCGATGCTTACTTAGACGAAAAGTACGGCATCTTTGACTATCTCTGCAAGCAGAAGGAGAACGGCAGGATCAAGCATCTGGGCTTTTCCGCCCACGGAAGCTGCGAGGTTATGGAGCGCTTTCTGAAGGCTTATGGGGACAAGATGGAGTTCTGCCAGATTCAGTTAAATTATTTGGACTGGGAATTCCAGGACGCCAAACAGAAGGTAGATCTTTTAAAGAAGTATTACCTTCCCGTGTGGGTGATGGAGCCTTTGCGGGGCGGCAGCCTGGCAAATCTCTCGGAGGAGGACAGCGAAAAGCTAAGAGCGCTGCGCCCGGAGGAGGAAATTCCCGCGTGGGCGTTTCGGTTCTTACAGGCGATCCCGGAGGTTGTGGTGACGCTGTCCGGCATGTCTAACATGGAGCAACTTAAGGAGAACATTCAGACCTTTGAGGAGGATAAGCCCTTAAATGACAAAGAGTGTGCGGAGATCCTTGCCATTGCGGACGGGATGTTAAAGAAGAAGACGCTTCCCTGCACGGCCTGCCATTACTGTGTGAGCCATTGTCCCAAGAAGCTGGATATTCCCTCTCTGATATCCCTCTACAATGAGCACAGTTATTCCGGTGGAGGCTTCCTCGCACCTATGGCGCTTATGGCAATCCCTGCGGAGAAGCAGCCAAACGCCTGCGTGGGCTGTAGAAGCTGTGAGCAGGTCTGCCCCCAGCAGATTAAGATCTCGGAGGCCATGTCCGACTTTGTGAAGAAGATGGGCGGCTGAGAAGAAAATATAACAAACCCTTCCATGAGGTGTGCAATGAACCTTGTGGAAGGGTTTTGTTTATGTAATTTTATTCATGCTCCATAGTCTCCAGTTCTTTCATCGTTGTCACGACGGTCTTGCCATCCTTGATCTTCCTGATTAAATTGTGCTTAAAAATAAAGCAAACTACAACGAAAATAATTAAAATTCATTCTTACATTATTTTATAAAAAATTTTCAGATACCGGAGTGAAACTTTAATATCAGCATAGTGGCACCAAGCACAGTAAGCACTGCACCTGTCACCAGTCCAACCGTGCGGTTCTTTACGCGATTGGCAAACTGTGCGGAAATCAGGGATGTCACAGTTGTAACAGCAATGCATATCAGCATCACATCTTGGCGTTCCAGAATAATTGTCGGGTGAATAATGATATGACTGACCGATGCGATAAGTGCGGTAAAGGTCATAATAAAAGTACTTGTCCCGACTGCAGTTTTCAGTTCCATGCCGAGAAAAGCGGTAAAAACGACAAGCATCATCATGCCGCCACCTGTTCCAACAAAGCCCGTGCCGAAGCCGATGGTCAAACCAAAAAAGAGGGATATCGCCACACCTTTCCAGTCAAGCTTTTCACCTTTTCCTGCTGTATTTTTCCGTGATGTGTCCGGCTTTATAAGAAAACGGATACCGATAAAAAATGTCAAAAACAGCGTAAAGCTGCCTAATACTACATTTCCTGCAAGCCATGCCACATAGCTGCCAACCGTGCTCATAGTGAGAATGCACGTCAGCATGATCCAGCCACGTCTCAGGTCTATATTTTTATGCTTTGCATATGTCATTGTTGTCACCGCTGAGCCAAGAATATCGGATGCAAGAGCAATGGCAGTAGCCTGGTAGGCACCGGTTTCTCCGTGGAAGCTTGGGCAAAGTACAATCAGTATCGGCACCATTACGGTTGCCGCCGACAGTCCTGCAAGTCCGGTTCCGATTCCTGCTCCGAGTGCGGCAATGATATACCAAATATATTCCATAGGCTTTTCTCCGAATACAAAGCACTTATTTCAAAAACATCCGGATCAGTCGGTCGCTTATGAATCGGTAGGGCTGATAGCGCATTGGCAGATCCAGCCAGGTCTTTTTGTCCACAACGCTCTTGTAGTGGGAGAAGGTGTCAAAGCCTGCCTTCCCATGGTAGGAGCCCATTCCGCTCTCACCGAAGCCGCCAAAGCCAAGCTCGCTGCTGGCCAGATGGATGATGGTATCGTTGATACAACCGCCGCCGAAACTGCAGTGGGAGAGCACGCGCTTGGCAAAATGTTTATTTCCTGTAAACAGATAGAGCGCCAGCGGGTGGGGCATGGAGTTGATCTTGTGGATGGCGCTCTCCAAGGAGGCGTATGTTACGATGGGCAGGATAGGCCCAAAGATCTCCTCCTTCATCACTGCATCCCGGAAGGTGACATTGTCCATCACGGTGGGCGAGATCCTTAAGGTGGTGGGATCAAAGCTTCCGCCGAAGACTACCTTGGCGGGGTCCATAAGCTTGCGCAGTCTCCGATAATGTTTCTTGTTGACGATCTTGCCGTAATTAGGATTTTGCAGGGGGTTATCCCCAAATTGACGTTTGATCTCCCGGCAGATCTCCCGGATCAGCTGTTCCTTGACGGAAGCGTCACAGTAGATATAGTCGGGTGCTACACAGGTCTGACCGCAGTTCAGGAACTTGCCGAACACAATGCGTCTGGCTGCCAGCTTCAAGTTGGCGCTCTTTTCCACAATGCAGGGACTTTTGCCCCCAAGCTCCAAAGTGACGGGAGTCAGATGATCCGCTGCGTGGCGCAGAACCTCTTTTCCCACGTCCTTGCTTCCGGTGAAGAAAATATAGTCAAAGTGTTGTTCCAGAAGAAAAGCGTTCTCAACTCGGCCGCCGGTCACCACCGCCACATAGTGCTCTCCGAAGCACTCCGAAATGATCCGTTTAATAATGGTACTGGTGTGAGGGGAGTAGGCGCTTGGCTTTATGACCGCGGTGTTGCCCGCTGCCAGCGCGTCCACCAGGGGCTCCATGGTGAGCAGGAATGGATAATTCCAAGGACTCATGATCAGAACCACACCGTAGGGGGATGGTTTTTGAAAGCTTCTGGCGGGAAACTGGGAGAGGGGAGTGCGCACAACTTTCTCCCTGCTAAAGGACACGATGTGGCGCAGCATATAGTTGATCTCGCTCAGAGTCATGCCAATCTCGCACATATAGGATTCTGTGCTGCCTTTCCCCAGATCTTTTTTCAGGGCAGTGATAATCTCTTTCTCATATTTTGTAATGCAGTTCTTTAACTTGATCAGTGCGCGGCTTCGGGTGGAAACGTCCAGAGTCGTGCCGCTGCGAAAGAAGGTGCGCTGGGTTTGTACAAGGGAATTCATCTGTCTTCCGGTCATAAGTTTTCTCCTTTATTCTCTTATTTCTCTCAACCTTATTTCATCTTTTATTCCATCAACTGGTAATAGTAGCGTTCCAACTCTCTAGCGTCCATGAGCACGGGCACAGGGTAGAGCGGATTGGCCTCTTTGTCGGCGTAGGAGGCCAGCTTTGGGATGTCCTCCTCTTTTATCTGGGGGATAGTGTCCCCGATGTCGAAGCGGTGTTTCATGTCCTTGATGGCCTGTATAAAGGCGCGGGCAGCTTTTTCATCCGAGTAGGACTCTACAGCCACGCCCGCCGCAACAGCCAGACGATGCAGCTTTGGATGGATGGCTGTGCCGTAGGTCTCCAGCACGAAAGGGAGCAGAACCGCGTTGGCCAAGCCATGGGGAATGTTGTATTCACCGCCCAGAGAGTGTGCCACCGCATGTACATAACCCACATAGGAGCGGGTGAACGCACAACCTGCATAATAGGCGGCGTGTAACATACCACGTCTCGCCTTCAGATTGCTTCCGTCGCGGTAGGCGTCCTCCAAATGCGCAAAGATCAACTGCACTGCCCTCAGGGCATCCTGTCTGGTGCCATAGGTGGTGGAGTTGCCGATGTATGCCTCCACGGCGTGAGTCAGAGCATCCATGCCTGTGGTGGCAGTGAGTGAGGGCGGCAGACTTACCGTGATGCGGGGATCCAAGACCGCATAGCGGGGAATCAGCGGGAAGTCATTGATGGGATATTTGTGTCTGGTCTCTGCGTCCGTGATGACCGCAGCAATGGTAGCCTCGCTGCCGGTGCCTGCGGTGGTGGGGACAGCGATCAGAAGAGGAAGCCTCTTGTGAACTTTCAGAATGCCCTTCATCTCTGCAAGTGACCGGTCGGGCTTTGCCACTCTGGCGCCCACCGCCTTGGCGCAGTCAATACTGGAGCCACCGCCAAAACCGACAATGACGTCACAATTATAAACATAGTAATCGTCCAGTGCCTCCTCCACATTCTCGGTGGTGGGATTAGCCACGGTCTTGTCGTAAACAGTATATCCAATATGGCTTAACTCCAACGCTTTTATAAGCGGATCGATCAGATCATGTTCTCTGACACCTGTGTCAGTAATGATCAACACCGCATGACATCCTTCCTTTTTGATCACTTCGGGGAGGGACTGTAAATGGCTTACGATCTTGGGGGCCCGATAGGGCAACAGAGGCAGCGCAATGTGGAGGGCTGTCTGATAAGTTCTGGAATAAATTCTTCGGAGTGGATTCATGTGAGACCTCCTTTTGCGAAAGTAAAATGGCTTCTCATAAAGATGCCGATACTAAAATTATAAAGGTTTTCGGAAGGTTTTCAAGTGTTTTGTTTTCATCGTAAATGGCAAAGTTCAAGAACAGCCTGTTTTGGACTAGCGTTTTTTCCTAAGATGTTGTATAGTAAATATGTATGTGTAAATAATGAAACGATCATAGGGGATTATATGGACTGTAAGGATTTCGAGAGGCTGATCCCGGATTTCATTGGGGAGAAGCTGGACTTTCTCACATTGGAGCGCTTCCGTGCACATATGGATCACTGTGAGAACTGCAAGGAAGAGCTGGTGATACAATTTCTGGTGTCAGAAGCCATGCAGCGCCTGGAAGAAGGCGACGCTTTCGATCTGCAGGGTGAGCTTGACCATAGACTTTTTGAGGCTAAGCGGAAGGTGCGTTTTCACAAGGTTTTTCTGCGCGTCGGTTTTTGCCTGGAGATTTTGGTTGCCTTGGCGGTGATCGGAGCGGCAGTCTGGATCTTGCTGTAGGCAGAAGAAAGAGAAAGGTTTGGTTGTCTCATGAGTGGGAAATTGGTTTTGATAGATGGACATAGTATTTTAAACAGAGCCTTTTATGGTGTGCCGGATCTGAGCAATGCACAGGGGCTCCACACCAATGCCATCTATGGTTTTTTGAATATACTGTTTAAGCTTTTGGAGGAGGAGCAGCCGGATTATCTGGCTGTAGCTTTTGACGTGCATGCCCCCACTTTCAGGCACGAGATTTACGATGCCTACAAGGGTAACCGAAATCCTATGCCGGAGGAGCTGAAAGAGCAGGTGCCTGTCATGAAGGAAGTGCTTCGGGCCATGAACGTGGTCATTATGGAACAGGCGGGCCTGGAAGCGGACGATATCCTGGGAACCCTGGCCAGAAAAGCGGAGGCGCAAGGGATGGAGGTGTCGCTGGTGTCTGGCGACAGGGATCTTCTGCAGATCGCTACCGACCACATCAAGATTCGCATCCCCAAGACCAAGGGCGGACGGACGGAGATTGAAGATTACTATGCTGCGGATGTGAAAAGGGTCTATCAGGTGACACCCGAGCAGTTTATTGATCTGAAAGCCCTGATGGGCGACACTTCGGACAATATCCCCGGCGTGCCGAAGGTGGGTGAGAAGACCGCTACGACGCTGATGGTGGAGTATGGTTCTCTGGAGGGGATCTACGATCATGTGGAGGAGATTTCCAAGAAGAGCATCAAAGAATCTTTGATGGAGAACAGAGCACTGGCTGACTTGAGCAAGGTGCTTGCCACCATCAAGACGGACTGTGACATCACACTGGATTATGAGGCGGCCGGGGCGGCAGGGTACTATACGCCGGAGGCTTACGCACTCTTTAAGAAATTGGAATTTAAAAATTTTCTGAACCGTTTCTCAGGTGAGGAGATGAAGGAGGAGTCTACCTCCGAGGTTTGTTGTGCAAGAGCGAAGAGTGTGGAGGAGTTCTCGTCATTTCTCCAAAAGGCCGGACAGACGGAGGAAGTGGGAATTTTGCTCGCCCAGGAAAAGGGTATTTTGTATGGTGCGGCAGCCTGTGCCGAGCTTGACGGAGAGATACAGGCGCTCTTTGTGGAGGTGCAGGAGGAAAGCGAGCTTATCCCTGCGGTGCAGGAGCTTTCCAAGCGGACAAGGCTTGTCACCTTTGACATCAAACCGCAGTATGCGTGGCTTCCTAAGGAAGACACAGAACAATATTTCGATGTACTCATTGCGGCCTATCTGTTAAATCCGCTGAAAAATGACTACGATCTGGAGGCTATTGCCTCCGAGCACCTGGGACAAATGATACCGGGGCGGGCAGAGATTTTTGGCAAGCTGCGACTTGGGGATGCGCTGCAGAAAGAGCCGGAGAAGTGTCTGACCTATTTTTGCAACGGCGCTTATGTGGCAAAGCAGTCGGTCAAGGTGCTGCGAAAGAAGCTTGCAGACACCGGAATGGATCGCCTGATGCAGGAGATCGAGATGCCGCTTACTCTGGTGCTCTACGACATGGAGCGGGAGGGCGTCAAGGTGCGCAGAGAGGAGCTTAAAGCTTACGGGGATGCGCTGATCGCCCGCATTGAGGAGTTGGAGCACTCCATCCACGAGCAGGCGGGTGTTTCCTTTAACATCAATTCCCCCAAGCAGCTGGGAGAGGTTCTCTTTGAGACTATGCACATTCCCGGCGGCAAGAAGACCAAGACGGGCTATTCCACCGCGGCAGATGTGCTTGAAAAGCTGGCGGAAGAGTACCCCATTGTGAAGGATATTTTGGAATACAGGGGACTTACCAAGCTAAAGTCCACCTACGCGGATGGGCTGGCGGTCTTTATCGGCGAAGACGAGCGTATTCACACGAACTTTCATCAGACCATCACGGCCACCGGACGCATCAGCTCCACGGAGCCGAATTTACAGAATATCCCCATGCGTATGGAACTGGGGCGCAGGATACGCAAGGTGTTTGTGCCTAGAGAGGGCTGTGAGTTCATGGATGCGGACTACTCTCAGATTGAGCTGCGCGTGCTGGCGCATATGTCCGAGGACGAGCAGTTGATCGAGGCCTACCACATGGATCAGGATATACACAGGATCACAGCGGCCAAGGTATTCCACACTCCCTTTGAGGAGGTGACAGACTTACAGCGACGAAACGCCAAGGCGGTAAACTTTGGTATTGTCTACGGCATCAGTTCCTTTGGGCTGAGCCAGGATCTGAGCATCAGCCGAAAGGAGGCATCCGAGTATATTGAACAGTATTTTGCCACCTATCCCAAGGTGAAAGCTTTTTTGGACAGACTTGTGTCAGACGCCAAGGAGAAGGGCTATGCGACAACCATGTTTGGCAGGAGACGCCCCATACCGGAGCTTTCCTCCTCCAACTTCATGCAGCGATCCTTTGGGGAGCGCGTGGCTATGAATTCTCCTATTCAGGGGACTGCGGCGGATATCATCAAGATCGCCATGGTGCGGGTTTGGAGAGCGCTTAGGGAGGAGGAGCTTCAGTCTAAGCTGATCCTGCAGGTGCATGACGAGCTGGTCATTGAGACCGTGAAGAGCGAGGAGGCACAGGTGCGCCGGATACTGGAGGAAAACATGAAGGCTGCCGCAGAGCTTGCGGTGACGCTGGAGGTGGATCTCCATGTGGGAGACAACTGGTATGAGGCAAAGTAGGGAGACGATAGACGGTGAATAAATTGCGTTTTATCGGTATCACAGGCGGCATTGGGGCCGGAAAAAGTGAACTTTTACAATATATTAAACGGCACTACCGCTGTGAGATATATCTGGCGGACGAGGTGGCTCATCAGCTTCAAGAACCCGGGGGCAAATGCTTCGAAGCGTTGAAAATGCTTCTGGGGCAGGGTATCGTGGGGGAGGACGGACAGATTGACAAAGGGATCATGGCAGAGCGGATCTTTCAGGATCAGGAGATTCTTGCGCAGGTCAACGACATTGTTCACCCGGCGGTGCGGGAGTATCTCTTAGAGCGCCTTGCGAGGGCGAAAGAAGATCCTGCGCTGGAACTTTTCTTTGTGGAAGCGGCGCTTCTTGTGGAGGCCGGCTACAAAGAACTGGTGGACGAGATGTGGTACATACATGCGGACAGGGATGTCCGTGTGGACAGGCTTCGGGGATCCAGGGGATATCATCGGGAAAGGATCGAGCACATTATGAAGAGACAGCTCTCGGAGGAGGCTTTCCGGGAGGCGTGTGATTTTATTATAGACAACAGCGGTTCTTTAGAGGACAGCTACAGACAAATCGATAAAAAACTGGAGGCTTTTACATGGCAGGAGTGAGAGAAGGACAGGGACAATTAGTATTCGGTCTGGATATTGGAACGAGAAGTATTGTGGGAACCGTCGGCTATATAAACGGCGACAGATTCCATGTGCTGGCACAGCGCTCCAAGGAGCATGAGACGAGATCCATGCTGGACGGACAGATCCATGATATCAGCAAGGTGGGAGACACTATTGCGCAGGTGAAAAGGCAGTTGGAGGATGATCTGAACCGAACCTTGACGGAAGTGTGCATTGCGGCGGCAGGCCGCGTGTTGCGCACGGTGACTACCCATGTGGAGGAGACCTTTGAGGCGGAGCGTGAAGTGACGGATGAAGATATCTATGCGCTGTCAACCGAGGGCGTGGAGCAAGCTTATGTGGAGTTCCAGAAGAGCAACGACATGGAAATGAAATTTTATTGTGTGGGTTATACCCCCATGCGTTATTATCTGAATGGTTACCAGATGGTAAATCTGGAGGGGCACAAGGCCAAGGTGATCGGTGTGGATCTGATCGCTACTTTCCTTCCGGACGATGTGGTAGACGGACTGTACAAGTCTGTGGAACAGGCCGGTTTACATGTGGCGAATCTCACGCTGGAGCCCATCGCGGCCATACATGTGGCGATTCCCGAGAAATTCCGCTTGTTGAACATGGCTCTGGTGGACGTGGGAGCGGGAACCAGTGATATTTCCATCACCAGTGAGGGCACTATCACGGCTTACGGCATGATCCCTGTGGCAGGAGACAGCCTGACAGAGATCATCGTGCAGCACTGTCTGGTTGACTTTGAGACGGCAGAGCGGATCAAGCGAAATATCAACAGCCCGGAGCCTATCGAATATCAGGATATCATGGGACTCACCCAGTCTATCACCGGCAGGGAGGTACTGGAAGTCATAAAGCCCGCCGTGGAGCAGATGACTCATTTGGTGGCGGACTGCATCAAGGAGCTTAATGGGGACAAGCCTGTCAGCGCCGTGTTTGTGGTGGGAGGCGGCGGAACTGTGCCCACTTACACGGAGACGCTTGCGGCGGAGCTGGGAATATTAAAGGAGCGTGTGGCCATCCGCGGACAGGAGGTTATGCAGGACATTGTCTTTGAGACGGAGAACGCCCGCAGAGATTCTCTGATGGTGACGCCCATCGGTATTTGTTTGAGCTACTATGAGCAGAGCAACAACTTTATCTTTGTGGAGTTCAACGAGCAGCGTCTGAAACTCTATGACAACGGCAGAATTTCCGTGGCGGATGCGGCTATGCAACTGGCATTCCCCAATGAGGACCTCTTCCCTAAGAGGGGAAAACCGTTGACTTATACAGTCAATGGACGAGCAAAGATGGTACGAGGAACACAGGGCGAGGCGGCCGTGATCAAGGTAAATGGTGATATCTCGGATATGTACGCCCAGATCCACAGCGGAGACCGGATCGAGGTGACCCCTTCCACCGCAGGCGAGCCGGCGGAGCAGGAGCTTGGTGAGCTCACTGAACTGTCAGACCAGCTCCATATCTATGTGAACGGCACCAAGATCGATCTGCCCAAGACCGCAGAGGTAAACGGGAAGATTGAGAACGAATTTTATCAGATTGCGGATGGCGACAACATCCTTGTGCGCAATTACTACACGGTTCAGGAGATTGCTACTATTCTGGATGTGATTCTCGGAAGCAATATTCAGGTCAACGACACTCCCGCCAAGGGAGACACCAGAGTATACGAGAACTTTACGGTGAGCTTTAACATGGACGGGGGCGGAATCAGCTATGCGGACCTGCCTGATGCGGAGGAGGGTGATGTGTTTAAGAGAAAGCCCGAGCCGGAGGAAAGTGCGGATGAGAATTCTGAGGGAGCTCAGGAGACGGATTCCGAAGGGACACAAGCGGAATCCTCTGCTGAAGGAACCTCCGCTGAGGGAGAACCCGCAGGGGCACAAGCGGAATCCTCTGCCGAGGGAACTTCCGCTGAAGGAGCTTCCCAGGAAGGGGCAGAGACTGCGACCGCAAATGCAGAAGGGGTAAGTGCTGAGGGTGAGCAAAGTGCGGAAACACAGAGTGCAGAGGGCGGCGCTGCTGCCGACGCTTCTTCCGATGCAGAGAAGCCTCAGAAAGCGCCCCAGAAAGTGCAGGAGGCTCCCAGAACTATAGGTCCCCTGAATGTGACTGTGAACAATGAGCCTATCACATTGAAAGGCAAGGTTACTTATGTGTATGTGGATGTGTTTGACTACATCAACTTTGACCTGTCGGCGTCTGCGGGCAGGGGAATTGTGACGAATTTGAACGGACGTCCGGCGGAATACATGGAAGAACTCCATGCCGGCGACGTGATCGATATTTATTGGAAGTGAGTTTTATACTATGAGACTTTGTAGCATTGCCAGCGGAAGCAGCGGCAACTGTATTTATGTGGGTTCAGAGGCCACCCACCTTTTGGTGGATGTGGGGATCAGCGGCAAGAAAGCGGAGAGCGGTCTGAACAGTTTGGGTATCACAGGAAGTGACCTGGACGGCATTCTGATCACCCATGAGCATGCGGATCACATCAGCGGACTGGGGATTTTGGTGCGAAAATATCAGGTGCCCATCTATGCCACCCAAGGAACTATAGAGGCTATGCGAAAGAGCAAGAGTCTGGGAAAGGTGGACGATTCTCTATTCCATGAGGTCAGGGAGGATGAGAAATTTATTCTAAAAGATCTGACCGTAAACCCCATGCGCATATCCCACGATGCAGCTCAGCCGGTGGCTTACCGGATCGCCTACGGTGCCAGCCGGGTAGGTATCTGCACGGATCTTGGGGTGTATAACGATTATACGGTGGAGAGTCTGCGGGGCATGGATGCTCTTTTTATTGAGGCTAACCACGATGTGAATATGCTTCAGGTGGGACCATATCCCTATTATTTAAAGCAGCGTATTCTTGGAGACAGAGGACATCTGTCTAATGAGAATTCTGGAAAGCTTTTGAGCAGGATTTTGCACGATAAGCTGCAGACCATTATCCTGGGTCATCTCAGCAAGGAGAACAATCTGCCGGAGCTTGCTTATGAGACCGTCCGGATGGAGATCAGTATGGGAGATAATCCTTACAAAGCGGAAGATTTTAGGCTGATGGTGGCAAAGAGAAGTGAAGTTTCGTCAGTGATCAACATTGCGTGAGACGGAAAGGCGGAGGAGAATTATGAAAAAGACAATTATCACGGTGGTGGGAAAAGACACGGTAGGGATCATTGCAAAGGTGTGTACTTATCTTGCGGAGAATGGGATCAACATTCTGGATATTTCCCAGACCATCGTGCAGGATTACTTTAATATGATGATGATAGTGGACACCAACAAAGCGACAAAGGCTTTCGGTGATATGGCGGACGAGCTGGCCAGCCTGGGAGAGGAGATCGGCGTGGTCATCAAGTGCCAGAAGGAAGAGATTTTTGACAAGATGCATCGAATATAAGAAAGTGAAGTTTTTCTAAGGCAATAAAGTACATTGCCTAAGAAAAACTATGTCACTTTCGAAAGAATCGCATCGCGATTCTTTCAGGAGATGAAGATTTACTGTAATAAATATAGTCTCTTTTTACATTTGTGTTGTTAGTAAGATAAATCGGAGTTTGGGAGGAATAAACGAATGTATATTTTATTAGCAATTTTCGCTATAATTGTCGGTATATGCCTTTTTGCTTTTGCTAATCAAATAACAACGAACAGCACGGTGGGCATTGGTGTTAAAATAATTGGTATTGTCTTGATAGTGTTTGGGATAATTATGGCATATTTACTGCTCTCTGGAAAAGTAGTTTTGCCTTTATCAAAAAATTGACAAATTCCAGTTTATCGTAGGAACACTTTTGTAAAAAGACTAACTATTAGAAGGATATATATCATGATTAATTTATACGAAGTGACTGAGACGAACAAGATGATCGAGGAGGAGAATCTGGATGTGCGAACCATCACGCTGGGAATCAGTCTGTTGGACTGCATCGACTCCGACCTGCGGCGTTTGAACAATAAGATTTATGCGAAGATATATGAGGCGGCCAAGGACTTGGTGAGCACCGGCGAGGAGATATCCAGGGAGTTTGGCATCCCAATTGTGAATAAGCGGATCTCTGTGACCCCCATTGCTTTGGTGGGCGGCGCAGCCTGCAAGAGCGTGGAGGATTTCGCCGGCATTGCAAAGACTCTGGATAAGGTGGCACATGAGGTGGGTGTCAACTTTATCGGCGGTTACTCCGCGCTGGTGAGCAAGGGAATGACCCCTGCAGATGAACTCTTGATCCGCTCGATACCGATGGCATTGTCCACCACTGAGAGAGTGTGCAGTTCCGTTAATTTGGGCTCCACCAAGACCGGCATCAACATGGACGCAGTGAAGCTTATGGGTGAAATGATAGTGCAGACCGCAGAGTACACTAAGGAGGATGACTCCTTGGGCTGCGCCAAACTGGTAGTGTTCTGCAACGCGCCGGATGACAATCCTTTTATGGCGGGCGCTTTCCACGGTGTCACTGAGGCGGACAAGATCATCAACGTGGGCGTCAGCGGCCCCGGTGTGGTGAAGACGGCACTGGAACAGGTGCGAGGCGAAAATTTCGAGGTTCTGTGCGAGACGATTAAAAAGACGGCGTTCAAGGTGACCCGTGTGGGTCAGCTGGTGGCGCAGGAGGCTTCCAAGATGTTGGGAGTGCCCTTTGGCATTGTGGATCTGTCTCTGGCTCCCACCCCCGCCATCGGCGACAGCGTAGCGGACATTCTCTGTGAGATCGGTCTGGAATATGCGGGTGCACCCGGCACCACGGCGGCGCTGGCACTCTTGAACGATCAGGTGAAAAAGGGCGGTGTCATGGCATCCTCCTATGTGGGCGGCCTAAGCGGTGCGTTCATACCTGTCAGCGAGGATCAGGGCATGATCGACGCGGTGACGGCGGGAGCGCTCACCTTAGAGAAGCTGGAGGCAATGACTTGTGTGTGTTCCGTGGGACTGGATATGATCGCCATTCCCGGTGACACCAAAGCAACGACCATCTCCGGTATTATTGCGGACGAGATGGCCATCGGTATGGTGAACCAGAAGACCACTGCAGTGCGCATCATCCCCGTGATCGGAAAAGGCGTGGGAGAGACCGTGGAATTCGGCGGACTTTTGGGCTACGCACCCATCATGCCGGTGAATCCGTTCTCCTGTGACAACTTTGTAAACCGCGGCGGTCGGATCCCGGCGCCGATCCATAGCTTTAAGAATTAATGTAATGTATCACTCCACGATCACGATCGGTGTGCTGTACTCATTCCTCATGGTCTGCTGGGTCTTGATGGCAGCCACGCTGGCGTAGATATCGCTCATACGGATCTCATCCTTGAGCATGGTCAGAGCGGAGGGCGAAAGCTGCTTGTCTGCATCGGCCAGCTTGGTCACAAGCGGGATGGAGGAGTGCTCCTTGATGGCGGACAGAAGCGGTGTCGCGCTCTTTCTAAAACCCAGCACCCTGGCGTAGGGGATGTGATCTAAAGTCTTGTAATGTTCTAAGGTCTCCTTCTTTATATCCAACAAAATATGGAGCAGGCAGCGGCTGACGCGCGTGTAAGTCATGTCCTTGCTCTTTAAGAGGTCGCAGAAATTTTTAAAGCAGCCAAAGTGATACAAATTGTTGCGGATCCGGTCAGAGAGCTCATCGGACACGTCCAGATACTGGGTATAGCCCTCCGCCCGCTCCCTCAAAAGCTTATAGAGCAGGATGTGGGAAAAGTCGTCACTGTGTATGTATCCGGCCTGTTTCAAGGACTCTGCCATGATATGGTAGGCATTTCCGGGCATCTGACTCTCTAAAAACTCAAAGTCCTGTCTGAAGAAAATAGCCTGACGGATGGCCAGAGCGGAGCTCTGGTTGGTGCCCAGGCGTTTGTCGTGATAATCGGAACCCACCCGCAATGAAGTGTCCGGGATGATCTGACTGTTTCGGCGCATCAGAGCTTTCACATATTCGATGCCCAAAATATTATTGGGCATGGAGAGGATGTCCTTGTAGGCGCTGAGGGACGGGTCATACTGTAGGAGCGCCCAAGTGCGGGCACTGGGGTAGGTCTGTCCCTGCTTTAGAAAACTCTGGAGAGCCTTCTTGTATTCTTCCGGTTCCTCCAAAAGAATCTCCGCAATCTGTCTGATCACATGATTGTCTCCACACTCGCTGCCAAAACATAAATGTGTCACGACACCCAGTTTGTCCAAAAGCGTTACCGCGCCGGTGGCAAAGTATTCCGCGCTGGAAGCCGAGTAGCAAGTGGGCAGTTCCAGCACAAGATCGGCCCCACAGGAGAGTGCCATCTGCGCGCGGCTGTATTTGTCAAGCAGAGCAGGTGCACCTCTCTGCACAAAGTTGCCGCTCATGGCGATGATCGTATAGTCGGAATGATTTCTCTCTTTGGCAAATTCCAAATGATGTTGATGACCGTTGTGAAACGGATTGTACTCCGCGATAATTCCGTTAACTTTCATAAACAGAGTTCCTTTCCCCATGGATTAATTGTAAAAAATGTATATCAAAAGGAATATTTTGCCTTGTTTCTTCCTTTCGTATTTAGTATAATATATATATCTCAGTTTGTTAAGTACAAAACGACAAACGATGTGCCGGAAAGTGCGTCGCAACGTGCGCAAAGAGCGCGCAAACCGGACAAAAAATGGGAAAGCGGTCAAACCGCCGGAAAGGAGAACAGGTATGTCCTACATTGATCTGATTAAGGAGAGAGCGAAGCTCGACAAGAAAACAATCGTACTGCCCGAGACAACGGACAAGAGAACGCTGCTCGCAGCGGCAAAGCTGATGGAAGAAAACATCGCAAAAATTATTTTGATCGGCGACGAAGAGAAGATTATGGATGGTGCCGGCTGGCTGGAGATCGATCTGGAGAGAGCAACGATCATCGACCCCAGAACTACTCCAAAGTTGGGAGAGTATGTGAATCTTCTGTATGAGACCAGAAAGGCAAAGGGTATGACGGAGGAGCAGGCGCGCGAGATCCTCTTAAAGGACAGCCTCACCTTTGGTATTGTGATGGTAAAGAACAACGATGCAGACGGTATGGTTGCCGGCGCTTGTCACTCCACTGCAGACACCTTGAGACCTGCGCTGCAGATCTTGAAGACTGCGCCCGGCGTAAAGCTGGTTTCCGCATTTTTCGTTATGGACACCCAGTTCAAAGATTTGGGAGAGAACGGAGCATTCCTGTTCGCAGACTGCGGCCTGAATCAGGATCCTACCGCAGAGGAGTTGGCTGCGATCGCAGACTCTTCCTCCAGAAGCTTCAAGTCTCTGGTGGGTCCCAAGCCTGTTATCGCAATGCTGAGCCACTCCACCAAGGGAAGCGCAAAGCATGCCATGGTTGACAAGGTGGTTGAGGCTACCCGTATCGCTAAGGAGGAGTATCCTCACCTGGTTTTGGACGGCGAGCTTCAGTTGGATGCAGCTCTGGTTCCCGGTGTTGCAAAGTCCAAGGCTCCCGGAAGCCCTGTGGGCGGTATGGCGAACATCCTGATCTTCCCCAATCTGGATGCAGGTAACATCGGCTACAAGCTGGTACAGAGACTGGGTGGCGCAGAGGCTTACGGCCCCATGCTTCAGGGTATTGCAAAGCCCGTGAACGACCTGTCCCGCGGCTGCTCCTGGCAGGATATCGTCGGCGTAGTAGCTATCACTGCTGTACAGGCACAACTTGCGTAAGCAGCGAGACAAAGACACATTTTCCATGCTCGCATGGGAAAATGTGGCCTTGGCGAGCGCCCGACATGAGCGTAGGCGCGAAGCGCCGTAGCGAATGAGGCTTTGCGCAGAGCGCAAAGATACGCAAGTGACACACAGGCAGCGAATGAGGCTTTGCGCAGAGCGCAAAGATACGCAAGTGACACGCAGGCAGCGAGACAAAGCTACATAAATAAAATATATAGGAAAGGAAGTAAGTCCCATGAACATTTTAGTTATCAACTGTGGAAGCTCTTCTTTGAAATTCCAGTTAATCAACTCCGATTCCGAGCAGTGTATCGCCAAAGGTCTCTGTGAGAGAATCGGTATCGACGGAAGCCAGATCACCTACTCCCCTGAGGGTGGTGAGAAAGAGGTTACCGTGACACCTATGCCGGATCACACCGAGGCGATTCGTCTGGTGTTGGATGCGCTGACCAATGAGAAGACCGGTGTTGTAAAGAGTTTGGACGAGATCGGCGCTGTAGGCCATCGTATCGTACATGGCGGCGAGAAGTTTGCTGCATCCACCGTTATCACCGACGAGGTGATGAAGGCTATCGAGGAGTGCAACGACCTTGCGCCTCTTCACAATCCTGCCAACTTGATCGGTATCAACGCCTGCAAGGCCCTGATGCCCAACACTCCCATGGTAGGTGTGTTTGACACCGCTTTCCATCAGACGATGCCTGAGGAAGCATACATGTACGGTCTTCCCTATGAGTATTATCAGAAGTACAAGATCAGAAGATACGGTTTCCACGGAACCAGCCACTCTTTTGTATCCAAGAAAGCTGCTGAGGATCTGGGTAAGAAGTACGAGGATCTGAAGATCATCGTTTGCCATCTTGGAAACGGTGCCAGTGTCTCCGCTGTAAAGAACGGCAAGTGCGTGGACACTTCCATGGGTCTCACTCCTCTGGAGGGTTTGATCATGGGTACCCGTTCCGGTGACATCGATCCCGCTATCATCGAGTTTATTGCTCATAAAGAGGGCAAGAATATTGACGAGATCATGGCTATCCTGAACAAGAAGTCCGGTGTACAGGGTCTGTCCGACGATCTCTCCTCCGATTTCCGTGATCTGGAGGCAGAGCACAATAAGGGCAATGCAAACGCAACCCGCACTCTGAAGACTTACTGCTACCGTGTAGCCAAGTACATCGGCGCTTATGCGGCTGCTATGAACGGCGTGGATGTGATCTGCTTCACAGCCGGTATCGGTGAGAATGCTGCTTCGGTTCGCGCTTGGGTATGTGAGTATCTGGGATATCTGGGTATCGCTATCGATGACGCAGCTAACCACAAGAGAGGAGAGGATGTTGTGATCTCCACTCCCGACAGCAAGACCACCGTTATGGTGATTCCCACCAATGAGGAACTTGCGATCGCGCGAGAGACGGTTCGTCTGGTGTAATATCTTTAGCCTAAGAATGAGGAAGTCCGGTTTTGATGCCGGGCTTCCTTTTTTGTGCAAATGAAAAACGCGGAGCGTTTTGAGTCTGCTCATTTGCCTGACCTTGGTATCCAGTGCACTTAAATTTCTTGTTTATATAATAAATATATGATACAATAATTATATTAAATCATATAAAATATGATTGGTGGGTAGTAATAAAATCTTCTCTGTGACAAAGAACGCAAAACAATAGAGAAACTTATAAATTCGCAAACGGAAGAATTCTGTAAAGTCTAACGTGCGAAGATCATCCTGATGAGTGTGAGCGGTATGTCAGATGCTGAGATTCCAATTATCGTCGGGGTACACTGCAATACGGTTGTTGCTTTTGTCACAAATTATCTTGCCGCATATTTTATTTTAGTGAGGAGGATGTATATGCAAAGAATTAGGAAGACACTACGATCGTTCATGATCACAATTATGGTTGTATCGTGCATTGTTTTTATGATGCCGGCGGAGTTCATGGTGGAAGCAGGCAATACAACTACGGAAACATGCACAAAGTGCTCTGGAGATGGTAAGTGCACTGTATGTAACGGAACAGGAAAGAAAACTGTGACGTATAGCACGGGCAGAACATCTTCAATAAGGT
>JAFLRM010000036.1:0-2850 GCA_022511465.1 Acetatifactor sp. | reverse complement strand
TACAACCTGTAGCGGTACGGGTCAGGTAGAAAAGAAGACCGAAACACAACAGAATAGCACCGGAAATGCAGGCACAAGTAAGAGTACGGATAGCGGAAACGCAGGTACAAGTAAGAGTACAGATAGCGGAAACAAAAGCAACAGCAGTGGTAGTACTGGTTCTGCCAAGGACGACACGGCCAAATATAAATGCGTATACTGTAAAGACTATGGTGATTGCAGTAAGTGTGACGGAATGGGATGGTGTCCAGAGTGTTTAAGAAATGGTGTGGTAGTATGTTCACGCTGTTACGGTACTGGAGATTGTAAGAGTTGTGGTGGATTGGGTGAAAAGAAGAGTTATGCATTTGGTAAGATTAGGACAACGAAATGTTCATCCTGTAGTGGGAAGGGTATATGTTCAAAGTGCAAAGGCGAAAGAGAGCTACAATGTACCGTCTGTAAAGGAACGGGGGATTGCCCTACATGTAATGGGTCACAAATATGTACGTATTGTAAGGGGAAATATAATCCATAATATGTAGATTTAAAACCCGAATAAGGAATGCTAAACGAATAGGAAAACAAAAATGTTTTACGACGGACATTGAAAGAAACGGTTAATATGGTTGTTGCTGGAGGTATGATTACCATTATTTTAACTACATTAGTCCGGTGTATTTTTGGTGATCGGGAGGCAAAGATTATTGGGCATAGCGGACAAACTGTAATAGGTTCATCCGTTATGCCTGTTGTTTTTGATATATGGCAATCAATGAATCCTGAAGAACTTGTGAAAAATTGATGTGATTGGCTTCCGCAAAGGAATGAAGTAAAATTCTTGTTAAGCTGTCAGGTGGTATGGTACAATATTTGTGTTAAATAAAGCCACAAGAATACCAGAAAGGCTTGCTCGGTGGAGAAAAAATGCCGGAGCATGAAAATCCCGGATTGTATAGAGGATCAAAAGAAAACTATTTGTATTTTACTCTGCCTATGGCATTAAACTATCAAAGAAATCGGATGTTCAGATAATTTTGTCAGAAAGATGGTGCGAATTATTAAAAGGTACAGAATATGTTCCAATAGATTTACATACTCCAATGTGGTTATGGAGCAGGGGGAAATTTAGTGTTATAATTGAAAAAGTAAGATGAAAAGAGGAGAGTATTATGGAGTATTCCCTTCAACAAAGATCTGAACTGATCGTTGCAGAGTGCATGAAGAGCAGCGAAGCAAACCCTTATGAAATTTTCCACACTATCGCTCAAAAGGACTTTGTAAGGATACACGGTCCTGAGCATCATATTCTTGATGGCGCTTGTATCCTGACAGCATTTCACAATGCAGGTGGGAACATTGATCTTCACGCGGCTTTGCAGAAACTAATGCACGAAGGATTAAAAATGCCCGGAGCAGCCTGCGGATTGTGGGGAGTGTGTGGTGCAGTCACATCGATTGGTGCGGCACTTGCCATCATCGATGATACCGGTCCTCTCTCTACCGAGGACTGGGGAAGTCACATGGAGTATACTTCTGCGGCTCTGGCTCGACTTGCCGAAACCGGCGGCCCAAGGTGCTGCAAGCGTGACGCTTTCTTATCTATGGAGCAGGCAGTCGGATATATCAAAAAACGTTACGGTATAACGCTTGACATGCGGCCTATCAAATGCGATTTTTCATCATATAATTCTCAGTGTATCAAAAATCGATGTCCATATAATACTGAGGGAAATGGATATTTGGCATTTCAATGAAAAAATGCTTTTCGGACTTGGTGAAAAGGATCCCTTTGATCAGTTTTTACCGGACAAAGCTATTTGAAATTGTTTAGCAGATTTTATGAAAACCATAGATTGCGATACAGTCTATTATTATGTATAATAGGTTAAGTAAAGTATTTCCACGGCCCATTTTCAGGGAGTGAAAGGTATAAGAAAGAAACATGATACCTATAGGAAAGGACATTAGAATGGAAGAAATGAACGAGCTTGCAACACAGCAGGCATTAGGGAAAAACAGCCAGGCAGCGCGTTTTAAGAAGATTATAAAGCAGACAAGATTTTCGCTTATTTTAGGTGTGATCTTGCTGGTTCTGCTGGTGATCGCAAGCATAAGCTATGTAAGAATTTCGCAGGAGGAGCTTGAAAGCGCTATGGCTCTTAAGCAGTACAGGGTGGGTTCCAGAACCCTTACCACAGCTGTCCAGTCATACGCGGTTACAGGTGATACGCAGTATTACGATGCGTATATGAAGGAACTCAATGTAGATAAAAACAGAGATACCGCTTGGGAAATACTTCAAAATAATGATATAAAGGCGGATGAGTGGGCGAAGCTGAACGAGATAGCAGGACTTTCAAACGGGCTTGTGCCTCTTGAGAAGGAGGCAATGGCTGCGGTGGCTGCAGGCAATACTCAGGCGGCCGTAGAATTTATCTTTGGCAGCGAATACACTGAGACGACACAGAGGATAAGTGCTCTTACTGACGATACCATCGACAAAATACTAGACAGACTTAAAACGAAAAAGTCGAGATTTCTGATCCTGGAGATCATATGTGTGATTGCCTTTGTGGCGGCCTTTATTCGACAGGCGCATAACAGCGTGAAGGCAATCCGATTTTCTGAGAAAGAGCTTCTGACGCCGATCATCAAGGTTTCAGAACAGATGACTGCGCTTGCGAATGGTAATCTTCAGGCAGAGCTTGACTTGGAGAAGGACGACAGTGAAGTTGGCAACATGGTTGCGTCAATAGATTTTATGAAGAACAATATGACAAACATGTTGGAGGAAATGAAAAAGGCAGCGGACTCTGCGATCCGGGCGGAGCAGGCAAAATCGCTCTTCCTCTCCAACATGTCACATGA
>JAFLRM010000035.1 GCA_022511465.1 Acetatifactor sp. | reverse complement strand
GAAACTCTTTTTACGATACAGGAATTACGCCGGAATATGGCGAGCAGCTTTTGACGCTGTCTACGTGTGAGTATACCTTGGATGAGGGGAGACTGGTCGTAGTGGCAAGGAAAAAGGCAAAGTAGGCAGAAATGAAAACGGAAAGAACTTTCTCTTTGTTCATTTTGATGAAGGGGAAGGTTCTTTTTTCGTGCAATTCTTTTTCCACTATGATAAAATAGTAAAAAATGGAGGAGGTATGGTTTCGTGAAAGAAAAAATTCTTGATAAGTTTGCGGAAATATTTGGAGATAATGAGGGTGCGAAGGCTTATTTTGCGCCCGGGCGCGTGAACCTGATCGGCGAGCACACCGACTATAACGGCGGACATGTGTTTCCCTGTGCGCTGACTATCGGCACCTACGGTGTGGCACGCAAAAGGACGGACAATAAGCTTCGCTTTTATTCCATGAATTTTGAGAAACTGGGGGTGATCGAGTCCTCTTTAGATGATCTGAAGCCCGAAAAGGAAGCCGAATGGACCAATTACCCCAAGGGAGTGATCTGGGCTTTCGGTGAGAAAGGGATGCAGGTACCCTGCGGTATGGATCTTCTGCTAAACGGCAATATTCCCAACGGCTCCGGACTTTCCTCTTCCGCGTCCGTGGAGGTATTGACCGGCTTTATCCTGAAAGATTTCTTTGGGTTTGACGTTAGCAACCAGGATCTGGCGCTGATCGGACAATATGCGGAAAATAATTTCAACCAGGTAAACTGTGGAATTATGGATCAGTTTGCCATTGCTATGGGGAAGAAAGATCAGGCAATCTTCCTTGATACAGCTACGCTAGAGTATGAGTATGCACCCATCAGGCTGCAGAATTCCAAGATCGTCATCGCATGCAGCAATAAAAAGCGCGGATTGGGAGACTCTAAGTACAACGAGCGCCGCAGCGAATGTGAGACGGCACTGGAAGAACTGAAGCAGGCGGTGACTATCGAGAGCCTGGGAGAATTGGACGAAGAGACCTTTGAGAAGGTCAAGGGTGTCATTGAAAGTGAGGTCCGCATGCGCCGCGCGAAGCATGCCGTGTACGAGAACCGGCGGACGATCCGTGCAGTGAAGGCACTGAGTGACAACGATGTGGAACAGTTTGGCAAGCTGATGAACGAGTCTCATGTGTCTCTAAGGGACGACTATGAGGTGACCGGGATTGAGCTGGACACGCTGGTGGAGGAAGCATGGAAGGTGGACGGTGTGATCGGTTCCCGTATGACCGGCGCAGGATTTGGCGGCTGTACTGTCAGCATTGTAAAAGATGAGGCCATTGACACCTTTATAGAGCAAGTAGGTAAGGTTTATGAGAAGAAGATCGGCTATGCGGCAGATTTCTATGTGGTGGAGATCGGTGACGGTCCCTGCGTGCTGTAATAGTGCGGAGCGAGTGGTCAAAGGGCGGACAAACAACAGATTTATTTAAAGGGAGGGTTACTATGATTCAGACATATATTAAAAAGTTAGTGGCCTATGGCGTGCAGACTGGATTGGTGCCGGAGGAGGATGTGATCTATACCACTAACCGCCTGTTGGAGCTTTTTGGGCTGGATGAGTTGGAAGATCCGGAGGAAACCGTCACGGTGGACGAGGAGGAATTGGAGACTGTTCTGAAAGGGATGCTGGACTACGCACACGAGAAAGGAATCCTCGCAGAGGACGGTATTGTTTACCGGGATCTCTTTGACACAAAGATCATGAGTGTGCTGATGCCCCGCCCCAGCGAGGTGATCCGCCGATTTTATGAAATTTATGAGAAGGAGTCTCCGCAGGCGGCCACGGACTATTATTACAAGCTGAGCAGAGATTCCGATTACATCCGAAGATACCGTATCCGCAAGGATGTGAAATGGGTTGCACCCACTCAGTACGGCGATCTGGATATTACCATCAATCTGTCCAAGCCGGAGAAAGATCCCAAGGCGATCGCGGCGGCCAAGCTGGCCAAGCAGTCCGGCTATCCGAAGTGTCTTCTCTGTCGGGAGAACGAGGGCTATGCGGGTCGTGTGAACCATCCGGCCAGACAGAACCACCGCATTATTCCGGTGACCATCAACGGAAACGACTGGGGATTTCAGTACTCCCCCTATGTATATTACAACGAGCACTGCATCGTGTTCAATTCACAACATGTGCCCATGAAGATTGAACATGCCACTTTTTGCAAGTTGTTTGACTTTGTAAAGCAATTTCCCCACTATTTTGTGGGTTCCAACGCGGATCTGCCCATTGTGGGAGGTTCCATTTTAAGCCATGATCATTTTCAGGGCGGGCATTACGAGTTTGCCATGGCAAAGGCACCGGTGGAGGAGAATTTCACGGTGAAAGGCTTTGAGGACGTGGCGGCCGGTATTGTAAAATGGCCGATGTCCGTTATCCGTCTGAGCGGTGCAGACACAGAACGCATCATTGCGCTGGCGGATGTGATCCTGGATCGCTGGCGCGAGTACACGGACGAGGCATCCTTTATTTACGCCTACACGGATAATGAGCCCCACAATACGATCACTCCCATTGCCCGAAAGCGGGGAGGGAAGTTTGAGTTGGATCTGGTGCTGCGCAACAATATCACTACGGAAGAGCATCCGCTGGGTGTGTACCATCCCCACGCGAAACTGCATCATATCAAGAAAGAAAATATCGGCCTGATCGAGGTCATGGGTCTTGCCGTACTGCCGGCGCGGCTGAAGGATGAAATTGCCCGGTTAAAAGAGGCCATCTTAAGCGGAAGCGATCTGCGAGCTGACGAGGCGCTGGAGAAGCATGCCGGCTGGGTGGAGGAGTTCTCTCCTAAGTATGACCGGATAGATAAGTCCAACATAGATGGGATCATCGAGAAAGAGATTGGTCTGGTGTTCATGGAGGTTTTGGAGGACGCCGGTGTGTACAAGCGCACGGAGGAAGGGCATCGGGGTTTTTTAAGGTTTATTGAAAGTCTCTCTTAAAAATATTTTCATTGTGGGCGGGAAAGGAACGGCGGACTTCCTTTCCCGCATATGATATTGTGATTCCATTTGGAGAGACAATAGAATATGGATTTTTGTAGAACTGTCATTCATGTAGTACAGCCCGGAGATACTTTTTACCGGCTGGCACAGCACTACCAGACCACCGTGCCGGATATCATCATGCGCAATCCGGGAGTGAACCCTTACAATCTTCAGGTAGGTACACGCCTGCGCATTTGTTCCGGACGGATAGAGGATCCTCTGCAGAAGGATGAGCTGGATCTGAACAACGATATGAGAGAGGCTTGGGCGCAGCATGGCTTCTGGGGAACGCTCTATCTGCTCAGCATGTACTATGCCCTGCCCAATATGGAGGCGATATTGGAAAGGCTTAAGGAGTCGCCGGATGAGATTGCCGAGGTTTTTGCTAAATTTTATTCTCAGGCGATGGTGAGTCAGCTGAAAACTTTGCTGCAGGAGCACGTGCAGCTGACCGGAGAGCTGATGAAGGCATTGCGGGACGGAGAGAGCGAACGGGCAGAGCAGGTGGAGCAGGAGTGGCATCAAAATGCCGACCGGATCGCCAGAATGCTGAGCAGCGCCAACGCGGACTACAATTACGAGCAACTCGCGCAGATGCTCAACATGCATCTGGATCTGATGAAACGACAGATGACAACGGATCTGAACAATCAATATGAGGAGTTTGTCACTGCAACGGATGAGAACAACGCGCACCTGATAGAGCTGGCGGATGAGCTGACGGAGGGACTGATCAAGCAGTTTTACCAGTCGCAGCGATAGTCGGCAAGGCAAAGGAGCAGCATGAAATTTTTACTTGTAGCAGTAAACGCAAAATATATACACTCCAATCCCGCAATCTATAGTCTGAAGGCTTTTGCGGGGGAGGAGACCGGAAAGCACGTGGAGCTGGCGGAGTACACCATCAATCAGTACGGGTCGGAAATTCTGGCGGACATTTATCGCAGAAGACCGAACGCCATCGGTTTCTCCTGCTACATCTGGAACTTTCATCTGGTACAGGAGCTTTTGGCGGAGCTGCCGAAGCTCCTGCCGGATACCGAACTGTGGTTGGGAGGGCCGGAGGTTTCTTTCGACAGTGAGAAGATTTTGGAGAAATATCCTCAGCTTACAGGAATCATGGTGGGCGAGGGGGAAGTTACCTTTCGGGAACTGATGCAGTATTACACAGCCCGGGAGAGAGAAATATTGCCGCAGGCACAGGGATTGGAGAAGATTGCCGGTCTCTGTCTGCTGTCCGGTTATACAGCGCCAAGAGCACCTGTTGACTTGACTGCACTTCCCTTTTTCTATCCCGATTACATGGCGGAGGGTGTAGAGAGGGGGTCCTTTGCCAATAAGATCCTTTATTACGAAACCAGCAGGGGCTGTCCTTATCGCTGCAGCTATTGTCTTTCCTCCGGTGACGAACCGGTGCGGTTTCGCGACATGGATGTCATAAAGAGAGAGTTGCGATTTTTTTTGGACATGCGGATCAAACAGGTGAAATTTGTGGATAGAACTTTCAACTGTAACCCAAAGCACACCATAGAAATCTGGAAGTATTTGCATGAAAACGACAATGGCGTCACCAATTTTCACTTTGAGATTTCCGCAGATATTTTGCGGGAGGAGGAGATTGAGCTTCTGCAGCAGTTTCGCCCGGGGCTGGTGCAGTTGGAGATTGGTGTGCAGTCCACAAATCCGCAAACTCTTCAAGCCATCCGACGCGTTATGGACGTGGACAAGCTGGAGCGGGCGGTGGCAAGGATTCGGGAGAGACATAATATTCATCAGCATCTGGACCTGATCGCCGGACTCCCCTACGAGGATTATGGGAGCTTTGGGCACTCTTTTGACAGGGTATACCGAATGCGTCCGGATCAGCTGCAGCTGGGGTTTTTAAAGGTGTTGAAAGGATCTGTCATGCGCGAACAGGCGGCAGAGTACGGGATCTGCTATCTGGACAGACCGCCCTACGAGGTGCTTTATACTAAATGGCTGTCCTACGAGGATGTGCTGCGCCTGAAAAGGATTGAGGAGATGGTGGAAGTCTATTACAACAGCGGCCAGTATGCGCACACAATTCGTTTTTTGGAGCAGGCCTTTCACCGGCCGTTCGCTCTGTTTGAGGCGCTGGCAGAATTTTATGAAGAGAAGGGGTTTTTCCGAAACAGTCCCGCCAGAGTTTACCGGTATGAAGTGCTTTTGCAGTTTGCAGAGAAGTGGGACAGTGCTTTTGTACCAATCTACAAGGAGCTTCTCACCTATGATCTATATCTGCGGGAAAATATGAAAAGCCGCCCATCCTTTGCAAAGGATGTGACAGAACAAGCGGTGAAAGCGCAGATTCGGGAATTTTACCGGAGAGAGGAGCAGGAGCAAAAATGGCTGCCGGACTATGGGGAGTACGATAAACGGCAGCTCATCCGCATGACTCATTTGGAGCCCTTTGTCTATCCGGTATGGGATGGGGAGGCGCTGGCGGCGTGCAGGGCAACGCAGACAGACAGTGTATCGCAGATGGCCGGAGTCTCGCAGGAAGCTGACGGAGATGCACAAAAGCCACTGAGATATGTGCTGTTTGACTACCAACATCGAAATCCTTTGACGTATGAGGCGGCATCACAAGTAGTGGAATTTTGGGTGATGCCGGATGCCGGAAAAGAGGAAGTGCTATGACAAACACTTATGTGAGCATTGATCTGGAAACTACAGGACTCAATCCCAAAAGAGATAAGATTACAGAGATTGGGGCCTTGAAAGTGGTGGACGGACAGGTGGTGGACAAATTCCTCACCTTTGTCAATCCGGGGCGTACGTTGGAAGAACGGGTGGTGGAGCTGACGGGGATCCGAGACGAGGATCTGGCGCAGGCACCCGACATTGGGGAGGTGCTGCCAAAGCTGATGAAGTTTCTGGGGGAATTACCTCTTTTGGGACACAGCGTCCTTTTTGATTATTCTTTTCTTAAGAAAGCTGCGGTGGACAGGAAGCTTGTCTTTGAAAAACAGGGGATTGACACATTAAAAATAGCCAGAAAATATCTGGCATTCTTAGAACATAGAAGCTTGGATCACCTTTGTGCCTACTATAAAATACCTCATCATGCCCACAGAGCTTTTGCGGATGCGGAGGCTACAAGCGCACTGTATCACAAGCTGGGGGAGCAGTTCTATAGCGAGGAGGAGAAGCTTTTTGCGCCGTCGCCCCTGATTTTTCAGGTAAAGAGGGACACGCCTGCAACAGAACAGCAAAAAGAGAGGTTATATCGTCTGCTTAAGCAGCATAACATAACTATAGGGGCCGAAGTGGAGAAATTATACCGAAGTGAGGCCAGCCGGTTTATAGATAAGATTCTTTCAACGTACGGACGATAGCCTTCTTGTTGGCGGATCGAAGCTCCTCAGCGATGGAGATCAACTCTCCAATGCGGAACGATTCTCCCCTGGAAGCATAGTATTTCGCCAGACGGTAGTAGGTGCGGCTCACATCCGTGTGAGTTTCAATGGCAAATTCCAGAATAGAAGCCGCTTCTCTCTCATGGCCGGCATCCCAGAGAGCGTCCGCCCAGCGCTGCAGGGTTCGCACCAGCAGAGTGTAATTCTGGTCATACTCTGTGAGTACCGTGATATTGGCGGTACCGTACTCCAGCTTTAGGTCGGTGTTGGTGTAACCGGTCAGGTTTACGATTTTTTGTGTGGACAGATCTTGAAGCAGGCGGATCGCTTCCGCTACGGCAGGATCCTCTGCCATGAGCTGCGTGGGCAGTCTGTCAAAGGGAATGCGTATATAGTCCAGATTGTCCAGAGGTTTTCGCCTGACAGAGTTGGCTTTTGTCTCTCTTGCCCAGAAATTTGCCTCAATATCTGCTTGTTGTTGGCGGCCACGGCGAATCGCTCTGGATACCACCAGAATAAAGATAATAAAACTTGCCAAAAAGGGAAATTTCATATATAATATCCTTTCAGAGTCAGGAGGATAGAGCCACTATGTTTCGCATGAACAACAAGAAGACAAAGCAGCGTATCTCCGCGGTCATCATTATTATTGTGATACTTGCCATGGTCATACCTACTTTATCATATATTTTGACCTAATTCAATATTCAATGAATGTGCTTTTTTAAGAAAAATTGGAGGAAAGCTATGATAAAATATGGGAAGAAAGCAATGTACGGTGTGTGGTTAGCAGCTATGGTACTTGCGTTCGGTATTACGGCGCATGCGAAAGAATCTGGAACGATCAAGGCCGGTGTCTACGCGGAGAGTGTGGAGCTGTCCGGTTTGACAGAGATTCAGGCCAAGGCTGCCGTGGAGGGTTACATAGAAGAGCTTCAGTCGGTGGAGATCACCTTGATTGCCGCCAACAATAACGAGGTGACAGTTACGGCATCGGATCTGGGAATTTCCTGGGGAAACCCGGAGCTGGTGACGGAAGCCATAAAGCTGGGCACACAGGGCAATGTAATTGAGCGCTATACTACGCTGAAAGATTTGGAGCATGAGAACAAGGTTCTGGATGTGGAACTGCAATTTGATGTGCACGCGATCAATGATGTTTTGACAGGGAAGTGTGCGAAGTACGACCAGAAGGCAGTAAATGTCTCCCTGAAGAGAGAAAACGGACAGTTTCAGGTTGTGGAGGGTCAGACCGGCTACATGCTGGATGTGGAGACCTCCATCGACAGGATATACGATTATTTGACGGGGGAGTGGGACGGTCGGCCCTGCCGCATTGCGCTGGATGTGATGGTAGATGAGCCCAAGGGCAGCGCGGAGGAACTGTCGGAGGTGAGAGACGTTCTCGGTACCTTTACTACTTCCTACAGCTCGTCCGGTCCCGACAGAAGCGCTAACGTGATAAACGGCTGCGCTCTGATAAACGGCACTACACTGTATCCCGGCGAGGAGTTTTCTGCCTATGATGCCGTGGCACCTTTTACGGTGGCGAACGGCTATTATATGGCTGGTTCTTATTTGAACGGAAAAGTGGTAGACAGTCTGGGCGGAGGTATTTGCCAGGTGTCAACAACCCTGTACAACGCGGTTCTCTTGGCGGAGTTGGAAGTGACGGAGCGTCACAACCACTCTATGATCGTCACCTACGTGGAGCCATCCGCGGATGCGGCGATCGCGGAGAGTTCCGGCAAAGATTTCCGGTTTGTGAACAATACGGGTCATCCAATTTATATAGAGGGTTATACCAACGGCAGCAAACAGATCACTTTTGTTATTTACGGCAAGGAGACCAGGGATTCCGGTCGCTCTGTTCGCTATGAGAGCGAGGTTCTGGAGGTCATCAAGCCTCCTTCCGATACGATCTACGCAGACGGATCACATCCCATCGGCTATGTTGTGACGGAGAGTGCACACATTGGTTACAAGGCAAAGCTCTGGAAGATTGTGACGGAGAACGGTAAGGAAGTCAGCCGCACGGAGGTTAACAGCAGCAGTTACAAGATGGTACCACGGAGCGCAACGGTAGGTACAGCCACCGGTGATCCGGCGGCGTATGAGCAGGTCATGGCGGCTATCGGAACCGGAAGTATAGACCATGTGAAGGCTGTGGTTGCAATGCTCACGGCGCCGCCTGTGGAATCAAACGATGAGGAATAATAATTACAATGAACATCGGTAAAATACCGGAAAATGTGTTGAAACATTCCGTATTACATCAGATACATACAAGAAAACAAGATTACCGCTCTGAGGGCGGTAATCTGGAAGTTTTAAATGGCGCAGGTATAGGGGAAGACTGCGCCATTTTTGCGCTTTCCTATACCGATGTGATGGCTTCCTGCGTGAGGGAGGCTGCGGTTGCCATAAGGCAGGATAGTCTTAGCAAAAGCGATATTTTAGTGGGAGAGCCCCGAGTTACCATGGCTCACCTTCTGCGAAAGTGTGCCAACAATTTGGCCGTCAGCGGCGCAACACCGGCGGCAGCGACGATCACATTGCTTTTACCGGAAGGTGCGGAGCCGGACTTGATCAAAGGATTGATGCAGGAGGCAGAGAGCGCCTGTGAGGAATTATCCATGCAGATTGTGGGTGGACAGAGTAGAGTTACCAAGGCGGTGACTGTTCCCTGGGCAGTGGTCACGGGGTACGGTAAAGCAAATAGAAATACCTATCGGACCGCTAAGCACGCCAAGGCCGGTCAGGATATTGTGCTGAGCAAATGGATTGGTCTGGAGGGGACTGCAATACTGGCGAAAAGATATCGGGAGAAGCTGCTTGACCGATACCCTGCGTATCTGGCGGAGGAAGCAGCGGACTTTGACCGGTATCTATCCGTTTTACCGGAGGCGGCACTGGCCATGAAGTCCAATGTGTGCGCTATGCATGACGCTTCGGAGGGTGGCATTTTCGCCGCACTGTGGGAGCTTGCGGAGGGCGCAGGCGTTGGACTGACCGTAGATTTGAAAAAGATTCCCCTCAGACAGGAGACCGTGGAAGTGTGCGAGTGCTGCGGGGTAAACCCTTATGAGCTTTTGTCGGGAGGTTGTCTTGTGATGACCTCGGAAGATGGAGCTGCGTTGGCGGAAGCTCTGGAAGCGGAGCAGATTCCGGCGGCGATCATCGGGCGCACCACAGATAGTAATGACCGTATTATCCGCAATGAGGATGAGATTCGGTACATGGATCGCCCCGGAATGGATGAGATCTATAAAATGGGCTTGTAAAAAGAATTGCAGCCGCAAAAGGGCGGCGTGGAATGGAGGAAAAATATGAGAGAAGAATTATTAGCGATCATTGAGAGAAACAGTCGTATCGATCTAAAGGAATTGTCTGTGATCTTAGGAGTGGAGGAAATTGACGTGGTGAACGAGCTGGCCGCGCTGGAGGCCGAGGGGATCATCTGTGGTTACCATACCATGATCAACTGGGAGAAAACCTCCATTGACAAGGTGACGGCGCTGATCGAGGTGCGTGTGACACCCCAGAGAGGACTGGGATTTGACACCATCGCAGAGCGCATTTACAAGTACCCTGAGGTGCGCAGTGTGTATTTGATCTCCGGCGGTTACGATCTGATGGTCATTCTGGAGGGAAAGACCCTCCGCGAGGTATCCAATTTTGTCTCCGACAAGCTTTCCACCATGGAAAGTGTGTTGAGTACCGCCACCCACTTTATTTTGAAGAAATACAAAGATCATGGGACGATCTTTAACCTGAAAATCGAAGATGAAAGAGAGATGATTACACCGTGAGAAATCCGTTAGCAGAGAAAGTAGTAGAATTAAAACCCTCCGGTATCCGCAAGTTTTTCGACCTTGTGAGCGAGATGAACGATCCTGACGTGATCTCTCTGGGTGTGGGCGAGCCGGACTTTGATACCCCTTGGCATATTCGCGACGAAGGTATTTATTCCCTGGAGAAAGGAAGAACCTTTTACACCTCCAATTCGGGATTGAAGGAACTTCGGCAGGAGATCTGCAGATATTTAAAGAGAAAACAGGGATTGGAGTACGATCCGATTCATGAGGTGCTGGTGACCGTGGGTGGTTCGGAGGCGATCGATATCGGTCTGCGCGCTCTGGTCAATCCCGGCGACGAGGTTTTGATCCCCCAGCCCAGCTATGTGTCCTACGAGCCCTGTGCAATTTTGGCCGGGGCTACTCCTGTGATCATCAATTTAAAGGGAGAGAACGAGTTTCGCCTGACTGCACAGGAGTTGGAGGATGCCATCACGGAGAAGACGAAGGTGCTGATACTTCCCTTCCCCAACAACCCCACCGGGGCCATTATGGAGCAGAAGGATCTGGAGGAGATCGCGGAAGTGGTTGCCAAGCATGATCTGTTTGTCCTCTCGGATGAGATTTATGCTGAACTGACCTACAAGGAAAAGCATGTGTCCATCGCAAGTATTCCCGGTATGTGGGAGAGGACGATCCTGATCAATGGATTTTCCAAGGCTTATGCTATGACCGGATGGCGCCTGGGATTTGCCTGCGGCCCTAAAGCGATCATTGAGCAGATGACCAAGATTCATCAGTTCTGTATTATGTGTGCTCCCACTACCAGCCAGTACGCTGCGGTGGATGCCCTGAAAAACGGTGACGAGGATATTGCCCAGATGCGCATGTCCTACAACCAGCGAAGGAGGTTTTTGCTGAATGCCTTTAAAGAGATGGGGTTGGAGTGCTTTGAGCCCTACGGAGCTTTCTACGTGTTCCCCTGCATTAAGGAGTTTGGCATGACCAGTGAGGAGTTTGCCGGCCGATTCCTGGAGGAGGAGAAGGTGGCCGCCGTGCCCGGAACCGCTTTTGGCGACAGTGGGGAAGGATATCTGCGCATCTCTTATGCGTACTCTCTGGAGAAGCTGAGAGTGGCTATGGATAGGATGGCGCGGTTTGTGAAGAAACTGCGAGAAGAACAGAAGAAGTGATCGTATGAATATTATTTTGCATCAGCCGGAGATTCCGGCGAACACGGGAAATATTGGACGAACCTGTGTAGCCACGGGCAGCAGTCTGCATCTGATCGAGCCTCTGGGCTTTCGCATCAATGAGAAGGAGTTGAAGCGGGCCGGAATGGATTATTGGGACCAATTGGATGTAACACGCTATATGAACTTTGAAGAGTTTAAAAAGCGGCACCCCGGGGCCAAAATCTGGATGGCAACTACAAAAGCGAAGCGTTCCTACACGGAGGCATCTTTCGGGCCGGATGATTTTATTATGTTTGGCAGGGAGAGTGCGGGTATTCCGGAGGAGATCTTGGTGGACTATGAAAAGACTTGCATTCGTATTCCTATGCTGTCCGCCATCCGCTCCTTGAATCTGTCTAATGCCGTGGCGATCGTGCTGTACGAGGCGCTTCGGCAGAATGGGTTTGCCAGTTTACAGTCGGAGGGTGCGCTTCATAGGTTACATTGGAAAGAATGATTTTATGGTAAGTTACATTTTTGAGTTTTTTAGGATCATATTGGTCGCGGTTCCCGTTTATCTGTTGTATCTGCTGAAACGCCGCCCGTGGAGACCTGTGGGGGGGCGGCGTTTTTCTGTTGCCAGAGAGGTGGCGCTGGGGCTGTTCGTGGTGTTTATGGCGGCGCTTTTAGTGTTGACGTTTCAGGGCGCTTACTGGAATCCACAGAGGATGCTTCAAATAGCGACGAGGCGCCTTCGGACGGGAGAAGGGATCAATCTGGTGCCTTTCCGCACCATACGGAGATATTTTGGACGCGATGTGGATATGTTTATGGTAAACATTGTAGGAAACATTGTGATGTTTGTGCCGTGGGGCTTTGGTCTTGCGCTGCTCTGGAAAAAGAACCGGAAGGCATGGCGGATCATGCTGTTCTCGGCGCTATTGCCGGTTTTTATTGAGTCGGTACAGTTGTTTATCCTACGGTCGGTGGATGTGGATGATCTGATCTTGAACTTTCTGGGCGGATGCCTGGGAGGGGTGTTGTATGCCGTTATCCGGAAGATCTGGCCGAAGATTGGGAAGCTGGCGGAGTAGAGACTCTTTGTGAAGGGTAAATACATTGCTGTAAATTAGCGTGTAAATTTGCTTGATATCTATTTGTAAATTACATATAATAGAAGTGAGGAGATGATGAATATGCCAAATATTAAACCAATATCAGATTTAAGAAATTATACAGAAGTATTAAAAGAGGTAGGGAATAATCAACCAGTATATTTAACTCGAAATGGAAAAGGCGCATATGCTATTGTAGATATTGATGAATTGGATAGGTTAAAGGCATCTATCAGGCTTTTGGCAAAACTGCAAGAAGGGGAGCAGTCCGCAAGAAAGAATGGCTGGATAACAGCAGATGAAGTAGAGGCTGCTATGGGGTTGTAATAATATGCCAAAACTGATATACACACCCAAAGCGCTGGAAGATTTGCAGGGAATAAAAAACTATGTTACAAGGCAGTTTGGAGGAGATAAAGCTAAGATTGGTGTCAAAGAAATTACTTCAGCTGCCAGATATTTGGAAATTTTTCCGGATGAAGGTCCAAGCTTAGAGGATTTGATTAATAACCCCACAGATTATCGTTACTTGGTTGTGAGGCCGAATTATATTTTTTACCGTATAGAAGGTGATACAGTAAGAGTCATCCGTATACTAAATGAAAAACAGGATTTTCTTCAGATACTATTTGGAATTAGCAGCGTATCAGAGGAAGGAGAAGAATACTGGAATAAAATAGATGATGATCGATCATTTAATTAAGGAGTGTTATGAAGGTAACAGAGTCTGTATTTATTGCACCGGGAGCGGTGGTTTTGGGTGATGTGACATTGAAGGAGAATGTCGGGATCTGGTATCATACTACGGTCAGGGGAGATAGCGGGTTCATCTCAATTGGACGAAATACCAACATTCAAGATAACTGTGTAGTGCATACTGCAGAGGGTTATCCGGTGAAGATTGGCGAGAATGTGACTGTGGGACACTCTGCGATCGTGCACGGCTGTACGGTGGGAGATAACACGCTGGTGGGAATGGGCGCGATCTTATTGAACGGTTGTGTGATCGGAAAGAATTGTATCGTGGGCGCAGGCGCGCTGGTGACGGAGCATACGGTGGTGCCAGATAATTCGCTGGTGCTGGGCAGTCCGGCACGGGTGATGCGCACAGTCTCAGAGGAGGAGATAGCAAAGAATCTGCGGAATGCAGCGCTCTATGTGGAGGAGGCTGCAAGGAATCTTCCAAAGACATCTCAGGATGATTCCCTGGGGAGGTAGTCTTCCGTAGGAAGGATAATATCTCTGTACTCCGAATGTTCCTTTATAAACTGCCCAATGATCTCGGGTTTTCCCCAGTAGTGCATGGGGAAGACCTTTTTTACGTTTACTTTCTTTAGGAAGTAGAGGAGGCCCTTGGCGTAGTCGCCCTCCTGCCTGGGATCCAAGGGATGGAAGGCAACATCTATGGTGGTCTGTGCGAGTAGATTGATCTCGTGGCGGTAGTTGCCGGTCATCTGGCGGTTGTACTGTTCGGACTCTTCTGCCCAGTTCCAATCGTTTAAGTCGCCTGCATGGTAAATAGTGCCCTCAGGGCATGTGATGAGAAAGGCCACACCCTGATCGGTGGACTGGAGGGTTTCTAACTGTGTGTTATAGGGAAGATCATACTTCTGATGGAAAGTGACAGTGACAGTTTCCACACCTACGGGATATTTCTTTTTGGAAATGTCCTTGGCCAGGACACCCGCCACATGCTTCATCCCCATTTTTTCCAACTTCTCAAAGATGGCAGGGTTGTAGTGGTCGGGATGGGTGTGGCTGGCGAAGACGAGGATCGGTTTCTCCCTGTCCAGCTTTGGCAGATCCTTCATATAATAATCAAATAAATAGTAGCATTGTGCTGTTTCCACCAGAAAACAACTGTGGAAAATGTAAGTAATTTTCATCCTACGTCTCCATATCTCTTCTTTTTATATTGATCATAACACAAATTCCCCTGCACGGGTATAACCTTTCTGTGGTTTGCGCAGAATAAAATAAGGTGTGCCCTTTTGGTTTTTAATACAAGTATATCAAAGTACCGGGGCCACGGGACAGCAGAATGAGAGGAAACGTGATAATATGAAATTTGACAAGAAAGCTCCCGGCCGCGGTGTGGATATTTTTGCAAAGCTGGAAAACGGCAAGGCTATGCTGGAATTCTCTTTCTACACGGAAGGACAGGAGAAGCGCACAGGGTATTATGCGGATGTGTATCTCTATGACAGAGAGGGAAGCTGTGTGCTGCAATTCTTCTATCCAATGGACTCGGAGGAACCGGCCAAAGGATTACTTCTGCATCCCCATCTCTGGAACAGCGTGGAGGATCCCTATCTGTACCGGATAGAGGTTTTCCTATTGCGGCAGTGGGAAGGTCAGTGGTCAATCTGTGACAGGCTGCGCTGCATTTTTCCTCTGTGTACTTTGAAGCGAGTTCTGGGGAAGGGCTGGTCCTTGAACGGAAGGCCCTTTGTGCTGAAAGCGGTGGAGTATGAACTTCCTCAAAAGGTAGAGGCCGGAGTGCCGAGGGAGGCCCGCGTTTTGCAAGATATAGAGAAACTGCAGGAACTGGGAGCCAACGCGATCTGCCTTAGAAAGGGTGGCTTGGAGCAAGGTTTCTATGAGCTGTGCTGCCGGCGTGGTCTGGCACTATTATGGATGGGTTCCGAGAACAGCATTGTTCTGGAGCCAAATTCTATTGCAAGGTGGGGGGACTTGCTAAATGAACGCGGTAAACCCACAGACCGGTACTACTTTTATCGGGCGCTCTGGAGCGATGATCCTTTTGTTTACCTGAGTCAGGACAGTCTGATCCGGCAGGAAAACGGGCTTTATCAGGTGACCGCCTACAGCAATCTCAAGAAAGTGGCGCTGTATGTAGAGGGGCATTTGTTTGAATTTCAGAGCGGAGCACCGGAATTTTTGTTCTTTGATGTCGAAATACGTCGATTTCCAACGGTTTTAACGGTGGAGACAGATTCTTTTGGTATGTCTGTGACAGTGTATGGAATGCGTTACTTGTAAGATACTCACAAGGTATGTTGGCTATTTACGTTTTAACAGTATTGGCGGTAGCTTTTTTTGGAAGGAAGCGGTATAATAAGGGTTATAAAATGAATAATGAATGAAACGGAAAGGAACTGCTACTACATTATGAGAATAAATACATCTGTCATTGTGGACGGGGATGTATGGGGAACGATAGAAGCGCATCAGGGGAAGCGTTTTGTGACAAAAAAAGGTCTGCCTTTTACCTATTATGTGAAGGGCGGAGAGCTTTTTACAGACAGAAGAGAGCGTTCGATCACAAAGAGCACTTTTGACAAAGCCTATGAGAAGCTTGTGAAGGATCAGCTGGGGGAGGATCCGCCGCGCAGGATCGTAGGGCCCAAGACATTGAATATGTATGGTGCACCTTATATTTGGGCGGTATTTGCAGGGATTGGACTGATCGAGGAGGAGGCTCGGCAGGAGGAACTGGACTTCGGGGCAGATACATAATTTATAAGATGGTTATTATAAAACAAATCAGTGCGCCAGAGGGGACAGGTGCCGCTGGCTCAGAACGGAATTGCAGATTTTCTCTTAAAGAATACGGTAAATAGAACTGGGAGAAATGGTAATGAAAAAAGACATTGACCAGATTTTACAAGATGTAAGAAATACTGATAATCCAGTAATTAAAGCCATAAGATTATCAGTTCACTTATCAAAAATGTTAAAGGAAAATGAAATAAATATTTATGAGGCATATCTTCTTCATGGAGAAATAATTAATTATAGGCGTGAAGGGTATATATTGCCTGCATGGAATGGCACAGTACAAATATCAACATGTCTCGCAATATTAAATCAAAGATTGTTAGCGTTAACTTTTAAAGATGATAAATATGCTGATTTGCTAAAAGAATTTGGTATAGAAGCTTTACATTTGTGCAAGGAAAAAAGAGCACATTATGTTATGGATAGTTATATTGAGTTTATAAATATCAAAGATCAATCTAACAATTTGTTGCAAAAATTATGTAGCATAAGAGAAAATTATAACTCATTAAGTGATGACGAAGGGCCATATCATGTAGAGGAATTTCCATATCATTATTATGAGCCGGAAAAAATATTATTAGATACAAAAGATATGCAAAATGAAAAAAGTATTAGCGCGGATATAGAAACATTATTGATTGAACTAAATACTTGATTTGCATTTCTTAGGGAGAATAAAGAGGAAGGTTTTATTTTAATTGAAGATGTGTAAATTCTGTTTGTTGAGATATCTTTGCACAATAAGTACAAACAGAATGACATTGTATATGGATTGCCGTGGGTGGTAGATGAGAATCCGGTTTTGATAGAATAAAAGAGTAAAGATGTAATTATCGTTATTTTGTTTATTTATATAATAAAAAAATTATCTACAAAATCTAAATAGCACTTTATAATAAGTTTAGGTCGCAAGACCTGTTATAATGGGAGCATCAGATATATTGCGTTAAAGCGCAGTAAGGTGACAATGGATGTGGTCGCTCAAATTTCCAATAGATTCCAATGCTGATTCTATTTTAGCATGTTCCACGGAATCGAAAACCGATTCGGTTGTATGGATCGGGGAAAGGAGGGCTGCTTATGGAGAGAGATTTGTTTTTAACGATCATTGCACTGATCTTGTGTGCATTGTTAGAAAAAAATCTGCTCTGGTCGGTTGCGGTAGTAGACCTAACAGACAGACTCCTTCGTCTGGTACTGAAAAGCTACATAGCAACCTGTCAGAGCCGAAAAGTAAAACGCCCATCCAGCTCTGGCAAGCGGAATGGGCGGCTACGGAAACGTAGCTAACTTTTAAATTGACGGGCAGCCACATCGGTTTAAACCGAATCTGGTGCTCTTATTAGTAGTATACGCAATAGCATGAAGTCTGTCAATGATAAAATGTTATTATCCCATACCATGATGTAAAAATGATGCATGTCCATGTTACCATTTCCGACAGAAAAATCTGTCGGAGGTACATGGGCATGTTTTTGTTTGACATAACTAAACGAATTTTATCCGGTTTGTATAGTCGCGCAGCCATTATCTGTGTAGGGCTGTCTGTCTGCGTGGGCCTTACCGCGTGTGAAATGGATGAGCGATTGATCTCGGAACAGGATTCCCTTTCTGAAAATCGACAGGCGGAGACGGATGTGGAAATCCAAGGCACAGAAACAGAGACAGACGATTTACTGCTTATAGAAAAGGAACTCTATGAGGAATATATCGATATACTTGACGTGGAGCTTGCGGAAAATTGGGCAAGGGAGCAGGATTGTGCTTTTTATCGGGAAATAGTGGGGGCTGATTATGTCTTTTCGGAGTCCTTGGAGGGCTGGCTGCAGGCGGAATATGACGAGCAGGGCGTCTTTCAGGTAGATTTGCTTATGGGAGTCTATCAAAATAACGATGAAAGAAAGGACTTTCAGAGATATCAACTATCTTTTTTGGATGATGGCAGTTTGTATTTTACCTGTCAGACGGAAGGAAAGACTCTTGAGGAAGATATTCCGGCTTATGCGGTCTGTGAGGATGCCCTGCGGTATTCCAGGCTGGATTATATGTACGGAGAAGATTACTATGACGACTGGGAAGAAAGAAAACTGCAGCGGGACGTGGACTGGCAGGAGAATTTTGATCGGCAGCTGAAAGAGGAAGAGCAGGAGTATTGGTACAGGGAAGGGATTCTTTATGCTGTTGACAGACAGGAAGGAACTCTTACGGATGTGACAGCAGACAAGATATTTTGCATTGCGGCTTTTTTGCAGCTACAGCCGGAGCGTATTGCCATGCAGTTGAATATGGACGAGTCCAAGGCTGCGCAGGTGGAGAAGTTGTTGCCGAAGGGGTACTGCTTTATGGACGACTGGGTGGATTACGCGGCTTGTGACCTGAACCACGACGGAATGATGGATTATGTGGTGGCGCTTTACCCGGAGGATTATCCGGAGGAGCAGCGTTATGTAGGTTTTAGCCCCTATGAACACATGTCCTGGTATTATGCGGCACAGTTCTGGCTCTTTTTATCAGATGGAGAGCAGGACTATCAGCGGATACCGCTCTCTGATAGTGTGGAGTACCAAGATGATGCGCTGACTCTGGTGGATATTTCTTTTGAAAAAGAAGGACTTTTGCGATTGGAGTATTTTATAGGGCGCTCCCCCTGGTATACAGCAACACTTCTCTTTGAATACGAGGAACCAAAGGAGAATGCCTATACAGGATATTTTTATATTGTACGATCATACAGGCATGATAATATTCATGATGGCGAGCAGATAGGAACTGCCCCAAATTATGGACATCTGGGAATCAGGAGCTACTTTTCCCGACCTCCCCGTTTCCAGGAATCGGCAGGTGGAACTATAGGGAGCGGCAGTGAAAGAGGTGTTTCGCTGAGCGAGAGGACTATCCTGACTTATTATTCCGGAAGTTGTTACACCAGCCATAACACCTGGGAGGAGCAGCTTATAAACAGCCGCATCTGGACCAGGGAATTTGATATGCTGGAAGCGGTCCAAAATACCTTTGCCAGCGGGTATTTCAGTATATATGAGGATCCCGTGTTCTGGAACGACCGGATTGTCAGCAATGTGGTTCATCTGACGGTTGGGGAGAGGACTTTGGGAACCATGATCCCCATTATGGTGGACAGGAAAACCGGGGAATATGTCAATGTGACGGAACAGATCTCTAAAGAAGAATTTCTTGAGCTGTTTGCAGAGTATGCGCATCCCTACTCACCATATGATATGATGGAACAGTCAAAAATGACTGTTGAAGAGAGAAATAGCGTTTTAGAACTTTTGGCAGAAAACTGGGACAGGGCGGATTCCCTGGAAGGACTCACCGCTTTTGATGGGCGGGAAATCTGTCTTCAGATAGCCCAGGGAGGCGTTTTGATAGGAGTGAGAGGAGACTCGGACTATCGACTGGAGTATTACCAGATAGACAAGGAGCACTTTATGGGCACAGATCTGTGGTATTATCTGGCGCCAGAATGGATGCTTGCGCCGGAGTGGATGATGTAATAGGACAAACGGGGCGCAAGGCATCTGTCGGGCGCCCTTATTTTGATTTTCAATATAAAATTATTGAAAAACGATAAATTTATATTGACAATCAATTTGGGGCATGATATAGTGATGCTACAGAACATGGGAAATGGCAAATAGTGACATATTCCGGAAATGAGGTAATCATGGCGAAAGAGGATAACCGAAGTAAAAGCCTTTTGGATCTGGAGGCACGGAAGCGGATGCTGACCAGATGGACGAAATATCTGTTGGACTTTATGTTTTATGTCGGCATCGTAGTGACGATCAGTCTTCCGTTAAGTGTCCATTGGATCGGAACACACTATCTGCCCCCGATAATGGAGAACTATCAGGAGATCGTGATCATCTACTTTGTGCTGGGAGTGTCAGCAGCGAAGCTGATCTGGGAGCTTCGCAAGATCTTTAAGACGGTCCTTTTGGAGGACTGCTTCGTGATAGAGAACGTAGTCAGTTTGCAGAAAATGGGAAACTGGAGCTTTTTCATTGCCGGCATGAGTGTGGTGCGGAGTATTGTGTACACAACAATAGCAATGGCAGTGGTGATCTTGGTGTTTGTCATTGCGGGATTGTTCAGCAAGGTGCTGGCGCTAGTGTTTGAGGAAGCAGTCCGATATAAAGAGGAAAACGATCTGACGATTTAGGAGAGGATATTATGGCGATCATAGTAAATCTGGATGTTATGATGGCGAAGCGCAAGAAAAGCCTGACCGAACTTGCAGGGGCGGTGGATATCACCCTTGCCAATCTTTCCATCCTGAAAAATAATAAGGCAAAGGCAGTTCGCTTCACCACGCTGGAGGCTATCTGCAGGGAGCTTAATTGCCAACCCGGCGATATCTTGGAGTATGTACCGGACGAGGAAGAGACCGGAGGAACTTAAGGGAAAGGGCAGAAAGGAGTGTGGGTCTATGGGTCAAAAGAAAATCTTGGTGAAAATTACAGATGTCGTCTATGTCCTTGGTGTGCTGATCGTAATTTATCACTTGGGATTGGCTCTCTTTATGGGAAAGGTGGTCCCCTATCCGGACGCGATGCTTCCGTACACTTATTTTGACATTGCGACTGGAAGGCTGGCGTTTGGGGCTATTCCCATGACGCTTGTGAGTATTGCCCTTTGGCGTGTCAACCTGCTTCGTCAATCCAAGAATAAGGTGAGAAACTTAATTCTGGTCTTCCTGCCGGCAGCGATCTGTCTGCTCTGCATGGCGTTTTATGGAGTCCTTATAGTTTATATGATGATAAGTGGTTATGGCTTACTGTTTCGCCAAGGAATGGCTATGAGATAGAGAATGGAGGTTTGCATGAGCGAATTAAATGAAACACCAAAGAATCAAATGGAACAGGAGAATGTGACGGGCGCTCAGGCCGCATTTGTGGCGAAGGCGGCAGGTGCCGTGAACGAACAAAATGCCTGGGACAGTGCGCCCCAGCCCAAGTTTTCCACAGTATCACCTAACAATCCCGTGTCGGCCAGTGTCCCACTTCGGAAGCCGGACACGGAGCAGACCAAGCGCATGAAAGAAAACTTTGAATTCTTTGGGCCGGCGACCCTTTTGTATGCGCTGTTTTATGCGTTTTGCATGTACCACAACGGCTCGGGGGTAACCTTCCCTTTTTTCATCGCAGGAAGTCTCTTGTTTTTGTGCTTCTCGTTATCAAAGCTGGAGATTTCCTTAAAAAAAGGCAGCGCCTTCTACATGATCAGCATGATGCTCCTCGCCGTGTCCACTTTTTGCACCGATGACTGGCGCATTATCGCTTTCAACAAGACGGGGATCTTTCTGTTGATGATGAGTCTTCTGTTAAAGCAGTATTTTGACACCTCGCAGTGGAAGCTGGGAAAGTATTTTCTCGCTATCTGCCAGTTAGTGTTCGCCAGTCTGGGTGAGCTGGGCAGACCTTTCACGGATGCTTCTGCCCACTCAAAAAACAGGAAGAAGAGTACCAAGATCTGGTACGTGGTGCTGGGCGTTGTCATTGCGGTGCCATTGATGATGATCGTGCTCCTGCTTCTTACCAGCGCCGATGTGGTGTTTCGCAATATGGCTGACAAGGTTTTTGAAAATATCAGCATAGGTAATATATTTAACATTCTTGTGCGGATCACATTCATCTATTTCTTCTCTTATATATTGACTGCCTACTTGTGCAAGCACACGATCCGTGAGGAGGTCAAAGATAAGAGAAAAGGGGAGCCGATCCTGGCTATCACCGTCACCGGTATGCTCTCCGTGCTGTATCTGTTATTTAGCGGTGTGCAGATCGTTTACCTGTTTCTGGGACAGCTTAAGCTGCCGGAGGAGTACACTTATGCGGAGTACGCCAGAGAGGGTTTCTTCCAGCTGTTGGCAGTGAGCATTTTAAATCTGATCATCGTACTCTTTGTGATGAGCTTTTTTAGGGAGAGCAAAGTGTTAAAAGCAGTGCTGACGGTAATGTCATTTTGTACCTTCATCATGATCGCATCCAGCGCACTGCGCATGGTCATGTATATCCAGTCCTACTTTTTGTCTTTCCTGCGCATTTTGGTACTGTGGTCCCTGGCAGTGCTGGCGATCCTCTTTTTAGGAGTGGTCATAAATATTTTTAAAGAGAGTTTTCCTCTTTTCCGATACAGCATGGTGACAGTCACTATTCTGTATCTGGTGCTGGCTTTCAGCCATCCGGACTATATCATTGCCCGTGTCAACGTGGGAAACATGAGAGAGGAAGGCTGGGAGCACAATAAAGGGGATTTCTACCGCACCAGTACTCCCTATCAGGACTACCGTTATTTGGCGGGGCTGAATGCCGACGCGGCACCGGTGTTGATCCCGTATCTGGCGAAGCAGGGATATGATGTCAGTCTCATTTATGAGGAAGGTTCCTGGGGATTGGAGGGAAGTACTAATCCCATGAGGACCGGTTATTATCGGGATCGGGTGAGCTGGTTTGGCTACGATTACCTGAGGAAGCTTCAGCGTTCTACGAAGAATTTCTCCCTGCGCACATTCAATGTGTCCCGATATATGGCGATGAAGCAGGTTGACAAGTATAGTGAGCTGGTGCAGACAGTGGAGTATTTCCCGGGTGTTGCCATACACAATGACATCGATGCGCTCTTCACCCGAATTAGTTATGGAATCTATATTGATGACCGGTACATGGGATCGGAAGACTTTCACGAAGATGACATTGACGCATACTTTATCGAGACGGGTGACAACGGCGGGATGATTGATTTAAGCATTTTCCGTGTGGTGGAGGCAGAGATGCCCGGGATGAGAGTGCATATTACGGTAAAATACATCTACGATGGGGAAACATATGAGTCCGACATTAACTTGACCGCAGATGAAAATGGGAATTTCCCTACCACATGTGCGCTGCGAGGGGATCATGAAACCGGTTTTGAACTGGTGAAGGAGTAGGTGCCATACTTGTATGAGAATTTTCGTTGCCGAAAAGAAGCGGATATGCTATACTAATACCACTGAGAAATATTTGCGTTTCGGGTTATCAAAGGAAAGTGCAAGGAGGATATACCGGTGAGATTAGTTACACGTTCGGATTTTGATGGTTTGGCATGTGGTGCGCTCCTTTTGGAGGCCGGCATCATTGACAGTTGGAAGTTTGCGCACCCCAAGGATCTGCAGGATGGTCTGGTGGAGATCAACGAGAATGACTGTCTGGCAAATGTGCCCTTTGTGGAGGGGTGTGGCCTGTGGTTTGACCACCACTCCAGCGAGCATGAGAGGAATCAGTTGGAGGGCAAGTACAAGGGAGAGAGCCGTATCACTCCTTCCTGTGCGCGTATTATCTACGAGTATTACGGCGGGCGGGAGCGCTTCCCCCAGTTTGATGATATGATGGTAGCTGTTGACAAGGTGGACTCCGGCGATCTGACTGTCGATGAGGTGATGAATCCTCAGGGCTGGATCTTGGTGGGTTTCCTGATGGACCCCAGAACCGGTCTGGGCCGCTGGAGGCAGTTTTCCATCTCCAACTATCAGCTGATGGAGAAACTGATGCATTGCTGCCGGACCATGAGCACAGCCGAGATCTTGGAGCTGCCTGACGTGAAGGAGCGAATCGAGGTGTACCTTGAGCAGACCGAGAAGTTTAAGGAGATGGTGACGGCACACACCCGCGTGGAGGGCAATGTCATCATCAGCGACCTTCGGGGCGTGGATCCTATCTATACCGGCAATCGTTTTATGATCTACAGCATGTATCCGGAGCAGAATATCTCCGCGTGGATCGTCAGCGGACGCGGTGGGCTGGGCTGTTCCGCAGCAGTGGGCTACAGTATTTTAAATAAGACCTCCGACGTTAATGTGGGAAGTCTGATGTTGAAGTACAACGGCGGCGGACATAGGAAAGTGGGTACCTGTCAGTTTACCGATGAGAATATGGAGACAGATCTCCCTAAAATGCTGGAGGAACTCTGTCAGATGGCAAATAAGTAGCGACATAAGATATGCAGAATGAGGAGAGGCTGGAAGAGAATCTCCTCTTTCTCTTTTTGTAGTGAAAGAAAAATTTTTCCCAAAGTGTAAACAGCATTTTTGGGGATAAACTATAAAAAAATACTTTTAACGGGAGGGAATTATGAAGAAGATAACAATTACTTTGATGTTGGGGGCGCTGATCTTTACCATGACAGCCTGCGGAAACAATGCCGGTGCAGGAGGTCAGTCCACCGGGCAGCCAGAGAGTACACAGGAATCAACACAGGAGAGCACAGCACCTACTGTGGAGAGTGGGGCCACGGACCCCGGCACATTTGGCGGTGAAGAAGGCTGGAGCGCGGAGATGACTCAGGTCAGGGACGCAGTAGTGGCGGAAATTGGGGATGATTACTGGCCCAACACACCTCTGCCCGCAGATCTGCTGGAGGTTCGTTACAATATCACCGCGGATATGTACGATGACTATATGGGTGAGATACCCATGATCAGCACCAATGTGGATACTTTGTTGATTATTAAAGCCAAAAGTGATAAGGTGGAGGATGTGGAGCAGCTTCTGCTCGATTACTATGACTATCAGGTTAGTGAAGCCCTGCAATACCCTATGAATCTGGAGAAGATTCAGGCAGCAAAAGTGCACAGGATCGGCAATTATGTATGTTTTGTGATGCTGGGCGGCTCCGCTATTGACGAGGGTGACACGGATGCCAGAATTCAAGCTTGTCAGGAGCAGAATGAGCAGGTGATCGAGATCATCAGTCAGTTGCTTCAGCACGAATAGGTAGTTTGGAAAGGTACGATTTTACGGAATGGTTTTTAGCAGCGCAATATTTTTGTTTCGGTTTCTGCCAATCTTTTTAATATGTTATTTCCTGGTTCCCCGGAGGGTGAAAAATTTCATCCTCTTTTTGGGGAGCCTGATTTTTTATGCGTGGGGCGAGCCGATATATGTGCTGTTGATGCTTTTTTCTACGGTAGTGGATTACTGTTTGGGGCGCCTGATTGACGCAAATCGGGATAAGGCAGTGTCCAAGGTTTTCTTGGCAATGTCTGTTTTGACCAATCTTTCCCTGTTGTGTGTATTTAAGTATCTGGAATTTTTGCCGCTTCCTATCGGAATTTCTTTCTATACTTTTCAGACCATGTCCTACACTATAGATGTCTACCGGGGGGAGACCAAGGTACAGAGAAATCTCTTGGATTTTGGAGTATATGTGGCCATGTTCCCTCAGTTGATCGCGGGCCCCATCGTAAAGTACAAGCAGGTGGAGCAGGATCTTCATGAAAGGCCTGTTGATCTGCCGCAGATCAGTTATGGGACAAAGCGCTTTGTGACCGGATTGGCCAAGAAAGTGCTGATCGCCAACAACGTGGGAGAGCTGTGGAGCATGATCTCTGCCAGCAATATCGAAAGCTTGAGTGTGCTCACCGCATGGATGGGAATCATAGCGTTTGCTTTTCAGATTTATTTTGATTTCTCCGGATACTCCGATATGGCTATCGGCCTGGGTGCAATCTTGGGTTTTCACCTGCCGGAGAATTTCAAGTACCCTTATATCGCAACTTCGATCACAGACTTTTGGCGCAGATGGCATATTTCGCTGGGAAGCTGGTTTAGGGATTATGTATATATTCCTCTGGGAGGAAACCGGAAGGGTTTGAAGATTCAAATTGTCAATATTTTGATCGTGTGGATGCTCACCGGCATTTGGCATGGAGCAGGGCTGAATTTTCTGTTTTGGGGATTGTGGTTTGCCGGCTTTCTGATTTTGGAAAAAATGGGTTTTGGAAGAGTGCTGGAGGCTATGCCGGTATTCTTTAGCAGGCTTTACACTTGGCTGGTGGTGCTGCTAGGCTGGGTTTGCTTTTCGCTGGAGACACCCGGAGCAATATTGTCCTATCTGGGAGCCATGTTCGGTGTCAACAGTACAGGAGTATTTGACAGGCAGGGATTGTATCTGGGCAGAGAATATCTGATCTTGCTCTTGATCGCAGCAGTGACTTCCACTCCTCTCATCATGGGACTTGTGCGGAAGCTGAAGAATGTTCGGATGGGCTGGAGCCTTGCCATCTATCGTTTGGGTGAGAAGCTGATCCCTCCGATCCTTCTTTTGGTATCCGTGGCGTATGTGGTGGCGGCCTCCTACAATCCGTTTCTGTATTTCAGGTTTTGATGGGAAGGGGGACAGGAGTAATGGATGAGAAGAAAAATGCTGTCTTTACCATAAGTTTGCTGGCCACCATTTTGCTGCTGTTTACCATAGCGGATCTTGTAGATGGTGAGAGGATCTACTCTGAGATGGAGAACCGGATGCTTGCGAGAAAACCGAAATTTAGCAAGGAGAGCCTCTTAAGCGGGGAGTACAGTGAAGACTATGAGGAATATGTCTCTGATCAGTTTGTCAGCCGCGACAAGTGGGTGGAGATCAAGACACGGCTGGATATCCTGCTCCAAAAGAAAGATATCAACGGTGTTTATCTGGGAGCAGACAACTATCTGATAGAGCAGCATCTGCCGGAGGATTACACGGAGCAGATGGAGCAGGACAAAGTGGCTATGCTGAAGAAGCTGGTGGATGAGTGGGATGCGCAGGTGATGCTGGTGCCCACCGCTGACAATATCCTGACAGATAAGCTGCCGGCCTATGCGGACTATTATGATGAGACAAGATTGTTGGAACTGGTGCGGGCGAGTGTGGGGACGGATCACTATGTGGATGTGTATCATGCACTGGAAGACCACAGAGAGGAAGAGATCTATTACCGCACTGACCATCACTGGACCACGCTGGGAGCTTACTACGGGTATCTTGCCTGGACGGAGACCACCGGCCAAAGAGCGCGCTTGTATAATATGGAAAATATGACGACTGTGTCAGATGATTTCCAGGGAACCCTGCACTCCCGGGTGCCGGTTGTCAGAACAACAGATCCTATTCAAGTTCTTCCCATGGTGTCGAGCGAGTTACATGTGACCTACGATCAACAGACTACTGCGGACACGTTGTTTGAGGAGAAATATCTGTCCACAAAAAACCAGTATGGATATTTTTTGGATGATAATCATGCGATTGTGGAGATACAAACCCGTTACGTTACAGGCGGAACTCTTTTTGTGATAAAGGACTCGTATGCAAACTGCCTGATACCATTGCTTGTACCTCATTATGGTAAGATATATGTGGTGGATCCAAGATATTACAATGGTTCGCTGTCGGCACTGATGGAGAGCGTGGAATCGGAAAAGGGGATGGATGTGCTGGTTCTTTACAACTGTGTGCATTTCCTGGAGGAGTTTCGGTACTAGTGTACTGACACCTCGCATTTCGCAAAATGGAGGATAAAATGGCAGAACTGGGAAACCCTCAAAGTACCATTGCGATATTACAAAAATACCATTTTAATTTTCAAAAGAAATTCGGCCAAAATTTCCTGATCGATCCCTCCGTGCTGGAGCGAATTGTGGATGCGGCGCAGATTACGGAGGGTGATTGCGTGCTGGAGATTGGGCCGGGCATCGGCACTATGACCCAGTATCTGGCGGAGCGAGCCAGAGAGGTGGTGGCCGTGGAGATCGATCGGGCATTGATCCCGATACTTCAGGATACCCTGTCTGCATATAAAAATGTGGTCATCATCAATGCGGATATTTTGAAAGTGGATATCGGGCAGCTGGTGAAGGAACGAAACGGGGGCAGGCCCATCAAGGTGGTGGCCAACCTTCCCTATTACATTACAACGCCCATTATTATGAGCCTGCTGGAGAGCCGCGTGCCTTTAAAGAGCATCACGATCATGGTGCAGAAAGAGGTTGCGGAGCGCATGCAGGTGGGTCCGGGCACGAAAGAGTACGGCGCGCTGTCTCTGGCAGTGCAATATTACGCCAACCCTGAGATCGTGGCCAACGTACCACCCAACTGTTTTATCCCCAGGCCGAACGTGGGAAGCGCAGTAATTCGCCTGACCCGCTATGAGGAACCGCCGGTGCAGGTGAATGACGAGCGGAAGATGTTTGCGCTGATCAGAGCCTCTTTTAATCAGCGGCGCAAGACGCTGGCCAACGGTCTGGCCAATGCAGCCGGTCTTGGGGTCACAAGGGAGCGGGTGACGCAGGTTTTGGAGGAGATGGGACTTTCCGCCACGGTGCGGGGGGAGACCTTTACATTGGAGCAGTTTGCAAGGTTGAGTGATCTGCTGTAAAAATGATACAAAAAAGTCATATTTTTTTAAGGGTTTATTTTTGACATATGTATACGTATTATGATAAACTAAAGTGTAATAGTGAAGCCCATGACGAATGATTAGTAAAGGAAGCGGATACTTTGGATAAATTTGAATATAAAGTAAGAGCGGATGAGATAAAAGAGTTGATTGCAAAGGGCGAGTATACACAGGCGGCAGAGATTGCGGACACCATTGATTGGCGGCGGGTCAAGAGTGTTATGATGCTCTGCACTATCAGCGATTTATATAAGATCAACCGGAGATATGAGGATGCCAGAGATATGCTTTTACTGGCATATGAGCGCAGACCGGGCGGAAGGACTATCTGCTACTCTTTGTGTGAGCTGTCGATCAAGACAGAGGAGTTTGTGCAGGCAGTGGAATACTACAAGGAATTTGTACAGGTTGCGCCCAAAGACCCTGGTCGTTATATTTTGCAGTATAAGCTATACGAGGCACAGGATGTAAGTCTGGAGGAGCGTATCGCTGTTTTGGAAGAGTTAAAGAAGCGTGACTACCGTGAGAAGTGGGCGTATGAGCTGGCGTACCTATATCACAGAGTAGGCCTTGCGACCCGCTGTGTGGAGGAGTGCGACGAGCTGATCCTGTGGTTTGGTGAAGGTAAGTACGTGGTGAAAGCGATGGAACTTAAAATGCTTCACCAACCTCTGAGTGCCAGTCAACAGGAGATGTATGATCATCGCTTTGACCCTGCGCCTGAGAGAGAAGTGCAGGAGAGCGTACAGCCGGAGGCTGAGGAGGTGCCGGAGGAAAGCTGGGAATCTGCCGAGGAGGAAGATGCACAGGAGTATTATTCGGAACTGCAGATGGATGTGCCGGGATATCCTGTCGAGACCGAGGAGATTCTGCCAGATATTGAGGCGGGAGACACAAAAGTCTACGAACCCGTTTTGCCTCAGAAGGCGAAAGAGGAATTTGATATCCATGTGAAGACCATGGATATGGGACAATACAACACCCTGAATCTTCAGGCAGAACTGGCAGCGGGGCTGAAGGAGGTGCTTGACGAGGAGCCGAAGACCGATCAGAGCAATGTCATCACTAAGGCGATCGTGGCCCCTATGCTAGAGATGGATACGGAGTCTTTGGATTATCCACAGATTGAGGAAGTGGATGAGGAGGATCTGATTCCGGAAGATGAGCCGGAGGAGATGGAAGGATCAGAGGTCTTTTTTGGAGAGACCGGCGAGATCAATGTCATTGCAAACCAGATGTTGGAGAAGGAGCGCGAGGACAGAAGTGAGGTTTTTATAGATATAGATTCGGATGAGGAGGATGGCGCTGAGGAGACACTCGAAGAGAGTGAGGAGCCGGTTGGAGATACTACCGCGGAGATTGTTATGCGGGAACTGCAGCAGGAGAATCTTCGCAGACAGACTTCGCCGATGGAACAAACAATGCAGGAGGATTCTCGCAGGACAGCCATGGAGGAGGCAATCCGCCTGGCTATGAATGCAGAGCCGCCCAAGGAACTTGCGGGAGTGTTGTCGCAGGAATCAGATGGTCAGATTAGTTTAGTGGTGCCGGAAGATACCAATGTTGAGAAACAGATCACCGGACAGATGAATATACAGGATATCCTCGCAGAGTGGGAGAACATGAAGAGAGAGAGCGAGGAGCGCCGCAAGGAAGAGGTCAGAAAGCGCGTCATGGAGCAGACCGGTGATATGTTCACCGAGTTTGAGGCATCCGTGAGAGACGGTCTTTTGGAACAGTTGGAGAGCGATGTGACTTCCGAGGAGCAGGAAGAGCCCGAAGGGAATGACGAGATTACCGATACCGACGAGGTGGAGGAATTGGAGGAGATTGACGAGCCTGCGGAGGAGAATCTCAGCGAGCTGGAGAAAGCGCTTCTGGTGGAGGCCTTTGGCGAGGCAGCGATCGCTGGTGAGGCGAACATTGTGAGGGAAACTGAAGATTCTATAGAGGAAGAACTCTTCGAAGAATTGGAGGAAGAACCTGCAGACATAGAGCCGGAAGAGATCACAGAGGAGGACACTGCAGAGGAGTTTGAAGAGGAGAGCCCGCCGGAGGATGAGATTGTAGAGGAGTTCGAAGAGGAGAGCCCGCCGGAGGAGGACACTGCAGAGGAGCCCGAGGAGGAGAGCCCGCCGGAGGCCGAGGCTTTAGAGGAAACTGAGGAGCCGGAGGCCGAGGAGGAGCCCGTGTCGGAGGAAGCAGCAGAAGAGGCTGTTGATATAGAACCGGAACCAGAGAAAGGCAAGTCTGCCGTCCGCGCTTTGACCAGAGAGGAGAAAGAACTTTTTGCTCCTTTCGTGCAGAGCCGATCAGCCAGAGAGCAGTTGGTGGGTGTCATCGACAATGTTAGCATGGCGGCCTACACAGGCAATGTCATCATCACCGGTGAGGAGGGTATGGATACCCTGACGCTGGCCAAGAACCTTGTACGTGAAGTGAAGATGATGGACAGCAATTTCTCCGGAAAGGTGGCGAAGGTTTCCGGCAGTTCGCTGAACAACAAAAATGTGGCAGAGACTGTGGAACAACTCGCAAACGGAGCCCTGATCATTCAGTATGCCTCCCAGATGACAGATGAGACGGCAGAGGAGCTGAATAAGTCCCTGCAGCAGGATCATCAGGGGATCATCATAATCTTGGAAGACACCAAGAAAGCGATGGATCGTTTCTTGTCACAGGCAAAGGAGCTTGCAGGCTGCTTCAATGCCCGCATGGACGTGGAGGCACTGAGCAATGACACATTGGTGTCTTTTGGCAGAAAGTATGCCAAAGAGATGGAGTACTCCATTGACGAGCTTGGTATTTTGGCCCTGCACACCCGAATTGAGGAGCGGCAGACTATTGATCATGTAGTCACTGTGGTGGAAGTGAAAAAGATTGTGGACGATGCGATCCGCCACGCAAATCGTAAATCGTTCAAACACTTCTTAGACGTGTTGATGGCAAAACGTTATGACGAGGAAGATATGATTATTTTAAGTGAAAAAGATTTTGCTTAAGGGAGGGAAGGTTTTATGGCAAAGACAAAAGCGAAAGTGTTTATTTCAGAGGATGACTTGTACCTGTTTGGTCAGGGTACCCACTACGATATTTATCAAAAGTTGGGTGCGCATCTATCTGAGGAAAAAGGCAAGAAGGGAACTTTCTTCGCAGTGTGGGCGCCCAATGCGGAAGCCGTGCATGTGGTTGGAAATTTCAACGACTGGAACGAAGAAGCGCATCCCATGGAAAAGCTGGGAGAGATCGGTATTTGGAGCTGCTTTATTCCCGGTGTAGGTGAGGGAGAATTGTACAAATACCTTATCACCACTCAGGACGGCAGGAAGCTTTACAAGGCAGATCCCTACGCCAATCAGGCGGAGTACCGCCCCGGAACCGCATCCGTTGTGACAGATTTGTCAGGTTTTGCGTGGAAAGACAGCAAGTGGATGGAGGAGCGGGACAAGAAAGATATGAATAAGGAGCCCATGGCCATCTATGAGTGTCACATAGGTTCCTTTATGAAGCATCCCGACAACGGAACCGAAGAGGGCTTCTACAACTACCGGGAATTTGCCAAGAAGATTGTGGAATACTTAAAGGAAATGAAGTACACCCATGTGGAGCTGATGGGAATTGCGGAGCATCCCTTTGACGGATCCTGGGGCTATCAGGTGACCGGTTTTTATGCGCCCACATCGCGCTACGGCACACCAAAGGATTTCATGTATTTGGTCAATGAGTTACATAAGGCCGGCGTCGGCGTGATCTTAGATTGGGTACCTGCCCATTTTGCAAGGGATGCCCATGGGTTGGCAGAGTTTGACGGACAGTGTATCTACGAGCATCCCGATCCCCGTCTGGGTGAGCATCCCGATTGGGGTACGAAAATCTTTAATTACGGCAAGCCGGAGGTGAAGAATTTCCTCATTGCCAACGTGTTGTTCTGGCTGAGAGAATTTCATGTGGACGGCATCCGTGTGGACGCTGTGGCTTCCATGCTCTATTTGGACTACGGCAAACAGAGCGGTCAGTGGGTAGCCAACAAGTACGGCGGAAACCAGAATTTGGAAGCGATTGAGTTTTTCAAGCACATGAATTCTGTAGTGAGAGGAACCTATCCCGGTTTCCTGACCATTGCCGAGGAGTCCACCGCGTGGCCCGGTGTCACCTGCGACGTCGGCGGAGAAGGTCTGGGTTTTGCTTTCAAATGGAATATGGGCTGGATGCATGATTTCTGCGATTACATGAAGCTGGATCCCGTTTACCGCAAGGGAAATCACTACGCAATGACCTTTGCCATGAGCTACAACTCCAGTGAGAATTATATCCTGCCTCTGTCCCACGACGAGGTGGTACATTTGAAGTGTTCCATGGTGAATAAGATGCCCGGATATACAGTGGATAAGTACGCGAACCTCCGCGTGGGTTATACTTATATGTTCGGTCACTGTGGCAAGAAGCTTTTGTTCATGGGACAGGATTTCGGACAGGAGAGAGAGTGGAGCGAGGCCAGAGAGCTGGATTGGTATCTCCTGGGAGAGAAGAACAATCTGGGTATGCATGATTATGTGAAAGAGCTTTTGAAGCTTTATCGCAAATATCCTGCATTGTATGAGTTTGACAACAGCTGGGACGGCTTTGAGTGGATGAACGCGGACGACGCAGACAGAAGTGTATACTCCTTTGTGAGAAAGGATTCCACCGGCAAGAACAGTCTGCTCTTTGTGATGAACTTGACACCGATGAAGTGGGAGAACTATGAGGTGCCGGTTCCCGCAAAGAAAAAATATAAGCTGCTCTTAAACAGTGATGAGGAGCGTTTCGGCGGCTGGGGCAACGAACTGCCCGCAGAGCTCAGCGCGGTGAAGAAGGAAAGTCATTATCATGACTATGCCGTGGTATTGGATCTGCCTCCTTACTGCGCAGCAGTGTATGTGTTCTAGGTGTGAAAAGATCAGAAAATGAAAAGCTGCCTATCTGAGCAGAAGTGAGTTTCTGCTCAGATAGGCAGTTTTTTGCGATAGCAAAAAAAACTGTAATTTATGAAAAATACAGCAATTTTCATGTGGAAAACACTGTATTTTTGCGATAGAATAGGACTGTAATGAAGATCGTAATAGGAAAGGTATTCTAGTCCATATGAAAACAGCAAAGAAATTTAACAGACAGCTGATCTTGGAAGGAAATATGCTGCATGCTATTCTTTCGCTGGCTATCCCTGTGGTGATCAACAGCTTTCTGCAGACCATGTACAATCTGACCGACACCTACTGGCTGGGCAAGATTGGAACGGAACAGCTGGCGGCCATCAATCTGGTTACGCCGGTGCAAAATATTATCATTAACTTTGGAAGCGGCATTACCGTGGCCGGTTCCGTGCTGATCGCGCAGTATATCGGTGCCAAACTGAAAGAGGATGCCAAGGCCATGGCAAACCAAATTTTTGCCTGTGCCATGCTCTTTGCGCTGGTCTGTGCTGCGATCTGTTTTCTTGCAACTCCCGGAATTGTAAACTGGATGGGTGCGGACGGAGATACCTACCGCCATGCCAATACCTATCTGCGCATGGTGATCTGGGATATGCCTTTTCTCTACATGGTGAATATTTTCTCCGCGGTGCATCAGGCGCAGGGTGACACGGTGCGCCCTATGTTCCTGAATCTGGGCGGCATCTCCCTCAATATGGTGTTGGATCCTTTGCTGATGGTGGTGTTTGATCTGGGCGTGGCAGGAGCGGCTCTTGCCACCGTCTTTGCCAAAGCGGTTCCTGCAATGGTAGCATTTACCTTGTTGTGCAATCCGAAAAATGATGTATCATTGAATTGGAGATATATGAAATTTCAGGCGGAAAAGATAAAGCTGATCTTGAAGATCGGCCTTCCCACAGCCATTGGAGGAAGCACCATGCAGCTGGGCTTTGTGCTTATGAGTAAGAATGTATACGTCTACGGCACACAGGCCATGGCGGCCTACGGAATTGGCAACAAAGTGAACGGGCTGATCACGCTTCCCTCCAACGGTATTGGTTCCGCTGTGGCTACGATCGTGGGACAGAATATCGGCGCCCGGCAGCAGGATCGCGCAGAAAAAGGTTACCGCATCTCCATGTGGATCGCAGTAGGGTTTCTGTTTATCGGTGGCATGATCCTGTCGCGAGATATGATATCCACCGCGATCGTGAGCATCTTTTCAGAAGATGCGGAGGTGATTGCCATGGCGGCGGATTTCCTCAGCATCATGGCATTTTGGTGCTTTACCAACGGAGTTTACAATGCGACGTCAGGCCTGTTTCAGGGAACAGGACACACGGAAGTCACCATGGCGGTGGATGCCAGCAGGCTCTGGATCTTCCGATTTCTGACATTATGGTTCTGTGGAAATATCTTACAGATGGGCGTGCGCAGCGTGTGGTATTCCGTGGTGGTCAGCAACGGGATATCCTCCGTCATCCTGTATGTGCTGTACCGTATGGGAATTTGGAAGAAGTCGAAGATTAAAGTGCGGAAGGATCAAGAGACAGAGATGGCAAAGGAGACAGACGCAGAAATACATGAGAGGGCTTGACAGAGGAATGCATTTCAAACGACACAAAGGTTTGATCTGTTACATAGGCATTCTGTTTATCACGTTGCTGTTCAACATTTTAGCATGGAGCAGCAATGCATTTTGTGATGCCTATATTGCCAATGTCTTCCCAATCTGGGTCAATACCTATGGAAGAATTACAGGACTTTTCCCTTTCTCTGTGGGAGAGGGTCTGATCGTGGCGGGTGTGCTGCTGGTGGTGACGGCGGTTCTGTTAGGTATTGTGTGGGGAAATTACAGGCTGGTGCGAGTGTTTCGACCGGTGAGATCTGCTGACGGCTGCCGCATTGACCGGTGGATGTGGAGGTTCTATCTTTTCTTCGCGTGGACTCTGCTTATTGTTTGGCTGATCATGACGTTAAACTGCGCTATTTTGTACCATGCTTCCACCTTCTCTGAGAATTACTTTGGAGAGGATACGGGGAAATACTCTGTGGAAGAATTGTTTCGGGTCCGAAATCTGGTGGTGGAGCGATGTAATTATTATGCGGAGATTGTGGCGCGGGATGAGAGAGGTTTGATACAATATCCCGGCAATATCCATGAGGATATGGCAGATCAGGCGATTCTCGCCATGCAGAAGCTGGGGCAGACTTATCCCCGGTTGGATGGCTATTATCCGCGGCCGAAGCCGCTTGCTTCCTCTGACTTCTTGTGTCAGCAGTATATGCAAGGATATTATTTCCCTTTTTCCATGGAGGCTAATTACAACGATGTAATGTATGTGATGAACAAACCGGAGACTTTGTGTCACGAGCTGGCGCATCTGCGGGGATATATTTACGAGGATGAGGCAAATTTCATCAGCTATTTGGCCTGCATCCAGTCGGACGATCTTTATTTTCAATACAGTGGGTATCTTAGTGTACTTAATTACCTGAATAATGATATCTACAGGATTTCCCAAAGTGATCCTGACATTTATGCGCGGGCTTGCGAGGAAGTGTCTCTGGTCCAGGTGGAGCCTCAGGTAGTGGAGGACAATGTCTTTGTGCTTCCGGAGGAGTGGGATCGCATCAATGCGAAAGCATTTCTGAAAACGGACACGGTGGAAGAGGTGACGGACGTTTTCCTGGACACCAGTCTAAGGGTACATGGAGTGTCCGATGGGATTGTCAGCTACAGCCGGGTTGTGAGATTGTTACTCCAGTACTATCAATATGTCGAAGAAGTGCCGGAATAGGTTTTGCGATATTTTTACTGCAAAATTTTGTGGAAATACTTGACAATCCATCGAACAGGGGGTAAAATAAGCAATGTTGTGACGTGAATGCTCCGCGAACCGTCACGAGGGCAAGCCCAGATAGCTCAGTTGGTAGAGCAGAGGACTGAAAATCCTCGTGTCGCTGGTT
>JAFLRM010000034.1 GCA_022511465.1 Acetatifactor sp. | reverse complement strand
TCCTTTGATTTTTATTTCCTCACAAAACCGGCACTCGCAGTTATCTAAAGAGGATCTTACTGTCCGGATATTTCGACTCGGCATTCCATTAACCGGCCTTCTCAGATATACTCTAATGGCTTTTCCCTAAACTGTGGCTTGGTTCAGGTTAGGTCAACGGCAATTCATATGCCTTACGGCGACGGGCTCGTACAGGCTTTTCACCTGTTTCCCCGGACAGTACTGTTTTATCATAATATTTTCTGTTTGTTTAGTCAATAATTATGGAAACCGCTTTCTAGTGTGAGAGTCTCGCCGTTCATATACTTAAAGTCCGGATGATTCTCAAAAACGGAAAATCAAGTGTTGCATAGAACGGGCAATCAGAATTATATTGATGAATTAAATTTGGAGTGTCAAGAGAAAGATATGGCTATAATGGAGCCTTCTCAATCATGTATGGGATCGTTATAAATTTCGTCCTTGATATTGTACAGTTACAACATAGACTATTTTGCAGCTTTCATCAATTCGAAAGATGGCGATATAGTTGTCGACTAGCAACTGTCGATAACCTTTTGCGGCATATCTACCCTCATTACGCTCTTGGTGGGATTGTGGAAATGTATCTAAACTCAAAATAGCTTTTTTAATTCTGTCAACCTGTCCTTTTGCATTTTCAGGAGCCAATTTTTCATTTGCGATATATTCGTAAATGCTGTCTAATTCTCGTATTGCTTTCGGGTTGATCTTTACTTTGTATTTATCCAAAATGTTTTTTCTCCAGCTCTGCAAAAACGACATCTGCATCTACTGCTTCAGATCCATTTATTATCTCCTGTTCGGATTCAAAAATGGCCTGGTCGATGCGATTGATTCTTGCAAATTTATCATATAATTCACTGCTCATTACAACTAAGTCACTATATCCATTTTTTGTAATAAAAATAGGTTCTTGTTCCTTGTGTGCAATGTTAGAAATCTCAGTTGTATTACGCAAATCCTTAATAGGCATTATTATAGGCATGATTCTCCACTCCTTTTTCATAATTATAGCATAATTGTGCATTTGACGCAATGAAAATATGTAGTGTAATTGTTGTAAATATCTACCTAAACTTGGAACTTATGCAAAAATTATGATAGGTAAATGTGAAAACATAGAATTAGGGCATAGCTGTCATGGATGAGAAAGACTCATCCGAATGAGTATAATACATTAGTCGAATATGGTGAATAGCGAATAAAGGCTTTTCTGCTTGGCACGCAAATTGACTTAGTGTGTATCCTGCGTTACAATATATTAACATATAAGCGGACTGGGAAGGTGGGGTACTTATGGATGTATTCCAAGGCATTTGTGGACAGCACGAAATTACTTGATTGTTGTGTTGAGAAAAAAGGAGTTGTTTATGAGAAACATTCAGGCAGATCATCCCATAAAAATAGACGGTGTATTAAAACGACAGAATGTGCAGGGGGGTACCATTGTCGATGTCAGTGTTGGGCACGATGATAAAATATACATATTGCTGTCAGAAAAAGTTCCGGACAGGATTCGGGGAATGTTTGTGGATACACAGGCAAACACGGGATATCATGTGATTGCCCTGAATGTAAATTGGCACACGGGCGAGCTGCTCTCGGAGGAATGTTACCATTTGGGGATTCATGTCATGAATTTTCACTTTGTTCAACCACTAGGGGATGCGATCTTGTTGCTTGGTTCGCGAGCAAGATATCAGGAGCCGGAACCGGAGAAAAATGCGGTGATCGTTTCCCAAAACGGGGAGGTCATCCGTGAGATGTGTCTGGGTGATGGAATTGAAAGATGTATGGTGACAAAGGATGACAAAATCATAACAGGCTATTTTGATGAGGGTGTATTCGGCAATTATGGGTGGGATATACCTATTGGAAGTAGCGGCTTGATCGTGTGGGACAAGAACGGAAACCGCTTGTGGGAGAATAAACATTATAATATTTATGACTGCTATTCACTCAATGTAGACGAGCAGGAAAATCTCTGGTTTTGTTATTATGATACCTTTGAGTTAATAAAGCTTTCCGGTGCAGACTATCGGGAGGAGGCGGTATATCATCCGAAATTTAATGGCATAAGTTGGTTTGGCATAACAAAGGATGGAAAATTTCTGGTGATGGATGGCGGATACAACAAACATTCGGAGTTTCAGTCCGTGCGGATATTTGCGGATCGATTGGAGGAATATGAAAGAACCGATATCCTATATCAGGGGAAGGAACTCTTGTTAAAGCAGTATTATTTCAGAGGCTCCAAGGCAGTGTTTTGGGACAATGCCAACCGGATTTTTGCGGTGGAATTATGTACAATGTAAATACTACAAATAAGAAAGCGAGGAATGATCATGGGACTATTTAAAAAGTCTAAAAAAGAAGAGAACGAACCTGTTTTGGAGCAGGATCTTACGCAGGGCGACGTCCGCCCGGGAATGGTTTTTGCCATGCAGCTTTTGATGAAGGAAAAATGTGAGATGCCTGCCAGAGAAGATATGCTTTCCGCCCTGGGGAAACGTCTGGGAGAAGTGGAATGCTTTACCTATGATGAGAAGATGGCCGGCTTTGCCCCTAAAAAGTATACAGCGGAATTTAAGGAAGGAGCCATGCCGCCGATGCTTGTGGCAATGGGGTGCACGGAGAGGGAGGAGAATGATATCGATGCATTGACCAGAAGTCAGATGTGGGATTGCAAGAATGCGGACGAGATTCTTTCCTCCTGCAAATATATGGTGCTGGCATCGGACATGCTGGGAGGGGCCATCAAGGACTACAAGGAAAGAGCAGATATGCTGATGGATTATATGGAGGCATTGATGGAGATATATCCTCAGTGTGAGGCCGTTTTGATCACCTTCTCCGGTAAGCTTTTTTCGCGAGAACAGATTGTAAACCACACGATACCGAGGAAGGACCGGTTCATCTATTTTGGCGTGAATGTGCGTTTTTTTCGGATCAATGGCACGGAAGATGACATGATGGTGGATACGCTCGGTATGGGCACGCTGTATCTGCCGGATCTGCAGTATCATTTCCACGGGATGGATCCCAACTGGGTGATCGATCATGCCTATAATCTGTTGTCTTATATTTATGACAATGATGCTCCCATTAAGGACGGGGAGACTATAGACGGAATTGCAGATGGGCATATAGATAAGAATGTCTATTGGAAGTGCCATTACGAGGACGCTCTGATCCAACCCATGAGGTCGGTAATGGATATCTGTATGAATGAGTATGCGGCCGGAAAGAGGGATTATTGACGATAAAAGCATCACTTTTGCATCATTTTCGGTGAAAATATTGTGGAAAAAGCATGAAAATGCTATACTCTTAAAAGATTTTGAGAAAATATCCGGAGGTGATGGCCTTGGAAAAATACAAAAGAATAGTCGGAACCTTTGGCTGCGTTATCCTTTTACTCAGTACTTTTTTGCCGGTGCATGCGGCACAAGGGAACGGGATGCCGACGGAGGGGGCAGCGGAACGGATCGCGGCGGTGAACAAGCTGATTACCGATTATCAGGAGTATGAGGAGCGCTTTGCGTCCATTGAGATTGTGAACGATATCACAGCAAACCGCTACAACATTATTGAAGAACAGATCTATCCGGTGGTCATGGAGTCCTTCAGTGAGGAGGAGATCAGCTTTCTGGCTGCTTTTGACAGGGATTATCACAGGCTGGCAGTGTTTCTCGCAGATGCGGAAGGCAATATTTTGTACAAGACGAATCAGTTGGAGACGAATTACCGCGCCCGCGGGCAGATGAAGCAGCCTACAAGAGATCTGGCGGCAGTGGCCTTTGTGGATATGGATAAGGATGGGCTGACCGACATTGTGCTGCTCACCAGATGCGTGAATGAAACAGGGGAATACGCCGGCAAAGCATATAAGGTGGGGGATGTGCTGTTTCAAACGAAGGGAGACTTTTATCGGGATTGGCGAGTGTCGGACAAGATCAACCGCTTTGATATGAACAAGAGCGCAGGATGTATTGTCTCCTATGTGAGGGATGGCAATTCCGCGGAATTTCTCTATACAGCCACGACGCTTGACGAACTTTTGGAAAATGGTTTCTCCATTATACAGGAGCTGCATTACACCAGAAGCTTTGAAAAGTTGGGACGTCTGCAGGTGGTGCCGGGAGTCTTTCACCTTTCGTCGTACGATTTCTTTATGATCTATCTGATCAACGAGCAGGGAGAGATCGTTTGGAGTCTTCAGCCCATGGGAGATTATGATAGTCTGTATTCTCCCCGCGGAATTGCCTGCAGGGATGTGGACGGGGACGGCATGAAGGATCTGGTAGTGCTGGGACGTTACAGTTATGAGGGCGCGGACGGAGTGCCTCAGGTGGAGAGCAGCTGCGCGATCTATTATCAGAGAACCGGCGGCTTTGATGTGGATATGGAATTTGCCGAGTACTATCAATGTACCGACGGGGATACCATGGAGGCTCTGGTTCAAAAGATCAGAGAGTACTGGGGATGGCAGACGGAAGAATTGGCCGCCAAATAAGTCGGCGGCATGGAGGACAAAATGATCAAAATATTGATAGTGGACGATGAGAAGCCGATCTGCGATCTGATAGATATCAACCTGTCTGCGGCGGGATATCACTGTAAGAGTGTTCAGGACGGTTTGTCGGCGATCGATCTGATAGAAAAGGAAAATTTTGACCTGATTCTTCTGGATATCATGCTTCCGGGGGCGGATGGTTTTGATATCATGGAATACATAAGGCCGCTTCATGTGCCGGTCATCTTCATTACCGCCAAAAATGATGTGCGGGACAAGGTAAAGGGTTTGAAACTGGGGGCGGAGGACTATCTGGTGAAACCCTTTGATGTGGTGGAACTGGTGGCGCGGATCGAGGTGGTGCTCAGGCGATTTCACAAGACGGAGAGTGTACTTTCGGCCGGTGATGTGACGGTGGATCTGGAGGCACGCAAGGTGACGAAAGCGGGGAAACCGGTGGTACTCACCAACAAGGAGTATGGACTTTTGGTGCTCTTTATACAGAATAAAAACGTGGCGCTCTTCAAGGAGACTTTGTACGAGAAGGTCTGGGAAGACGAGTATATTGCGGACAGTAGGACGCTTGAGCTGCATGTGCAGAGGCTTAGGCGCAAGATGGGATGGGAGACTAATCTGGTAGCTGTCTACAAGGTGGGGTATCGTTTGGAGATCTGAGAGATTTTCATACAATATAGGAGATGACGAACAGTATGAAGTTTTCGTATAAGATATTGCTGTGCAGCATTATGATCATGGCTGCGGCATTTGGGATCGGCGGGTACTTTTTTGTAAATTATGTATTTGAGACCTCCATGGAGCGTGAGATCGGTCAGGCGATGGATGAGAGCAGCATTTTACAGTTTGCTTTTGAGACGGCGGCTCTGAACATTCCGTCCAAGTACGCCGTGCTCCAGGACTCCACCATTGAGGAGATAGGTTTAAATTTGGAGAACAGTGGGGAGAGAAGACTGCTTCGGATCTCGGATGAAAATAGAGAAACCCTGTATGCCAGCGAAGGTTTTGTGGAGGAGACGGAGCTGCTTTCCAGTACCACGGCGCAGACTAAGGTTTATCAGGTGATTCCCCTGAATGAACATTACTATATTCAAACGGGAACCGTGATCAATGCCATGGATCGGATCCTGTATCTGGAGACCATGAAGGATGTGACTGAGGTGTTTGCTGAGAGGGCTCAGGGCTTCTCCGTGTATCGAAGGCTGACTCTTATTATGCTGATCAGTTGTTCGGTGGCTATGTTTTTCATTTCCTCCTGGCTGACCAGACCGATCCGCCTGCTGACGAGAGCTACTCGCAAGATGACGGAAGGGGATTATGGATACCGCGCGGAGCAGATCAGTCAGGATGAGATGGGTCAGTTGACCATTGATTTTAACCGGATGGCGGAAGCGCTGGAGGAAAACATTCATCAGCTGGAGAATGAAGTGCGGGCAAGAGAGGACTTTATCGCCGCTTTCTCACATGAGCTTAAGACTCCCCTGACTGCCATCATCGGCTATGCCGATCTGCTGCGTTCCCGCAAACTGGACGAGGAGAAGCACTTTTTGTCATCCAACTATATTTATACAGAGGGCAAAAGGCTGGAGACCATGTCCCTGAGGCTCTTAGATATTATTGTCACCAAGCGCTATGAGATCGAAACGCAAAATTTTGGTGTGGAGGTACTGTTTGACTATCTGCATGATATGTTCGCGGAGAAAGATGATATCCGCCTGACATGCAGCTATCAGGAGGGGCGCGTCAGGGCGGAGATAAATCTGTTAAAGACCGTTTTGCTCAATCTGGTGGACAATGCCTGCAAGGCATCCGAGCCAGGGGCTATAGTGGAGGTGTACGGAGAGCGGAGAGAACAGGGATATCTCTTTGCGGTGAAGGATTATGGCACGGGGATACCGGAGGAGGAATGCAAAAAGATCACAGAGGCATTTTACATGGTGGATAAGTCCAGATCCCGCAGCAAAAACGGGGCAGGACTTGGACTTGCACTTTGCACGGAGATCCTGAAGCTCCATGGCAGTGAGCTTCAGATTGAGAGTACTCTGGGAGAGGGGAGCTGCTTTAGCTTCCTGCTGCCATACGAGGAGGTGATGGACAGTGAGCAAAAAGCAGATCATTAATATTGGGATCCCGGTGATTGCAGTGATCATATTGTTGTTTGCTATCTGGGGGCCGGAACAGATCGCCAGATATCAGGATCGGGGCGTGTTAAACCGGATCACGGTAAAAGCCGTGGAAAATGAGAGTGAGGGTTACCGCTATTCCATGAACAGTAATGAAAAGCTTTATATCCTGTCAAAGTGTCTGAACAATCAGGCACAGCAGGAGAGCGAACTGAGCTCCATGACCCGCTTGGAATCCGCTGACGTGGATTACGAGGAGCTGACAGGTACTTATGCCCTTGTGATCAATCGTCAGGAGCCTTCCGGCAAAGAGATTACGGCAGAACAGATCTACGAGATCTGTGATCAGGAGCTGGAGAGCTTGCAAAAACTCGGTGTCCTGCCACAGAGTGTGAGGGCGGTGTCGGCTTCCGCCTACAATGCTGAATTGTATTCTGCCATTGATGTACTGGAGCCACGCAACAATATGGTGGTGTGGAAAGTCAGCCTGTCCACGGACGTGCAGAATGCGGACAAGGCCAATCGTCTGATCGATGCCTACATTGATGCGGACACGGGTAAAATTTATGAGTTTTATGTGCGCACGGAGGGAAAGTGGGCGGACATGCAGCCGGATGCGATCATGGAGGCGTGGAGCGGATATCTGGGGCTGAACGGCATGGAAGCTTTGGAGGTCACAAATCCGCTCTCCGAGACCACCCCTTATTTTGAAAAATATTATTTCCCCGGAATGGGTGACGCACGGACTATGGTAACACTGGGTTTTTATGAGGGTATCAATGAACTTTTTCTGAAGATAGAGAACTAGAGGTTTTCTAAATGATGCATAAATTATGCAAAAATTATGAGGATTTCATGCAAAAAATATGAAGTTTTGATGTCGCTCCCTCATATACTTTGATCATAGGATGAAAGTATATGGAGGAGCGATATTATTATGCGAAAGAGAAATCATTATCTGGAGGATGTTGAAAAATATTATAGAAAATATTATAGGAGAAAAAATAGGAAGACTCTATGGCGAAAAAAGATTGTCCATAAGCTCGGAGCTCTGCTTTTGACTATTGCACTTGGTGGGACAATGTTGTACGCTGCAGCAGGCCATGGTTTGAGAAGTGTAGCTGTGACAGTCCAAGCCCAAGAGTTGCAATCGGTTGCAGCAGAAGATGACTGGAAAGAAATACTGGCAGAACAAGGTGCTGTGATGCAAAGTGTAAAGGTGGAGACCGTATCCGACGGTGACATCATCCATTCGTTGGGAGTTTATGAAGACGGAACGTATACGGAGGCAAACAGGGAAGATATTCTGATCGTTTTGGATCCGGGACACGGGGGAGAGGATGATGGCTGTGTGAGGCAGGGGATCCAGGAGAAAGATATCAATCTGCAGATCGCACATGCCGTGCAGACAAGACTGGAGGAGCTAGGCTATCAGGTGATGTTCACCAGAGATTCTGACAACCCCCTTTCTCTGGAGGAGCGGGTACAGTTAGCCAACGACGCTCATGCCGATCTCTATGTGAGCATCCACCAGAATGCCTGTGAGGACAATGCGCCGGAGGGCGTGGAGGTCTGGTATTGCGAGGAGACATATGGCGAGGCTAGTGAGAGGCTGGCCAGACTGCTCAGCAAATTTGTGGTGCAGGAGACAGGGGCGGAGAATAGGGAGATCTGCGAGACGGATTCCCTCTATGTGATACGGGAGAGCACTATGCCCTCCTGTCTGGTGGAGACAGGATTTCTTTCCAATGCAAACGAACGAGCCAAGTTGACAAACCCCGAATATCAGGATCGGATAGCGGCGGGTATAGTGGACGGCATTGATCTGTACTTTTATCCCAAGACCATGTATCTGACCTTTGATGACGGTCCATCGGAAGAGAATACCAACGCCGTTCTGGATATTTTAAAGGAGAGAGGTATTCACGCTACTTTTTTTGTGATAGGGGAGAATGTGCGGTCCCATCCAGAGGTGGCACAGAGGATCGTGGCGGAGGGACATACCATCGGCATTCATTGCAACAGCCATAAGTATGAGGACATTTATGCCAGTGTGGACAGCTATCTGGCGGATTTTGAGGAGGCCTACCAGATAGTGTATGAGACAACCGGTGTGAAAGCGGAGCTGTTTCGCTTTCCGGGCGGCAGCATCAATTCCTACAACGGGAAGGTCTATCAGGAGATCATAGAGGAAATGGAGGAGAGGGGCTTTATTTACTATGATTGGAACGCCAGCTTTGAGGATGCGGTGCGAAAGCCGAATGCGGAGAAGCTGATACAAAATGCAGTTTCCAGCACCCTGGGAAGAAAAAAGGTAGTCATGCTGGCACATGATGTTATATATGCCACTACACTCTGTCTGGAAGACGTGCTTGACTCCCTTCCGGAGTACCGGATGCTGCCCCTCTCGGCGGATGTGGAGCCGGTGCAGTTCTAAAGATTATATACGGAAAAGTAAAAAGCTCTTGACACATCATTCTCTCGGGTTTACTATAATAAAAGTAAATAAATAGCGGACACAAACCGTAGATGTGGAGATAACGGCAGTAAATGCACTTACAGAGAGACCGGTTGCTGAGAAAGGTTGGAAACGCAGGCTGTCAAATGGACCACGGAGGGCGCAGGGAAAGAGTATTCAAGTATTCTGCGACGTGAGGCATACGTTAGTTGCCAAGGATATGTTGGTATCCTAAAGAGCACGCGAGAGCGTGAAGCAAGGTGGCACCGCGAGATGTAGATTCATCCCGTCCTTGACAGAAAGATAATCTGTCATGGGCGGTTTTTTTTCATAGGAAATGGAGGAGAACAAGGTGAAAATACAGCCTACTTTGGAGGAATGTAAAGAGCTTGCTGGATCGGGAGCCTACGGAGCGATCCCTGTCAGCACGGAAATATATGCGGACACATCCACACCTATCGAGGTGCTGCGTATTCTTAAGAAAGTGAGTGGTCATGTGTATCTGTTGGAGAGTGCGGAGGCGAACAAGCGCTGGGGACGTTATTCTTTTCTGGGTTATGATCCCCTGATGGAGATTACCTGCTACAATGGAAAGATCACCGTGAAGTCGCCCATGACCAGCCGGACCACGGATGAGGACGTGAGAGGGCTGATCCGATCTGTTATCGAGGAGAACAAAAGTCCCAAGCTGGACTATCTGCCACCCTTTACCGGCGGTTTGGTGGGATATTTTTCCTACGATCATATCAAGTACAGCGAACCGACACTCAAGCTGGATGCGAAGGATGAGGAGGGGTTTCAGGATGTGAACCTGATGCTGTTCCATCGGGTCATTGTTTTTGACAATTACAGACAGAAGATCATCCTCATCGTCAATGTGAAGACCGATGAACTGGAGGCCAATTATAATAAGGCTGTCATAGAACTGGAAAATATGAAGCAGCTTTTAAAGACCGGAGAGAAGGCGTCCAGGGTGCCACTTCAGATCAAAGGAGACTTTTCTCCTCTGTTCAACGAGGAAGAATACTGTCATATGGTAAACAAGGCAAAGCACTACATTAGAGAAGGGGATATCTTTCAAGTGGTGTTGTCAAATCGTCTGGAAGCGGAGATGGAGGGCAGTCTTTTAGATGCCTATCGTGTGCTGCGCACCACTAACCCTTCCCCCTATATGTTCTATTTCTCGGGCAATGACGGTGAGATCGCAGGGGCAAGCCCGGAGACGCTGGTGAAGCTGGAACAGGGAAAACTCTACACTTTCCCGCTGGCGGGCACCAGACCAAGGGGTGCTACCGAGGAGGAAGATCAGGCGTTGGAGAAAGAGCTTCTCGCGGACGAGAAAGAGCGGGCCGAGCATAATATGCTGGTGGACTTGGGAAGAAACGATATCGGCAAGATCAGTCAGATCGGAACAGTCCGAGTGGAAAAATATATGTCCATCGAGCGTTACTCCCATGTGATGCACATCGGTTCCACCGTCAGCGGTATCATACGAGAGGATAGGGATGCGTTGGATGCGGTGGACGCCATCCTGCCTGCCGGAACTCTGTCGGGAGCGCCCAAGCTCCGCGCCTGCGAGATCATCAATGAATTGGAGAACAACAAGCGCGGCATCTACGGGGGAGCGATTGGCTATGTGTCCTTCACGGGCAATCTGGACACTTGCATAGCCATTCGTCTGGCTTTCTCCAAAAACGGCAAGGTATTCATCCGCTCAGGAGCCGGTATCGTGGCGGACAGCGTGCCAGAGAAGGAATATAGAGAGTGCATTCAAAAGGCTGCGGCGGTGCGAAATGCCATTGGCCTTGCGCAGGAGGGACTAGAATAATGATTCTTTTAATTGATAATTATGACAGTTTTTCTTATAATGTATATCAGTTGGTGGGTTCTGTGGACCCGGATATCAAAGTGATCCGCAACGACGAGATGACAGTGGAGGAGATCGAGAAGATTGCTCCCTCCCACATTATCTTGTCCCCCGGTCCCGGAAAGCCTTCCGACGCAGGAGTCTGCGAGGATGTGATACGGTATTTTGCGGGGAAGATCCCGATTCTGGGAATCTGTCTGGGACATCAGGCCATCTGCGAGGTGTTTGGAGCCAACGTCACTTATGCAAAGGAACTGATGCACGGCAAACAGTCTGTTGCGACGTTGAATGCGGAAAGTGTTCTCTTCCGTGGAATGGAGAAGGAGATCACAGTGGCAAGATATCATTCCCTGGCGGCGAGTCCGGAGAGTATTCCACAGGAACTGAAGGTTACGGCAATTACAGAGGATGGAGAAGTGATGGCCGTGGAACATGCAAAGTTTCCTGTGTATGGGGTGCAGTTTCATCCGGAGTCGGTGCTGACCCCTGATGGGAAACAGATTATGGAAAATTTCTTGAGATGATACTTTTCGATCAAAAAAATAACGAATGGAGTTTTGTATGATACTAGATACCATTGCGAAAGCGACAAAGGAACGAATAGAGGCACAGATGGAGAGTAAACCTCTTGCAGAGATAAAGGCAGCCGCTCTGGACATGGAGAAAGATACCGGCTTTCCCTTTGAGAGGGCGCTTTCCAAAGATAAAGTAAGTTTTATCTGCGAAGTCAAGAAGGCATCGCCCTCCAAGGGGCTGATCGCAGAGCGTTTTCCTTATGTTCAGATTGCGAAGGAGTATGAGGCAGCAGGGGCTGACGCTATCTCTGTCCTGACGGAGCCCTTCTTTTTTCAGGGAAATAACGGATATCTGTCCAGTATTCGCAAAGAGGTACAGCTACCTCTTCTGCGAAAGGATTTTACGGTTCATGAGTACATGATCTATGAGGCCAAGAAGATCGGCGCGGATGCAATTCTTTTGATCTGTGCCATCCTGTCTCAGGATCAGCTGGAAGAGTACGCGGGGATTGCAAAGGAGCTTGGTCTGTCCGCCCTGGTGGAGGCACACGACGAGCGGGAGATTGAGATGGCGTTAAAAGCAAAGGCGCGCATTATCGGTGTGAACAATCGCAATCTTCAAGATTTTACTGTGGATATCAACAATTCCATCCGCTTGAGGGAGTTGGTGCCCAGGGATATACTCTTTGTGTCCGAGAGCGGCATGAAGACCAGAGAAGACATTGTATGCCTGGAGGAGAATGGAACGGATGCAGTCCTGATCGGCGAGACTCTTATGCGGAGTGGCGACAAGGAAGGGATGCTGCGGGAGTTGTCCGGCCGATAGTAAAGAGGGAGTTTATTGCAGGGTATGAAGAATAGCACCAAGATTAAGATTTGCGGCCTGTTTCGAGACTGTGATGTTGACTATGCCAATCAAGCTAAGCCGGACTATATCGGCTTTGTGTTTGCAAAGAGACGCAGACAGGTAACAAGAGAGCAGGCAGCGCGTTATCGAAAGCTTCTTTCACCCGATATTGTGGCGGTGGGTGTGTTTCTAAACGAGCCCAGAGATCAGGTGATCGGACTTTTGAGGGACGGCATTATTGACATGGCGCAGCTGCATGGAAATGAGACAGAGGAAGATGTCCGGGTCATTCAGGCGGCAACCGGAAAGCCTGTTATCAAAGCGGTGACAGTGAGAGAGAGGGCCGACGTGGAGGCATGGCTTGACTCTCGGGCGGATTACCTTCTATTTGACAGCGGCACCGGCACCGGAAAAGTGTTTGACTGGACTTTACTTCAAAATGTTGACAGACCGTTTTTTTTGGCAGGAGGATTAAATCCGGAGAATATTCCGGAGGCGATCGCAAGAATCCATCCATACGCCATTGATCTAAGCTCCGGCGTGGAGACTGACGGCGTGAAGGATTGTGAGAAGATATTTCAGGCAGTACAGGCTGTTCGCAACAAATATAAATAGAAAGGACCACAGACAATGAGTGAAGGACGTTATGGAATACATGGAGGGCAGTATATCTCCGAGACTTTGATGAACGAGTTGATCCGTCTTGAGGAGGCTTATGAGCATTACAAGAAGGATCCGGAGTTTAATGCGGAACTGAATAAGCTTTTGAATGAGTACGCCGGAAGGCCTTCCCTCCTGTACTATGCGGAGAAGATGACCAAGGATCTGGGCGGTGCAAAAATTTATCTGAAGCGCGAAGATTTAAATCACACCGGCTCTCACAAGATCAACAATGTGCTGGGACAGGCGCTCTTAGCCAAGAAGATGGGGAAGACACGCCTGATCGCAGAGACCGGTGCAGGGCAGCATGGTGTGGCAACCGCCACCGCGGCGGCTTTGCTTGGCATGGAGTGTGAGATCTTCATGGGCAGGGAGGACACCGAGAGGCAGGCGTTAAATGTGTACCGGATGGAGCTTCTGGGGGCAAAGGTGAACGCGGTGACCACCGGAACCATGACTCTGAAGGATGCCGTCAACGATGCCATGAGAGAGTGGAGTAACCGGGTGGATGACACCCACTACTGCCTGGGTTCCGTTATGGGACCGCATCCATTTCCCATGATCGTGCGTGACTTTCAGAGTGTCATCAGCAGAGAGGCCAAGGAGCAGATATTAAAGGCGGAGGGAAAGCTTCCTGCGGCTGTGGTGGCCTGTGTGGGTGGCGGCAGCAACTCCATCGGAATGTTTTATAATTTCATTGAGGATAAGGAAGTGGAGTTGATCGGCTGCGAGGCGGCAGGGAAAGGAATCGACACGGACCAGCACGCGGCCACGATTGCGAAGGGAAGTATCGGTATTTTCCACGGTATGAAGTCCTATTTCTGCCAGAATGAGTACGGACAGATCGCACCGGTGTACTCTATCTCGGCGGGGCTTGATTATCCGGGTATCGGGCCGGAGCACGCCTACCTGCACGATATTGGCAGGGCAAAATATGTGCCGGTCACGGACGACGAGGCGGTGGACGCCTTTGAATATCTGTCCAAGATGGAGGGTATCATCCCTGCCATTGAGAGCGCCCATGCTGTGGCGCAGGTGAGAAAGATTGCAAAGAATTACAGTCCCGACCAGAGCATCATCGTGTGCGTGTCCGGACGGGGAGATAAAGACGTGGCTGCCATTGCCAGATACAGGGGGGTAGATATCCATGATTAACAAGCTTGCAAAGGTGTTCGAAACACCCAATAAAAAGGCGTTTATCGGATTCTTGACCGCGGGGGATCCCGATGCGGACAGCACGGTAAACTATATTTTGGAGATGGATCGCGCGGGGGTGGATCTGATCGAGATTGGTATTCCTTTCTCCGATCCCACCGCAGAGGGCGTAGTCATTCAGGAGGCGAATATCCGTTCCCTGAAAAACGGCATGACCACGGACGGCGTCTTTGAGATTGTAAAGAGAGTGAGAGAGAAGTCACGGATTCCTCTCGCTTTTATGACATATGTAAATCCGGTGTTCCACTACGGCTATGACCGGTTCTTTGCAAAGTGTGAGGAGCTTGATGTAGGTGCTATCATTATTCCGGATGTGCCCTTCGAGGAGAAGGCGGAGGTGGAGGAGCCGGCAAACGCCCACAATGTGGCGCTGGTCTCCATGATCTCGCCCACCTCCGAGAGCCGCATACAGGCCATCGCATCCGAGGCAAAGGGCTTCATCTATGTGGTGAGCTCCATGGGTGTCACCGGCGTGCGCAGTGAGATCAAGACGGATCTTGCCTCCATGGTGGAGAGCATCCGCAAGGTGACGGATGTGCCCTGTGCCATCGGCTTTGGCATCAGCACTCCCGAGCAGGCGAAGAAGATGGCGGGTGTCTCTGACGGAGCCATCGTGGGAAGCGCTATTGTGAGGATCATTGCAGAGCATGGGAAGGATGCTGGGCCGTATCTGTATGACTATGTGAAGAGTATGAAGGATGCTGTGTGTTCTATACGAAATTGAATATAGCCGCTACAATGCAGATAACAGCAACTAAAAGTGAAACAACAATTCTCGAAACAGAAAAACTATACAATTTTTCCGGATTATTCGTGTCATAACGCACGGGGACAGGCGTTCCGATCTGTGACGCCATTGACACCTGTATGCGGTTTTGCGATTGATAAGTTTTTCCATTCACTTTATATGAGACGATTGCCCATTTTGAATTGCGGAATTTTGTTGTTTCCGGATTGAGCGTTTTGATAGAGGTAACCGTTCCAACTGTCTGCGCCGTTTTGTTCTTTTTTATAAGAAGTTGAATACCGTTTATCAATCCAAAACACAATGTTATTGCAGCAATGATATAAAGAAATACAGTGTCTTTATCCATAATCCCACCTCACACTCTTTTTACGCAAGGTCCGCTTTATCGTAAATTTCCGTAGATATATAAGCTGATATTACTAAGACCACAAAACCAATTATAACAATACCGCCATTAACAAGAAATGGCGAAAACATGGAAAGGAAGTTTAAGCTTAGGATTTCCATTTTCATAAGCAGCGGCAGGATAACGGGAGAAGCCATATAAACCACCACGAAAGCAAACCTTGTTTTCTCATACCCCAGCTTATACTGTATAGGCAGATAAACACTGATCAAAACAGATGTTACAAGAAACATAAGTGCGAACAGCTTTATGTTTGATGTTCCTAATTTGGGAATGATCAAAGTTTCAATTCCAAAAATGATACAACAGATCACATAGATCGCCATGCAGAAAATGTATTTTGACAGGACCATCATTTTTCGCGGGAATGGCATGGCACACAGTAATGTCGCCGCCTTTGGGAATTGATACTCTTTCAGAGATACATATTGCAACAACATGAAATCGACAAAAATGACAGAGAGCATAAAACCTAAAACTCCCGTAAACTCTGGCGCCCGCCAAAGCATGAAAGGTGGGATGATAACAGCAACTATAAGCATAAACAGCACATATTTTTTAACGATCAGAAAATCCTTTTTAAGTAGGGCGAATAACATCATTTTTCACCTCCGATATTTCCAAGCATAATATTCTCAATCGTGGGACGCTCCACAATAACATCAGGAATGAAATGCCGCACCTCTGATACTTGTTTTGTAATTCCTGTAAAACCAAATGCGGTTTCCGATATGTCCAGAAAGAGACTGCGTACATTGTCGGTCAAGGATTGAACATCACCCTTTACGATCCGATAAGAGTCAAGCAGAGTATCCTTTTCTTCTTGAAAGATAATGTGTCCGTTGTCGATCATAATGAGCATATCGGCAATCTTATCAAGGTCAGAGGTGATATGCGTTGAAAAGAAAACCCCTTTGCCGCCATTCTCCATGTACTCTTTTAAGATTTTCATAAGCTGTCCTCTGATTAAGGGGTCGAGTCCGCTTGTCGGCTCATCCATGATCAAAAGTTCTGCATTGTGGGAAAGAGCCAGAGTAAGTGCATACTTCATTCTCATGCCTTTGGAAAGTGTGTTGATCTTTTGCTTTGGATTGAGTGAAAAGATATCCATGTACCGCTTAAAATCCTGATCAGACCATGATGTATATGCGGACGAAATGATACTTTTCATTTCTGCCAAAGATAGTTCTTCATAAAAACCACCATCATCTAAAACAATACCAATGCGGTCTTTGATCTGCCTTTCGTTCTTGTTCATGTCAAGACCAAAAAACTGAATGTTGCCGGATATTGTGCCCGTCAAACCTAAAAGTGCCCGCAGCGTCGTAGTTTTGCCGGCTCCATTGATGCCAATAAATCCTGTTATGCACCCCTCCGGCAAAGAAAAGGTCACATCTGTTAAAGAGAAATCACCATACGACTTGTTTAAGCCGTCCACTGTCAAAATATCGTTCATTCTAATCCTCCTCGTAAAGAATATCCATCATCGCATTGAGTTCATCTTTACTTATTTTCAGTGATTTTGCTGTCTGTATCATATCCAGCATTTTTTGTTCTACAAGCCGCCTCTTGGAATCGCGGAGCAGTTCAAGATTGCTTGTAGATACAAAAGTTCCTATTCCTACCTGACTTGTAACAAAACCCTCTTGTTCCAATTCCTCGTATACCCGTCGAATTGTTAAGACACTAACTTTCAGATCATTGGCAAAGATTCGAATAGAGGGAAGTGCGTCTCCTTCAACTAATTCTTCTTTTAATATGGCATCCTTAATCTGATCTTTTATCTGTTGATATAAGGGAATATCAGAAGTATTTGAGATTAGTATTTTCAAAAGGTGAATCTCTCCTTTCTCAAGTGTGCTGTACATACATACACATTATAAACAATAAGCACTTTGCTGTCAATATGGTAGTAACAGTAATTAGAAAAAGATCAAATTTCCCGTTTCAAAGTGTAAAAAATTGTAGTAGAATTAAGCATAAGGAGTTCTCCTGATTCAGATCCATATAGCGATTTTGATTGGAGAATGGTCAACAGCATATGCTACTGACATCTAAAAGGGAAGGGTAATTATGAATGAACTAATAAAAATCGAAAATACTGATATTATGAGTGTTTATCAGAAAACCGAAAATATACGGGAAAGGTTTTACAAAAACAAATCTATATAATTTTTATTCTTTTTATAAATCTTTTCCTGAGATTTTCCACACACTGTGTGGAAAATCTCATAGGTTACTTTCTTGGTCGCATTATAGATGTCTAATACAGGTAAAAGATGAAAAAGCCCGCAGCTGGTACGAAAAGGAAGCCTTTGAACAGACATGGAGCGTTCGTACTTTGCAGCGCAATATCAATACGCAATATTACTACCGAATGTTACAATCTCAGAATAAAGAATTAGTAGAGAAAGAAATGCAGGATAAGACTGCTGATTTTCAAAATGATAAGCTGGAGTTTATCAAAAACCCTGTGATTGCTAAATTTCTAGGGTTATCTTCTAATACAGACTTTACAGAGACCAAATTGGAAACCAGTATTATATCCAATCTCCAGAAATTTTTGATGGAATTGGGAAAAGGATATGCCTTTGTTGCCCGTCAGCAGCACATAAAAACTGAGAAAGAGGATTATTTTATTGATCTTGTATTTTACAATTACATTTTAAAGTGTTTTGTTCTCATAGACTTGAAAACAGACAAAATTACCCATCAGGATGTGGGGCAGATGGATATGTATATCCGCATGTATGATGAGTTGAAAAAAGGTATTGATGACAACCCAACTCTTGGTATCGTGTTATGTACGGAAACGGATGAGGACATTGCAAGACCATATTTTATTTACAACAAAAGGAAAAACACAGCCAAGAGGAATAATCTATGTCAGATTTTGATGTAAAAGAAAAACGCTTTTTATATTATCAAAATAGGTGGAAATACAAATGGAATATTTAATTTATGTAATACAGGTAATAGGCATTATGATCCCGCTTGTGGGGATCACTGCTTTGTTAAAACGAAAACATCAAAGTAACAACAGTATGTTTTTGATGGTGACGAATATAGGATGCCTGCTTATGAACAGTGGGTATTTTCTTATGCTGGGTGCAGGTGATGCCGGACAGGCGAGACTCGTCAGCAAGATTGTGTATTTTGGAAATGTTCTTTTTTATTTCTTTTTTGTATTGTTCATGGTCTCTTATTTCTGGAAAAAATATCCCGAGTGGCCTTTTAATATATGAGCACTTTTTGATGGATTATATATAAGATTGGCATATAAGTTTACAGAATATGAGTTACCAAAAAGCAGTAATATATTACTTTCAAATTTGTTATTGACAAACCTCCAAACCACAGGTATAATTAACCAGTGTGTAAAAATGCACACGGTATGAACATTTTGCATAGGAGCAGCTATGTTAGTGAACTTATCCGATGTATTGACATCGCGGGGGAAAGTGATTCAGACTACGGTACCGCTTGAGCTTAACAGCTTTCGGACGCGGATGGGTGACTTCCCGATCATGTCGAAGGAGCCTGTGGGATTTGTCTTTACCAATATCGGTGAGGATAAGGCGCGGGTTGAGGGCGGTGTAAAACTTACGTTTTTAACCCGGTGTGATCGGTGTTTAACGGAAGTCCCTACTACGCTGGAGCTTATCTTTGACAGAATCGTCACATCACCGGAGGTCACTTCCGAGGAGGATGAGGACAGCAGAGAGTGTATGGAAGGCTATCAGCTGGACGTAGAAGCTTTTGTGTACAATGAAATTCTGGTAAACTGGCCTGTGAAGATTTTGTGTCAGGAAGATTGCAAGGGCGTATGCCCTGTCTGTGGACAGGATCGGAACATAGGGGACTGTGGTTGCGATACCTTCGTACCAGATCCTCGCATGGCAGTGATAAAAGACATTTTCAATGCGAATAAGGAGGTGTAACGATGGGTGCGATTTGTCCCAAGAACAAATCTTCTAGAAGTAGAAGAGATAAGAGAAGAGCAAACTGGAAAATGAGTGCTCCTACTTTGGTAAAATGCAGCAAGTGCGGTGCGCTTATGGTGCCCCACAGAGTATGCAAGGCATGTGGTTCTTACAATAAGAAGCAGGTTGTCGATGCAGACTGATCTAATCGATTGAAAGCAAGGACTGTCACATGAACCAGAAGACCGGTTGGTGTGGCAGTTTTACTTTTGTTAAAACCTGAAACTTTCTGCTTGATTTTTATATAGCGGTCTAGTATATTAATGTAAGGTGCATAATACATAGAAATAATTGGAAGGTGTAATGAATGGCGGAAGTGGTAAACGTAGCAGTAGATGCTATGGGTGGTGACAATGCCCCTGCTGAAGTGGTAAAGGGAGCGGTTGAAGCCATCAATGAAAGCAAGAGTGTAAAAGTATTTCTGGTGGGACGTGAGCCCGTTGTCCGCGAGGAGTTGAAAAAGTACACCTATGATGCAGCGCAAGTGGAGATCGTGCATGCGGAAGAGGTCATTGAGATGGCCGAGCCTCCCGTTATGGCAATCCGCCGCAAGAAGGAGTCTTCCATTGTGAAGGCTATGTATCTTGTAAAGGACGGAACCTGTGATGCATTTGTGTCTGCGGGCAGTACCGGTGCGGTTCTGGTCGGCGGGCAGGTGATCGTGGGCCGTATCAAGGGAGTGGAGAGACCACCGCTGGCACCGCTTATTCCTACCGATACCGAGAAAGGTGTGAGCCTTTTGATCGACTGTGGAGCTAACGTGGATGCAAGGCCCTCCCATCTGGTGCAATTTGCCAAGATGGGAAGTGTATATATGGAAAATGTCATGGGGATCAAGAACCCAAGAGTCGGTATCGTTAACATCGGTGCCGAGGAGGAGAAGGGTAATGCCCTGGTGAAGGAGACCTTCCCTCTTTTGAGGAACTGTCCGGATATCAATTTTATCGGCAGCGTGGAGGCGAGAGACATTCCGGCCGGCGCGGCGGATGTGATCGTCTGTGAGGCGTTTGTTGGAAATGTCATCCTGAAAATGTACGAGGGCGTGGGTGGTGTGCTGATAAACAAGGTCAAAAGCGGTATGATGAGCAGCCTTCGCAGTAAGATTGGAGCTCTGCTGGTGAAACCCGCGCTGAAGCAGACGCTCAAGTCCTTTGATACTGATCAATATGGCGGAGCACCGCTTCTCGGTCTGAACGGTCTGGTGGTCAAGACTCATGGAAGCAGCAAGTCGATTGAGATCAAGAATTCTATCCTCCAGTGTATTACCTTCAAGGATCAGAAGATCAATGAGAAGATTAAAGAGAAAGTATTGCTGGGTGACCAGGTAAAAGAATAAAACGAAACAAATGGGAGGCAAATTATGGAACTTGAAAAGCTGAAAAAAGTAATTGCTGAAGTATTAAATGTTGATCCGGATGAGATCACTCCGGAGACGACGTTTACGGATGATCTTGGGGCTGACTCCTTGGATATTTACCAGATCATTATGGGAATTGAGGAAGAATTTGATATCGAGATCCCGGCGGAGACAGCAGAACAGATTACCACAGTGGAGCAGGCTGTAGAGATGATCAAGAATGCTTTAAACTAAATCGGAATCGTATTTTGTTCCCGGATTGAGTTACGACGCGATTCGGGAACATTTTCGTTGCAAAGGAAGTGGAAGCGATTATGGCAGATGGATATACCCTACAGCTGTTGGAGGAGCGGATCGGCTACCGTTTTCAGAAGCCTGAGTTGCTTAAACAGGCACTGACACACAGCTCTTTTACCAACGAGCAGAAGATTAATAAGGCAAAAAACTATGAGCGCTTGGAATTTCTGGGTGATGCGGTACTGGAGGTTGTGTCCAGCGAGTTTCTATTCCACAGTCACCCCGATGTGCCGGAGGGAGAACTGACAAAGATGCGGGCGTCCATGGTGTGCGAGCCCTCGCTGGCGTTTTGCGCCAGGGATCTGGAGTTGGGACAGTTCATTCGCCTGGGAAAGGGTGAGGAGAATACCGGCGGCAGAAAGAGGGAGAGTATCACCTCGGATGTCATGGAGGCCGTCATCGGAGCGATCTATCTGGATGGAGGCATGGAGTCTGCAAAGGCGTTCATCGATCGGTTTGTCCTGTCAGACCTAGAGAATAAGCGGTTGTTTTATGACAGCAAGAGCAATTTGCAGGAGCTTCTTCAGGGAAAACTGAAGAAAGAGTTCCACTATGAACTTTTGGAGGAAAGCGGCCCCGAGCACGACAAGACCTTTGTTGTTGAAGTTTTCATGGAAGAGGAAAGTCTCGGTAAGGGTACCGGAAGAACAAAAAAAGCGGCGGAGCAGCAGGCTGCCTATCAGGCTCTTTTGCTTCTGAGGGATAAAGGATATGTATTTAAAAAGTATTGAGGTACATGGTTTTAAATCATTTGCAAATAAGATAGTATTCCAATTCCATAACGGCATCACGGGCATTGTGGGTCCAAACGGAAGCGGAAAGAGTAACGTTGCGGACGCAGTGCGCTGGGTGCTGGGTGAACAGCGCATCAAGCAGTTGCGCGGAGCCAGTATGCAAGATGTCATTTTCTCGGGAACAGAGACCAGAAAACCGTTAAGCTATGCCTATGTGGCCATCACGTTGGATAATGCGGATCATCAGCTCGCCATCGATTACAAGGAGGTGACGGTGGCGAGAAGGATCTACCGCTCCGGAGAAAGTGAATATCTGATCAACGGCACGATCTGCCGACTGAAGGATGTCAATGAGCTTTTCTACGATACCGGTATTGGTAAGGAGGGCTATTCCATCATCGGGCAGGGGCAGATTGACCGAATCTTGAGCGGCAAGCCGGAGGAGCGAAGAGAACTCTTTGACGAGGCTGCGGGCATTGTGAAGTTCAAGAGACGCAAGGCGGCGGCACAGACCAAGCTGGAGAATGAGAAGCAGAATCTGGTGCGTGTGAACGATATCCTGACAGAGTTGGAGAAACAGGTAGAACCCTTGGAGAAGCAATCCGAGGTGGCGAGAGTCTATCTGCGCAAAAAGGAAGAACTTAAAAAATTGGATGTGAATGCGTTCCTTTTGGAGAACAATCGCTTGAAAGAGCAATTGGACTCCGTGGAGGAAAAGTATCGTCTGGCGAGTGCAGACCTTCAGGAAACCACGCAAAAGTACGAGGGAATCCGCGAGGAGTACGAGCGGATCCAGGAGGAGATCGAAAGTCTGGACGAAGCCATTGAACAGGCCAGAAGCACACTAAATGACACCGGTCTGATGAGAGGGCGTCTGGAGGGCGAGATCAACGTCTTAAAGGAGCAGATCAATTCCGCCAAAGGGAGCGAAAGTCATCTGACCAACCGTCGAACCGCTTTGGAGGAGGAGATTGCAGCAAGGAACAAGGAAAAAGAAGATATTCTGACCGAGAAGAGCGACGTGGACGAACAGGTGCAAAATCTCACTGCCACAGCAGAGAAGGTGCGGTCGGAACTGGAGGCGGTTCAAGCTAAGATCGCCGAGCTGGATCAGAACATAGAGGCCGGCAAGAATACAATTATCGGAGAGTTGAACCAGCGTGCCACCATTAAGTCTAAGCTGGGACGCTTTGACACCATGATGGAACAGATCAATATCCGCAAGGCAGAGTTGAATTCTCGTCTCCTCCGCGCTAAGTCGGACGAGGTAGCATGGGAGGAAACTATTAAAAAACTGGAAGAGGAATTCCAGACCGTGAGCGATGAGCTCCGTGTGCTGAATGAGCATCAGGCTGCCTGTGAGTTGGAACTGGGAAACTGCAGGGAGCGACTTTCTGCAGAGGATGCAAAGCTTCGCGAGAATCAGGCGCTGTTCCATCAGGAGAAGACCAAGCTGGAAGCTCTCTCCAATTTGACCGAGCGCTACGAGGGTTACGGCGGCAGCGTCAAGAAGGTCATGGAGCAGAAAGACAGAGAGAAAGGCATAATCGGGGTGGTGGCGGACATCATCAAGGTGGACAAAAAGTATGAGATCGCCATTGAGACTGCGCTGGGTGGCAATATCCAGAACATTGTCACGAATGATGAGGACACCGCTAAGAAGATGATACAGTACTTAAAGACCAACCGACTGGGTCGAGCTACTTTCTTACCTTTGACCAGCATTACGCACCCGCAGGAGTTTAAGAACCCGGATGCGCTGAAGGAGAAGGGTGTCATCGGCATGGCAGACGAGCTGGTGAACATTGAGGATAAGTACCGCAACGTGGCGAAGTCCATGCTGGGACGCATCGTGGTGGTGGATCATGTGGACAATGCGGTGAAGATTGCCAGAAAGTTTGATTATGGCATCCGCATGGTCACACTGGAGGGCGAACTTTTGGTGCCCGGAGGAGCCATCAGTGGAGGTGCCTTTAAGAACAACAGTAATCTCCTGAGCCGCAGGCGCGAGATCGAGGAGCTGGAAAAGCGGGTAAAAGAGCTTAAAAAGGCTATCGAGGGAAGTGATCAGGAGATTGACAATATCAAGAACACGAGAAATCAGCTTCGTGTGGATGTGGAGAATTTAAAGAACGACATTCAGAAAAAGTCCATCGAGCAGAATACGGCCCGCCTGAACATTAGTCAGGCCAGAGAGCGCATGGAGGAAGAGCTTGAGAGCACCCAGTCCCTGCGGAGCGAACAGCAGGAGATTGAGAGCCAGATACTAGAGATTAAGAACGGCAAAGAGACTGCGCAGCAGGAGCTTGCCGCCAGCGAGGAACTGGAGAAGAATACACAGGAACAAATTATCCTGTTCCAGCAGGAACTGGAGGAGAAGCGCACACAGGAGACCGAGGCTGCAGGTAAGGTGTCCGAGTGGGATCTGAAAGTGGAGAAGATGCTTCAGGCGCAGAATTTTAAACAGGCCAACGTGGATCGTATCGACGGTGAGATTGAGAGGAGCCAGTCGGAGTTAAACGAGATTCTGACAGCGCTTGTGGAAAACGCCGCAGAGGCGGAGCGCAAGCAGCAGAACATTATGGAGTTGGAGAAGACCATCGCCGCGTCCTTTGACGCCCAGAATGAGTCGGAGCAAAAATTAAAAGATGATGTGGCAAGGAAAGAAGAACTTACAGCAAAGCAGAAGAACTTCTTCCAGAGCAGAGAACAGTTGTCCGAGCAGATGAACTCTCTGGACAAGGAGGTCTATCGTCTGAACGCTCAGAAGGAGAGGCTGGAGGAGTCTGTGGAGTCCCAGATCAACTATATGTGGGACGAGTACGAGATCACTCTGAGCGATGCGGCGTCCATACGCGACGAGGAGATGACCGATCTGCCTGCCATGAAGCGGGAAATTGTTTCCCTGAGAGATCAGATCAAAAAGCTGGGTGATGTCAACGTCAATGCCATTGAGGACTACAAGAATTTGATGGAGCGATACACCTTTATGAAGACCCAGAGGGACGATCTGGTGGAGGCGGAGAAGACGCTGGAGAATATAATCGAGGAACTGGACACTGCCATGCGGAAACAGTTTACCGATAAGTTTGCCGAGATCAACCGGGAGTTTGACAAGGTGTTCAAAGAACTATTCGGCGGAGGAAAAGGCACATTGGAGCTGATGGAGGACGAGGATATCCTGGAGGCAGGTATTCGTATTATCGCGCAGCCGCCCGGGAAGAAACTGCAAAACATGATGCAGCTGTCCGGCGGAGAGAAAGCGCTTTCAGCCATTGCCCTTTTATTTGCCATCCAGAATCTAAAGCCATCACCGTTCTGTCTTCTGGACGAGATCGAGGCGGCTCTTGACGATTCCAACGTGGGACGCTTTGCCAAGTATTTACATAAGCTGACGAGAAATACACAGTTTATTGTTATTACCCACAGAAGAGGGACGATGGAACAGGTGGACAGACTATATGGTATCACCATGCAGGAGAAAGGTGTGTCCACGCTGGTGAGTGTCAACCTGATCGACAAGGAATTGGATGACTGAGTACGGACATCGGGAGGCGTTGTCCCCGGAGCCATTGTAGATCAAAGACAACGCAGAAAAGGGTATGTGTATGGAAGAAAATGATTGGGGATTATTTCGCGGACTTGACGAGGAGCCTGAAGAGGAAGCGGTGGAGGAGAAAAAAAGCTTTTTTGCCAGATTAAAGGCGGGGCTCTCCAAGACGAGAGAGAATATTGTGCGGGGAATCGATTCCGTGTTCAGCGGTTTTTCCTCCATTGACGACGATTTTTATGAGGAGTTGGAGGAGATCCTGATCATGGGTGACATCGGCGTAAACGCCACCGCCCAGATTGTGGAACGGCTGCGAAAACAGGTGAAGGAGCAGCACATCAAGGAGCCCTTGGAGTGTAAACAGCTTCTGATCGATAGTATCAAGGAGCAGATGAATGTGGATGAGACTGCCTATGATTTTGAGAAGCAGCAGTCCATCATTATGGTTATTGGCGTGAATGGCGTGGGTAAGACCACCACGGTGGGGAAACTGGCCGGTAAATTGAAAGACAGCGGCAGGAAAGTATTGATCGCAGCGGCGGACACTTTTCGCGCGGCGGCCGGTGATCAGCTGGCAGAGTGGGCCAGGCGGGCGGATGTTCCCATGATCAGCGGAAGCGAAGGGGCAGATCCGGCAAGCGTAGTCTTTGATGCGGTCAACGCAGCCAAGGCCAGAGGCGTAGATGTGCTTTTGATCGACACGGCAGGACGGCTTCACAACAAGAAGAACCTGATGGAAGAGTTAAAAAAGATGAACCGCATTGTGGACAGAGAATTTCCGGGTGCCCACAGGGAGAATTTAATTGTACTGGACGGCACCACCGGACAGAATGCTATGGTTCAAGCCAGAGAATTTGGAGATGTGACCAACCTTACAGGCATTGTGCTCACCAAGATGGATGGCACCGCCAAAGGAGGTATTGCGGTGGCGATCCAGTCGGAGCTTAATGTACCGGTAAAATACATCGGTGTGGGTGAGACCATAGACGATCTGCAAAAGTTTAATTCCGATGAGTTTGTAAATGCACTTTTTGAAATTGAGTAACGAAGAAAGAAGGATGAGGAAATGGCAGGAGAAATGTTGACGCTTGACAAGTTTGAGGAGGCCAGCGAGGTAGTGAAACGCGTCACTCTGGAGACCAAGCTGGTGTACAGCGATTACTTTAGCGCCCAGATCAACAACAAGGTGTATTTAAAGCCGGAGAACATGCAGTTTACCGGGGCTTACAAGCTGAGAGGGGCTTACTACAAGATCAGCACCCTGTCCGAGGAGGAGAGGGCAAAAGGTTTGATCACTGCATCCGCCGGAAACCATGCGCAGGGTGTGGCCTACGCTGCAAAGTGTTACGGTGCAAAGGCGACTATCGTGATGCCCACTACCACGCCTCTCATCAAGGTAAATCGCACCAAAAACTATGGCGCGGAGGTGGTCCTTAGCGGCGATGTGTATGACGAAGCATGCGCCAAAGCGTATGAGCTTGCCAAAGAGCACAGCTATACCTTCATTCATCCCTTTGACGATCTGACGGTGGCTACCGGACAGGGCACCATTGCCATGGAGATTATTAAGGAATTGCCTCTTGTGGATTACATCCTGGTTCCCATCGGGGGAGGTGGACTTGCCACCGGCGTATCCACTCTGGCCAAACTTTTAAATCCCAAGATCAAGGTGATCGGTGTGGAGCCCGCGGGAGCAAATTGTATGCAGGTGTCCATTCAAAACGGAGCAGTTACCACTCTGCCCACTGTAAGTACTATCGCCGATGGCACCGCGGTCAAGACGCCGGGTACTTTGTTGTTTCCCTATCTTCAGGAGAATCTGGATGATATCATCACTGTGGAAGACGAGGAACTGGTAGTGGCGTTTTTGGATATGGTGGAGAACCACAAGATGGTGGTGGAAAATTCCGGGCTTCTCACCGTAGCGGCATTAAAACATCTGAACGTAAAAGACAAAAAGATCGTGTCCATTTTAAGCGGTGGAAACATGGATATGATCACCATGTCCTCAGTAGTGCAGCAGGGCCTGATCTTCCGCGACAGAATCTTTACGGTTTCCGTACTTTTGCCGGATAAGCCGGGAGAACTGACAAGAGTGTCATCTGTCATTGCAGAAGTTAACGGAAATGTCATCAAGCTGGAACACAATCAGTTTGTCTCCATTAATCGAAGTGCGGCTGTGGAACTTCGCATCACGCTGGAGGCGTTTGGAACGGAGCATAAGAAAGAGATTATGGAGGCGCTGGAACAGAAGGGATATAAGCCCAAGTTGGTGCGCACCAACATATAAAAGGGAAATTTTTGCATGTAAAATAGAACAGCAAGTATTTGTGGTATAGATAAGGAATTTTTGGAAAAAATATACCTATAAATTTACCAATCAAAAAATAACTATTTGGAAGATACCTCCGGATAGTTATTTTTTTCATGGAAAATGCTTTGCGCAGAACTATTTCTTGTGTTAATAAGGATGACTCCTAAAACGAGCCATCCGTTGTTTGAGAACAGGGGGAAACTATGGAGGAACACGCGGCTGCAAGAGTTAAACGGCTATATCAGAGAAAAAGAAGCGGAGCAGGAATAGTGCGGGATTATCTTGTGATCACCGTTGCCGCGCTTCTCTACGCAGTAGCGATCAGTCTCTTTCTGGATCCCAACTCACTGGCGCCCGGTGGGGTGACCGGTATCTCCATTATTTTAAATCGGACGGTGGGGCTGCCCACCGGAACGTGGATTCTGCTGTTGAATATTCCTATCCTGATCTTAGGGACATGGAAGTTTGGGGTGCGCTTTATTGTGTCCACTATTTACTGTACTGTGACTACCTCTTTTTTCACCAATCTTTTGGCGGCTTATGGCGCGTTGACGGAGGATCCTTTGCTGGCAGCTTTAGTGGGAGGCATATTGATCGCGTTAGCACTTGGCTGGACGTTTAAAGCGGGAGCGACCACAGGCGGCATGGATATCATCATTAAGGTGATACGATTGAAGATTCCGCACTTGAAAACGGGGTATTTATTTCTTGTCTTGGACATCATTGTGGTCAGTTTGTCGGCGCTTTTATTTAAGAATGTGGACAGGGCCCTGTATGCGGGGCTCGTAGTATATATCACTTCCCATGTGTTGGACTTGGTACTCTATGGGAGGGATGGTGCAAAATTGATCTATATTATCAGTGATCATTCGGAGAAGATTGCAGATCGTATTTTGGATGAATTGGATATAGGAGTCACTTATATTCAGGGAGAGGGAGCCTACAGTGGGAAGGAGAAGAGGGTTATTCTCTGTGTACTTCGAAAACAGTTATCGTCCAAGGCGGAGGAGATCATCAGGGAGGAGGACCCCAAAGCGTTTTTGATCATTTCCAGTGCAACGGAGATTTATGGGGAGGGGTATAAGAGTATTTTTAGTGAAAAGTTATAGAAAAACAAAAACCTACTAATATTTTTGATTGATGATATAGTAATTACATGGTCTTTGAAGTGCGTTGTTCTTTCAGAATGCAGGAGGTAGGTTATGGATAAGGATCAGGAAATGCAGGCGGAGCAGGAGCATTTTGTAGAGTGCAAGCAAATGATCGTGGAAAATGTCGCATATTATGAGGAGGGGTATGAGAGACGGCATGGGGGAATATCGATATATCCTTGAAAATTGGTGATGCAAGAGATATAATCATGTTAATATTTAACCATATTAAGATTTAATGGAGGAACTCAAATGTCTTTTATTACAAAAATGCGTAAGTGGATTTTGGGTGGAGCGGGGAACCACCGTTCTGTCAATATGGAACTGGCATCCGGTCAAAGGATGGCTGATGTAACATATCGTGAGATTGATTCCTATATCGAGATGGTTAAATTAGGAATAGAGGATTTTCTGATATTGAGTTCTCAAGATGGCTATTTGCAATTTTATGGCGTGAACGATCAGTTTGTTGCAGAAATGCGTGTCAATCTGCACGATGATGACTTTCGTACATATTCCTTCATTGTGCCGGATAAGGAGCGGTGTTTGGAACGGATTGTGCTCAATACACCCTACGGTCAATTTACGCCGACAGAGCGGGAGGTGCTTCCTCTTACATTGTTAAAAACAGTGGTTAAAAATTATTATGACAACATAGATACAGAAGAATTTTTAAAGAGTGTTTCTTATGTTGATACGACGGAGGATACAAAGAGATATATGGGGCTTGTTTGATATGAACCCCATAGAAAATATGTAGTTAAAGAGGAGCAGAGAACGTGAATATACGGAAAATACGATTTATTGAGCCGGGTGAGCGCCCCTACAAGAATACCATATTAAATCATTTTGTATATGACCGGTACATAAGGACACCCTCCGTCGGATTAAATATGCTGGCAACCATCGTGAAGAAAGAATATCCGGACACCTACATGTACAGTGAGGCCATCTCAAAAATTGTCAAGAAGGATGTTTTGGATGCGGATGTGATCTTCATTGGCATTTTTACGTTTAACGCTAACAGAGGGTACCAGATCGCACGATATTTCAAGAAACACACGAAAGCTGTGGTGGTCATGGGAGGACTCCATGCGACCATGAATTACCGAGAGGCGGCACGTTATTGTGACTATGTGCTGCTGGGAGAAGGAGACGAGAGCATTTTAGAGCTGCTCCATGCACTGAAAAGGGGGGAGCAGCCTGCTTTTCCCGGTCTGGCCTATCTGAAGAAAGGAAAGCTGAAAATGACCGGAAAGCGGCAGCCGCCGGAGAATATTGACGGAATTGCTGACAGAAGGCTGGTCTATCAATATCATAAACGAGTTCATTACAATACCATCTGGCCGCAGGTTCACGCTTCCAGGGGATGTCCCCACAACTGTGACTATTGTGCGCTGGTGCGTCTTTACGGACATAGGGTTCGCACACGATCGGTGGAGGATGTGATCAATGATATCCGCTACTCATTGGATTTCTTTAACTCCGGGCCTTTTCCCAGAATGCTGCGCGGGCTCTGGCTGACGGACGATAACTTTTTTGCGGATCGCGAATGGGCCATGGCGGTGCTTAGGGGGATCATTGACAGTGGGATTCGCACAAATTTCACGGTTCAGGCCAGATATGAAGTAGGCTTTGACGATGAAATGCTGGTGCTTTTGAAAAAGGCAGGGTTTTTCCAGTTGGCGATGGGGATTGAGTTTATCGATGATGCGGAGTTTAATACTTTTCATAAGAAGAGTACCGTAGAAGAAATCCGCCGTGCCATCAAGAACATAAAACGTCATGGAATCAGCGTTCGCGGATTGTTTATATTGGGCGGCGATCAGGATCGGGAAGGAATCGGGGAGAGGCTGGCGGACTTTGTCATTGAAAACGGTATCAAAGGGGTGCTTATACAGTCCATGTATTTTGTACCGGGGACGCCGGTTTATGAAAAGAATAGGGATAGGCTGCTTCATGAGAACTGGTCTAAATATAACGGCTGTGTAGTTCACTACCCGAAGAATATCAGCCCTTATCAGTTGCAGCTGGAGCATATCTATGCCAGTAAAAAGATTTATTCCTGGAAGCGTCTGCTGCTTGCGCTGGTGAGAGAGGACTGGATACACAAGCTGTTGTTTGTGGGAGAGTTTTTCTGGCATCGTAGTATATGTATGGATCTGGAGGAAGAATTGCCTTATTTAAAGCAGATAAGTGAGAGTTGGAAAGTGCCGGAAGAGGGCTAAAATTGTGATAAAGGAAACTCATAAACTGCGTTAAATTATTGTCAAAAATTGTTTGTTAAGGTATAATTAACAAGGATACTATACGATGTTTCGATGTACGGGGAGAAAAAGATATGGTTCAGGCACTGGTAAGTCTATTGATAGTACTTATTATTTTAATGATCATCTGCGTTGGAAGCGTCAATAAAAGCAGTGTAAGGAATCGCAGCAGTGTGGTTCATTTGATATGGACGGCTATATTTACGGCAGGGTGTTATACTGTTTTTATTTTGGTACCGCCCGAGTATTATAACTTGGCAACTTTTGCGAGTGGGCTCTATTTTCTTTCCACAGACTGGCTGGTCGTATACTTGATGATATTTACTGCAGCTTACACGCAAATACAACCGCCCTCTAAAGTGCCGAGACGTATTATCGGTTTTTTAGCGGGTGTGGATTCCATTTCTTTTGTTGTCAATACGTTTACGCATCATATGTTTGACTTGGAGAGCAAGGTGGCGGAAAAGATAGGGATAAGATATTGGAATGTACAGTTAAAAGGCCTGCATACGGTGCATCGTATTTTTGTCTATTCCCTTGTTTTGTACAGCTTGTGCATATTGTTGTATTGCCTTATCAAATCTCCCGTAATATACAAGAATAAATACAGCAGTATTCTGGCGCAGGTTTTGGCTGTAGTGGGACTGAACATCATTTGCTCAGCCATGGATGCCAAGTTCGATTATTCCGTTGTTTTGTATGCTTCCCTGGCTATATCAATCTGGTATTTGGCGCTGTATGCTTCGCCCAAGAAGCTGCTTGGAAGAATACATTCTACCATTGTGGAAGATTCCGTGATTGGTTTATTTGTCTATGACAATGATGGAAAGTGTGTCGGCGCAAACCCGATGGCAAAGGATCTGTTTGCCGAAGATGAAGAGATCAATGTGATCGCGGAGCAGTATTTGGCTGAGTGGATGGAGAAGTATAAGGATACCCCGGCCAATGTCCTCAGTGCTGAACAATTGGTCATAAAGAACGGTGAAAAAATACATTTATATGTTACCTATCAGAAGTTTTTAGATGAAAAAGGAAGAAATCTGGGGTGCTGTTTCCAATTTGAGAATCGAACGGAAATGGTGAGGAAGTATACGGAAGAGCAGTACAAAGCTACGCATGACATGCTTACCGGACTGCTGAACAGGAATGCATTTGAAGAGGAGGCTAAGAGAATACTGTCTGAGGCCCGGGAGCCGTATTGTATGGTTTGCTCCAACATTAAGGATTTTAAGATGATCAATGAGCTTTATGGAGCGGATGCCGGTGATAAGCTTTTGGCCGCCCAGGCTAACATGATCCGAAGATCAGAGACGGAAGGCTCTGCCAGCGCCCGCATATACGCGGATAAATTTTGCTCTCTGATGCCGAGAAGAAACTACGATGAACAACAATTTGTGCAAGATATGTCAATGGTTATGGAGATCGGCCTGGAAGGCTCCTTTAAATTACATTATTATCTTGGTGTCTATGATATCACGGATGTGAATGAACCTGTGTGGACCATGTATGATAAAGCTATGCTGGCAATCGAATCGATCAGTGGTGATTATGAGCAATTTGTCAGCTATTATAAGGATGAATTTTTACAACATATCATGGAGGAAAAGGAGGTGCTTGGCAACTTTGACAAAGCGCTGGAGGAAGAACAGTTTTGTATGTTCCTGCAGCCTCAGATCTCCAGGGATGGAACGGTGGTAGGCGCAGAGGCGTTGGTGCGCTGGATCCATCCGGAAAAGGGCATGATAAGTCCGGGAATATTTATTCCCACCTTGGAAAAAGCGGGAGTGATCCATAGGCTTGATCTATATATGTGGGAGAGTGCGGCCAAAAAGTTGGAGGAATGGAAGAAGCAGGGAAAAGAGAATTTATCCATTTCCGTAAATATATCCACCAAGGACTTTTTCTATCTGGATATATGTGAGGCATTCCGTTCGCTTGCCTCAAAATATGATTATAATATAAAAAATCTTAAGCTGGAGATCACAGAATCGGCATTAATGGAAAATATTAAGGATATTATGAAGACTCTGGATGGGTTGCATTGGCTGGGATATGATATTGAGATTGACGATTTCGGCAGCGGCTATTCCTCTCTGGGTATGCTCAAGGACATCAAGGCGGATATTTTAAAGATTGACATGATATTCCTGCAGGAGACCAAGAATGTGGAGAGGAGTACCACCATTATAAAGAATATTATTTTCATGTCAAAAGAGTTAGGTATGCCGGTCATTACGGAAGGTGTTGAAACGAAAAAGCAGGTGGACTTCCTGACGGATGTGGGCTGCGATATGTTCCAGGGATACTATTTTGCAAAGCCAATGAGTGTAGAAAATTTTGAAAAGGAGTATTTATGAATAATTGGATCATGGTGGTAGATGATGACAAAATGAATCTTCAAATGGCCAGTCGCATTTTGACCTCGGAGAAAATGCGTGTGAGCTGTCTGAAATCGGGAGAAGACGCCATTAAGTTCTTGCAGGTAAATAAGCCGGATCTCATTCTTCTCGATGTACATATGCCGGGAATGGACGGTTTTGAGACGATAGCCGCTATCAAGCAAAATGAGGCCACAGCAGATATTCCCGTGGTTTTCTTGACAGCGGATGACGACGTTGAAGCGGAGAAAAAGGGTCTGGGATTCGGAGCTATGGATTTTATCAAGAAGCCATTTGTGCCGGAGGAACTTTTGCTTCGTGTCAGGCATACGATCGAACTGGTTCATCTTCACGGAGATGGTGCAGGAAGTGGCAAGAAAGACACAGGAAGTGATGACATAGAGTGAATAGCTTGGGAGGATGGTCATGATTGGTGAGGATGCGGAAAATCAGATGAGAGAAAGGTAGACAGATATGTACGAACAGGAGAAGCAGAGGTCAACACATTTTATGATATTGCTCTGCAATACCATCTTTATGATCACGCTGACAGGCGACGCCATTTTCCTCGGATGGGAGGCGGGAGCGGTTGTACTGCTCATTTTAGGACTTATCGCAAGCTGGTCAATGCACATTATAGAGAAAATTCCTGAGGCTGTCAGACTGTGGTTATATACCGTTTTGACAATGCTGGCATTTTTCTTCTTTGGGATCCACGAGACCAGTATCTATGAGATGGCTCCCATAATGGCGATGGTCATCTTTATGTATACCGTTGCAGAAGATTACAATCTTGTCAGATTTTGTGCCATTACCTATTACTTGACCATGTGTTACAATTTTGTGTTTTTACTTGGCAATCCACTCAAGCTGCCGGTGCACACGGTGGAGAGGATCTCGCTTCACTTTGTACTTGTTTTCCTAATGGAGCGTTTGGCAGAGACTTTGATCCGCAGGAGAAGGCAGGAAAGGGAAAAAACAGACGAAAAGATATCCCGGCTGGAGGAAGCCAATCAAAGAGCGGAGGGTTTTCTGGCGAATGTGTCTCACGAACTGCGTACACCGATCAATGCAGTGACGGGGATCACAGCCATGATGCTGAAAAACGAAGAAGATCCTGAGAAAAAGAAAGATATGCTCTCGATACAGATGGCAGGGAATAGGCTGTTTAGCCAGATTGAAGATATTCTGGATTATACAGAGGTGGACACCGGGAATGTTATCGTTAGCGAAGAGAATTATTCAATCTCCTCCCTGATCAATGATATCATCGTCGAGAAGCGGTTGGTAAAGATAGAGAAAGAGTTGGAATTGATCTTTGATGTGGATGCCGGCATTCCATTAGTTCTGTTTGGAGACGGAAAGAAGATCAAGAAGATCATTAAGCACCTGATCGATAATGCAGTCAAGTTTACCAAAAAAGGGGGAGTCTATGTCAGAGTATACGCTCTGCATAAATCCTATGGCATCAATCTGTGTATCAAGGTCAGTGACACGGGAGTTGGAATTGCAGAAGAAGAAATGGAGAAGATCACGGAGAGATTTTTTCAGGCCAGTGGGGGAAGAAATCGAAGAGCTGGGGGCTTGGGTCTGGGACTTCCCATTGTATACGGTATGCTTATTGCCATGGGTGGATTTATACGGTTTGAGAGCGCTAAGGGAAGCGGCACCACAGTATCTGTCAGCATTCCTCAGAAGATAGCAGATGCCACTCCCAGTATGGCGTTGTTGAACGGGAAAGACTTATGTGTAGGAGTCTACATAAGGCCGGAGAAATACGAAGTTCCGGAGGTTAGAGATTATTATAACGCAGCGATCTCCCATATGGTTCAGGAACTGGAGTTTGTGGTTCACAGGGTTTTTAATCTGGAGGAACTAAGGAAGCTGGCCACCATGTATCGGTTGACGCACCTGCTCATTGGAAAAGAAGAATATGAGGAGAGCGCATCTTATTTTGAGACGTTGGATAAGAGCACAGAGGTTGTCGTGGTGGCAGACGACCGCTTCCTTCCGGCAGAAAACAGCAGAGTAAATTATGTGAGGAAACCGTTCTACTGTCTGCCGATCGTTAATATTCTGAATTCTCAGGCGTCTTTCGAGGCCGATGTATTTGAGAGAGAGAATATGATCTGTCCGGGAGTCAGTGTGCTTGTTGTGGATGATGAGCCGATGAACCGGATGGTTGCGGAAGGAATCTTTAATTCCTATCAGATGGAGGTAAAAACAGCCGCAAGCGGCAGGGAGGCGATCGAGATCTGTGAAAAAGAGGAATTTGATCTGATCTTCCTTGATCATATGATGCCGGAAATGGACGGAGTGGAAACCTTAAAGATACTTCGCAAAAACCAGAAGGATACAGGAAAACCGCATACGATCATTGCTTTTACTGCGAACGCGGTCAGCGGAGCAAGAGAAATGTTCTTGCAGGAAGGCTTTGATGAGTTTCTTTCTAAGCCAATTGACGATCAGGAACTGAAGCGGCTTTTAAGGAAAATGCTGCCCCAGGCATCTATTGTATATCTTCCCGCCAAAAAACAAAGCAGAGATGTAGATCAGGGTGCAGTTAAGCAGACTGTAGTGGAACCGGCCGGTAAACAGGAGACGGTTTTAGAGAATGTTCCGAAGAAGGATAAACTGGACCGGCTGGAAGAGAGAGGCTTTCATACGGAGGCCGGACTGCAGTACTGCCGCGGTGACAGAGAGTTTTATGAAGAGGTGCTTGCACAATTTGCGAAAGATGCGGAGCACAAGATAAAAGATATTGAAGCCTCTTTCCAAAGGGAGGATCTTAAGAATTATCAAACTATGGTACATGCCTTGAAGAGTTCTTCTAAAATGGTGGGAGCCGACACACTCTCAGAGATGGCGAAGGTCACGGAAGAAGCTGCAAAGAATCAGGATGCGGCTTACATCAGAAAGAATCATGAGGAACTCCTTGACAAGTATCGGGAAACGGTGCAATATATTTTAGAAGTACTAAGTCCAGATGAGCAGGTTCTGCAGTCGGAGGTTTGTGTAGCCGTAACAGCGATATCTAAGGAGAAATTGCTTGAAAGTCTGTCGGAATTAAAGAAAAGTCTCGATACCTTTGAGGCGGATAAAGCGGAAATGCTGCTCGCGGAAATGAGCGGATCTGCATATCAGGGCACATCGGTAAGCTGGCTTCTGCGAGACATCAGTCAGGATGTGGAGAACTTCGAACTGGGCGCGGCATCTGAGAAGGTGGAGGAGCTCATACTCTATGCAAATTACGATATTTCCATAAAAAGCGGTCTGTCGCTGGTTAAGGGCGATATGGAGATGTATTTGGACATTATAGACCTATTCCTGAAAGATCGTAAAAGGCAGGATACAATGCAGCAATTCATAGCAGAACAGAATATGAAGGATTATGCTATCTTTGTACATGGCTTAAAGGGGACCGCAAGGGCATTGGGAGCAGATAAGCTTGCAGATATCGCCTATGAGCATGAAATGAAGAGCAAGGC
>JAFLRM010000033.1 GCA_022511465.1 Acetatifactor sp. | reverse complement strand
GTAAGGCAACGGACTCTGACTCCGTCATTTCAAGGTTCGAATCCTTGTAGCCCTGTGAAGAAGACCTCTGAGAGAGTAATCTTTCAGAGGTCTTTGTGGTAAATTACGTAATCGTAAAAGCAAAAGCTAAAAAAGTAAGAAACGGCAGGTGACATTCATGAGAAAATTTTTAGGGTACGAGAAAGGAATTAATTTGGGTGGCTGGCTCTCCCAATGTGTTCACACGGTTGAGCATTACGAGAGTTTTATCACTGAGAAGGACTTTGAGGAGCTTGCCGGGTGGGGGATCGATCATGTGAGGATCCCTGTGGACTATGATCTGTTGGAGGACGAGAGAGGTGTGGCCACGGATTATGGGCTGGACTACCTTAAGAGGGCTGTGGACTGGTGTGATAAATATCATTTCAACATGGTGCTTGATCTTCACAAAACTGCGGGCTACTCCTTTGACAGCGGGGAGGGGGAGAGCGGGTTTTTCTCCGATCCGGCACTCCAGGAGAGGTTTTACAAGCTCTGGGAGAGGCTGGCGGAAGCTTTCGGAAAGTATAGCGACCGCATAGCTTTTGAACTTTTAAATGAGGTTGTGGATCAGGGCGACTGCGCAAAGTGGAACGAGATTTCCGAAAAGTGTGTGCGAAGGATCAGGGCGATCGCCCCTGACACTTATATCCTGTTCGGCGGCTATTGGAACAACAGCGTGGAGGCACTGCCGGATCTGGCTTTGCCGTATGACGACAAGATCGTATATAATTTTCATTGCTATGAACCGCTTGTGTTTACCCATCAGGGAGCGTACTGGGTGGATGGAATGCCGTCGGATTTCCGCGTGAAGTATGGTGAGATTGCCGACAAAGCGCCTGCTGTTCAGGAGAAGCTGACACAGCATTCCGGTTTTGTCGTGGATAAGTCTATAAATGCGGAGACCTTTGTGGAGTTTTTTGCAAAAGCCGTGAAGGTCGCGGAGGAGCGAAATGTTCCGCTGTACTGTGGCGAGTATGGTGTGATCGATCTGGCCGATGTTCAAAGTACTCTGAACTGGTATAAGGATATTCATGCTGCTTTTGCCAAGTACGGGATCTCTCGCGCCGCATGGAGCTGGAAACAGATGGACTTCGGACTCTCCGATGAACGCATGGAGCCGGCAGCGGAGGAAATAAAGAAGTATTTGTGATGAGCCGATAGATTTGTGGCAGGAGGATATTTACGTGGAGGAAACAAAGGAAGCGAAAAAATTTTTTTCCGGTTTGGGAGGAAGATATCTGATCGGGGCTGTCGTTATCAATGTGCTGCAATCTTTGGCCGTTTTGGCGCTCTCTCATTTAGCCCCCGCACTTTCTGCCAATGCGAACGTGAAGCTTGTTCTGGGGGCAGTGACAACGGATTTCATTGGGCTGCCCTTGATCGCACTGTTGGTGAGGCGACTTCCGGCCGAGAATATAGAACGGCGCAAGATGAATCCGGGTCACTTTGTCCTGGCACTTATGATGTGTTACGCGGTGGGCATTGCGTCCAACGTAGTGGGCACTGTCATCACGCTGATCATCGGTCTGGTGAAGGGTGGAATGGTGCAGAATGAGATCCTGAACATGACGAATGGAGCCAGTATGCTTCTTATGTTTCTCTATATGGTGATCTGTGCGCCCATTATGGAGGAACTTGTCTTCCGCAAGCTGATCGTGGACCGGGCGGTGCACTACGGGCAGGGCGTGGCAGTGATCGTGTCAGGCTTGATGTTTGGGCTTTTTCACGGAAACCTGAACCAGTTTATTTACGCGTTTACGCTGGGGATGTTTCTGGCTTTTTTGTATGTGAAGACAGGCAATCTAAAAATTACCATTTCCATACACATGATATTTAATTTTATAAGCAGTATTTTGATTTTGGGGATGATACGGCAGCTGGATCTGCAGGAGTATCTTCGGGTCTATGCCGGAGGCAATATGGATGAGATAGAAAACTATCTGATGGAGCATATAACTGCATTGCTGTCCATCATTGGACTGGAGTTCATCATAGGATGCGTCGTGATCGCAGGCATTGTGCTCCTTATTGTGGCGCTGGCCACCAAAAAATTTACTTTTAACCAGGGCACAGTGACGATACCCAAAGGAAAGAGATTTTCTGCGGTGATCTTGAATATGGGTATGATCTGCTTTTGCCTCTTCTGGATTGTTGCGATCGTGAGGCAGCTCTTCGTATAGGCTGCCTGGGTAAAAAGGAGTAAGAAATGTATACGTTTGACGGAAGGATTCGTTTCAGCGAGGTGGACAGCGAGGGAAAGCTGACTCTGGCCGCCATGCTCAATTATTTTCAAGACTGTTCCACTTTTCATTCCGAGGATCTGGGATTGGGATTGGGCTATCTGAAGGAGCGGCATATGATCTGGGTGATGTCCTCCTGGCAGATTGTCGTAAACCGATACCCTGAGCTGTGTGAGCGGGTAAAGATTGGGACAAGCCCCTATGATTTCAAAGGTTTTCTCGGGTATCGTAATTTTGCTATGCTGACGGAGGATGGACAGTATCTGGCCATGGCTAACACCTTGTGGACACTTTTGGACACGGACACCTGGAAGCCGGTGGTGCCTCCACAGGAGATGCGAGATGGCTATGTGCTGGAAGAGAAACTGCCGATGGAGTACGCTGCCCGCAAGATTGCCGTTCCTCAGGATGTGAAACTTCAGGAGATCGTCACGGTCAAGAAGCATCATCTGGACACCAATCATCATGTGAACAACGGACAGTATGTGGATATGGCACTGGAGTACCTGCCGGATGATTTTGTGATCGGGCAGATGCGCGCAGAGTATAAAAAACAGGCGTTCTTAAATGATGTGCTCTACCCCTATGTGTCGGCGGGGGAGGATCAGTATGTGATATCTCTGGCGGACGAGGCAGGTAAGCCCTATGTGGTGGTGGAGTTTCTGCGAAAAGGAGAGCAAGAAATAATCGTAAGAGGATAAAGACATGATTCGTTTGGGAGAAAAACAGACCTTGACCGTGGTAAAACGCGTGGAGTTTGGCGTGTATCTGGCGGACGGGAGCGATAAGGAGGAGCGGGTGCTTCTCCCCATAAAGCAGGCGCCGGAGGGGTGCAAAGTGGGTGACGAGCTGGAGGTGTTCCTCTATCGGGATTCCAAGGACAGACCCATTGCCACTACCCGCGAGCCCAAGCTGCAGATGGGAGGGGTGGCGCAGCTTCGTGTGGTACAGGTGGGAAAGATCGGAGCCTTCTTGGACTGGGGACTGGAGAAAGATCTCTTTTTGCCATTCAAACAGCAGACCAAGCGGGTGAAAAAGGGTGACGAGGTGTTGGTATCTCTGTATCTGGACAAGAGCAGCCGCCTTTGTGCCACTATGAATATTTATGAGAGCCTTCGCACGGACAGTGCCTATCAGACGGGAGATCAGGTGCGAGGGCGCGTCTATGAGCTCAGTGATAACTTTGGAGCTTTTGTGGCGGTGGACAATCTATATTCTGCATTGATCCCCAAGAAAGAATTGTATGGGCGTGTGGAGATCGGAGAGGATATCGAGGCTCGCGTGGTGAAGGTGCACGAGGACGGCAAGTTGGATCTGAGCATCCGCGAAAAGTCCTATCTTCAGATTGAGAAAGACGCCGAGGATATTCTGCGTCTGCTGAATAGTTATGAGGGAGCGCTTCCCTTTAACGATAAAGCCTCCCCGGAAACCATCAAGAGGGAGACCGGCATGAGTAAAAATGAGTTCAAACGGGCTGTGGGTAAGCTTTTGAAAGCAGGAGAGATTGAGATTGGAGAGAAGGTTATCCGAAAGATTTAAATAGGAAAGAAAAGGCTGGAAAAAGAAACGCATTTGTGCTATACTACAAATAGTAAAGTTTAGTCTTTCGCGATGAGACCGGAGGGAGGGATTGATATGGATATTGCAGGATTGTCTACAGCACTTTCTATGAGCTCCATGCAGTCAAAGATCGGTACGGCGGTACTCAGTCGTGCACTGGATACGGAGAGAGAGTTGGGTGCAGGATTGATTGAAATGATTGATTCGGCAGCGATGGAGCGAAGTGTATATCCTGAGCTTGGCGGAAATATTGATGTGAGAGTGTAACTTTCCGAGAGGATTGCTGATACATAGCGTGATGTATGAAGACAGGGAGTTGTCTGGACGATTTTGTCACAGGGCAACTCCCTCTATTTATTAATTTTCTGAAAAAGTGCATAAATAACTATTGTTTTTTTTGACCTTTTATTGTACATTTATAATATATGGGCAAGAAGGTATGGGGACAAAAGAACCAAAGGAGCGGGGTATATGATATCAAATCAGATTTTGCAGAGTACGATCGAGGGGTTAAAAGGTATTGCCAGAGTGGAGTTGTGCGTGATGGACACCGACGGAAAAGAGGTCGCTTCCACCATAGCTATGGACAACTGCTCCGAGTCTGCGGCAGAATTTGCAGCATCTCCGGCGGACTCGCAGGAGATACAGGGACATCAGTATTTCAAAGTGTACGATGAGCAACAGTTGGAGTATATTCTGGTGGCAGCAGGTTCCGGGGAGGACGTATATACGATAGGTAAAATGGCGGCTTTTCAGTTGCAGAATCTATTGGTGGCTTATAAAGAGCGCTTTGACAAGGATAACTTTATCAAAAATTTACTTCTTGACAATCTGCTTCTGGTAGATATCTACAGCCGTTCCAAGAAACTGCACATCCAGACCGACGTGCCCCGGGTGGTGATGATCGTTGAGTCCGGCAATGGCAAGGACAACAATGCGCTGGAACTGACCCGATCCCACTTTGAGAACAATACCAGGGACTTCATCACTGCGGTGGATGAGAACAATGTGATCATTGTCAAGGAACTGGTAGAGAGTGATGCTGCCAAGGAGTTGGAGAAGATTTCTAGCGCGCTGGTGACTCATCTGCAGAGAGAGAAGTTGAAGGACGTGCGTGTAGCCTACGGCACGGTGGTGCGTGAGATCAAGGAGGTCAGCCGCTCCTACAAGGAGGCCAAGATGGCTCTGGATGTGGGCAAGATCTTCTTTGACGAGAGATGTGTGGTTGCATACAGTGAACTGGGTATTGGCCGTCTGATCTATCAACTGCCCATCCCGCTGTGCAAGATGTTCATCCGTGAGATCTTCGGTGGGAAAAGTCCGGACGAATTTGACGAGGAGACCTTGGTCACGATCTACAAATTTTTTGAGAACAGCTTAAATGTGTCGGAAACGTCCAGACAGCTCTTTATTCACCGCAACACGCTGGTGTACCGCCTGGATAAGCTGCAGAAAAGTACCGGGCTGGATCTGCGAGTGTTTGAGGATGCCATCACTTTCAAGATCGCACTGATGGTAGTAAAATATATGAAATACATGGAAACCTTAGAGTATTAATGTCGTCAGGTAAAATAAGAAGAAACAGATAGGTGGTCTACATATGACAAAAAGAGAACTGTTAAGACAGAGAAAAGAACGGATGATAGAGGAGAATGGGATCATTTTCCTGGACAACGTGAGCAAATCTTATTCTGCGAAAAGCCCTGCGCTCAACAATGTCACATTGAGCATCGGAAAAGGCGAGTTTGTGTTTATCGTGGGAGACAGCGGTTCCGGCAAGTCTACCCTGATCAAATTATTGCTGCGGGAGCTTACGGCTACCAGCGGTAACGTTTATGTCATGGGAAATGATCTGGCGAAGCTCAGACATAGACAGATTCCTAAATTTCGACGTAATCTGGGTGTAGTGTTTCAGGACTTCCGTCTGCTGAATGACCGGAATGTTTACGAGAATGTGGCTTTCGCCCAGAGGATCATTGAGGTTCCCACTAAGGAGATTCGCAGAAACGTGCCTTCCATTCTGGCAACGGTAGGGCTGGCCGGCAAATACAAGGCCAAGACAAAGCAGCTCTCCGGCGGTGAGCAGCAGCGAGTGGCTCTTGCGAGAGCGCTGATCAATAACCCCTCCGTTTTGCTGGCGGACGAGCCTACCGGCAATCTGGATCCCAAAAATTCATGGGAGATCATGAAGCTCTTGGAGGAGATCAACGAGAGCGGCACCACGGTAGTGGTAGTTACCCACAACAGAGAAATTGTCAATGCCATGCAGAAGAGAGTCGTGACAATGAAGAAAGGCATCATCGTCAGCGACGAGGAGGAAGGTGGTTACATCGATGAAGATTAGCACACTGTTCTATACCATCCGTCAGGGAGTTGCCAATATTTTCCGTAATAAATGGTATTCCTTGGCGTCCATCGCCACCATATCCGCCTGCCTTTTTTTGTTCGGCTTGTTTTATGCCATTGTGGCGAATTTTCAAAATATTATTATGAATGCGGAGAAAGTAGTGTCTGTCACGGTATTCTTCCACACTGAGGCTGGGCTGGGTGATCGCTGTGAGAGCCATGTGGAGGGACAGATTCCCACGGCGACCCGCATAGAGGAGATTGGTCAGCAGATAGCCAATCGCGTGGAGGTGTCCGAGGTGATCTTCCACTCGGCGGAGAAAGACTGGGAAACTTTTGGCCCGGAAAACTACGGTGAAGACTATGATCTGATGTTTCCGGAAAATCCCTTGGAGGGAATGGATAATTTTGAGATTCATCTGGAGGATGTCTCTATGCAGAGTGCTCTTGTGGGATGGCTGGAATCTTTTCCGGAAGTGCGCAAGGTCAATTACGACGACACTACCGCCAATACCTTAAGCGGTGTCAATCTTTTGATCGCTTACGTGTCTCTGGGTATCATCGTGATCCTATTGGCAGTCAGCGTATTCCTTATCAGCAACACAGTGGCCATCGGTATCTCCGTGCGTTCCGAGGAGATCAACATTATGAAGTATATTGGCGCAACCGATTTCTTTGTGCGCGCACCTTTCGTGCTGGAGGGTATGTTGATCGGACTGATCGGAGCAGCAGTGCCGTTAGGGATCATCTATTCCGTATACAACTATGTTTTGAACTATGTGACTGACAACTTTGCCGGTCTGAGCAGTTTCCTCAATTTCCTGTCAGTGGAGCAAATTTTCCGGTTTTTGACGCCAGTATCATTGCTGGTCGGCGTGGGTATCGGTTTTCTGGGAAGTATTTCCACTGTGCGCAAGCATCTGCAAGTGTAATTTGTATCGAAACCGGAGGGAGATCATTGGACGGATGAGAGAGAGAAAGCAGGGCCAGAAAAGCAGACGATGGAAAAAGATGTGTCTGGCGTGGGCAGCGTGTGTATGCACGCTGTTTATCGTGCCTGATACGGCGCCTGCCGCACTGACGCAGCCGATGCGCGTATCAGCCACCGCCGGTACAAGTTTAAGTACTGCCTCTCAGAGTATTCGGGAGAAACAAGACCAGATCTCCCAGATACAGGAGGAGCGCAACAATTTGAAAAATGGGCTCTCCGATCTGCAAAAGATAAGAGACGAGTTGAAAGAGGCGAGGTCGGATCTAAAAAAATATATTAACCGTCTGGACAGCAATCTTTCCCAGATTGAGCAGAATATCAGCGAGTTGAAGATCCAGCTATCGGAGAAGCAGGACCAGATTGAGCAGACGGCGGCGGAGCTGACCGAAGCGCAGGAAATTGAAAAAAATCAGAAAGAAATGATGACCTGGCACATAAGATTGTTGTATGAACAGGGTACTTCCCATCTGGTGGAGTCACTGCTTCAGTCTACGAGTTTCGGAGAGTTTTTGAATCGTTTGGACTATATCAATCAGGTTGCCACATATGAGCAAAATATGCTGGAGGAGTACAAAGCGAATGTAGAGTATATTGCTCTCTGTGTGGAGCAGCTGGAGCTGGAGCGGGATGTGTTGGAGCAGACCCGGGCTGCCGTGGAAGCGGAACAGAACAATCTGGAGGAGTTGATCGATCAGAAGAATCGGGACATCACCAACTATGACACGGACATCGCTACTAAGGAACAGGCGATCAAGGAATACGAGGACATGATCGCTCAGCAGGATGCGGAGATCAAAGCTTTGGAGGCCGCCATTGCGGAAGAGAGACGGAGAGCTTTGGCCAATAATGGTGATGTGCTGCACTACGACAACGGTATCTTCAAGTTCCCGCTGGCATCCTACACCAGAATATCGGATGAGTATGGGCCGCGCATTCATCCCACGCTGGGGGTGGAGCAATTCCACAACGGCGTGGACTTTGCTGCACCAAAGAGCACAGCGATCTACGCGGCATACGACGGCAAGGTGGTGGCCGCGGAATACAGTTCAACCATGGGAAATTACGTGATGATAGATCATGGGGACAGTCTGTATACCATCTATATGCATGCCTCAGCGTTATATGTATCCAAAGGTGACGTGGTGGTGCGGGGTGACCACATTGCGGCTGTGGGTGCCACAGGGCGTGCTACTGGCAACCATCTGCATTTTAGCGTCCGCTTAAACGGTGAGTATGTGTCCCCGTGGAATTACCTGTCACCGTAGAGCAGCGGCCACGGTGTATATACCGCCTACAAAAGGAGATTTGTGGTAGGAAATGGATGATAGAAATATGAAAAATAACAGTAATGATTATTGTGATCTTGATGCCTTGAAGAAAGACGAGAATGATAAACAGGGCGGCGGCAAGAAGGGATTGTTTGTCAGCGGCGTCATCGTGGGGATGGCAGGGGCCTTGTTGATCCTGTGCGCAGTCTATCTGGGGGTCCGCATACAGAATATGGTGGAACTTAAGGGCAGCGGTCTTTTTTCAAACGGTACTGTCTTTTCGGAGGATTCCGCGATTTCCGCAGATGTAGTGAGGAAACTGCAGCTTTTGGAAAAAACGATTGATGAATACTTTTATCTGCGGGAAGTCACGGACGAGGAGCTGGAGGAAGGTCTCTACAGAGGTCTTCTGGAGGCGCTGGAGGATCCCTATTCCGAGTATTACACAGCGGAGGAGTTGAATGAGCTGATGAGCCAGACGGAGGGCATCTACTACGGAATAGGTGCCTATGTGAGTCTGGACGAGGCGACTTCCCTGCCCAAGATCAGCGGTGTGATCGATGGAACCCCTGCACAGGAAGCGGGGCTTCGAGACAATGATCTGATTTACGAGATAGACGGAATTTCCGCTTACGGCCTGACCTTGACAGAGGCGGTGAGCATGATCAAAGGGGAGGAGCACACGGAAGTGACACTGACCATCATCCGGCTGGGTGAGAGTGATGATCTGACATTCGTTATACCCCGCCGCAGAGTGGAAAGCCCCACCGTCAATTATGAGATGATGGAAAACAATATGGCATACATCCAGATCACAGAGTTTGACGATGTGACGGTGGATCAGTTTACGGATGCGCTTGCGACCATGAAAGGTTCCGGCATGGAGGGGCTGATCCTAGATCTGCGCGCCAACCCCGGTGGAAATCTGACTTCCGTGGTGGAGATTGCCCGCAGATTGCTGCCGAAAGGAATGATCGTATATACGGAGAATAAGGGCGGAAAGCGTGAAGAGTACACTTGTGACGGAAAGCGGCAGCTGACAGTGCCGCTGGTGGTGCTGGTGGATATGAATTCAGCCAGCGCCTCGGAGATTTTGGCGGGCGCGATCCAGGATTATGGGATTGGCACCCTGGTGGGAACCACCACGTTTGGAAAGGGGATTGTGCAGCAGATCATTCCGTTCTCGGACGGGTCGGCAGTGAAAGTCACGATCAGCAGTTATTACACGCCGAACGGGCGCAATATTCACGGCACGGGAATCGAGCCGGATGTGGTGTGCGAGTTTGACGCGGTAGCGTATTATGACACGGAGGATCCGGTGGATAATCAGTTGGAGAAGGCGAAAGAAGTGCTGATGGGGATGATGGAGTGAGAAGATAGGGGTACCTGCTCTAAATATAGAATCACATGTTATTTAATTTTCTAAAGGGCTGTCCTATGGTTAGTTGTGTGTAGATTGTATGTACATAACCGGCATGGGACAGCCTTTTTATGCAATTATGGAAAATGATGCAAAAATGATGTATGGGGATGGTATAATCCGATACCATGGATAGATTGGAATAAAAGAGGATATGACGATGGAACACAAGAAAAATCCAATTAAAATAGGGTGTATTATTTTATTTGCAGCTGGAGCACTGATCGTGGGTGCAATGCTGATGGGACAGTTTGTGATGCACAGGTCTAGGTGGGGGAATGTGCTGAGCGGGGGTGATGGGGAAGAGATGGTGCGAAATGTGCTGCTCACCGAAGGTGAGGAGGAAGATGTGGTGATCCAGGCGGTGTCCGGGAGTGCCCCGGAGCTTTTAGTGGTAAGGTATGTCAGGGCAGACGGGAGTTTTGAGGGCTTTTTGGAGGAGGAGCTTAGAAGGCTGGAGGAGTGTTACAGCGAAAGTAAAATCACATGTTATTTATTCGGAGATTGGATGAATGAGAGGCTGGCACGGGTGGAGGTTGACATGGAGCATCTCCGGTATTTGTATTTGGAGCAGGATGGAGTGTTTTATGAGATTTCTTCGGAGGGACAGCATAGCGGCCAGTGGGATAAGTCGCTGGAAGCGGTTATGACAAATCTTGGTATGGCCGGAGCAGGTCAGGTGAATGGGAGTGAATTGTGGGGAGAGAAAGAGGGCGTGACCAACACGGTGGTGGTCTATGACTTTGGCACCTATCAGCCGCAGGGGGTTTGCTGGAATGCAGGGACGGAGACTATGGAGATGGGCTTCTATACTCCGGAGTCAGAATATAATGAGGCGTACTGGACGTATGTGAATATCAGCAGATCGGAGGAGCTGCCGGTCTTTGAGGAGGAGCTGGAGTACTTTGACTTTTTCCGGGAGATTCACCCCAATATGGACATTTATCGCTCTTACAAGCCTGCCGGTGACTATTTGGGTTCCGATGAGATGGGACAGTTTAGATGGATACATACCTCGAATGGAAACATTTGTTATTTTATGTGGCATGGAATTAACTATCAAATGGAAAGCTATCGAAGCGACGAGAAAACTTATGATGACCGTTATATGACGAAACAACTGAAGGACGTTTATCGCCCAAGTGATAGCTATGAGAATTATGGAAAACTGGACGAATATGGATACTTGCAGTGGGCGGATTTAATGGGCAGGAGATATCAATTTCATCAGGATATAGGGGTGGATGATCTTCTCTTTTTTGACGTTTACCCGGTACATACAGAAGGTGTGGACTGGCGGGAAGAATATGACCTGATGAATATCCACATTTACCGTGAGGGTGATTCGGAGCCGTTTCAGGAGCTGCGGGTCAATAGCGATCATCTTGGAGAAATTTTCTCCTTTGAGGACTACAATGCGGACGGGTATCAGGATCTGAGGGTTTTCCACGGCGAGGGCACCGGCGGACAGAATTCGGATCACTACGTTTGGAGCCCTTCTCAGGAGTTTTTTGTGGAGGCGCCGGAGCCCGGTGTTTTGGGGCGGTACACGATAGATTTGGAGAGTCGCAGACTAACTTACACCTATCGCGGCCCAAACTACAATGGTGATCAAGTGTATGAGCTTTATCAATGGGTTGGAGAGACGCAGTTTGAACCGCTGCGGCGCTGGTATCCGGTGGACGATGAGAGGATGTGCCAAAGGACGATCACTTCGTATGAAAACGGTGTTCCCAGAGTGCTGTCGGATGCTTCTTATACACCGGCAGAGATCGGTTATGGCGTTGGTACAATGGCGTTTCATCTCTTTGAAAACGATATTCTCTGGGAGGGCAAAGCAAGAAACCCATTTACCGGTGAGACTTGTACTCTTTTGTATCAGCAGAACCTTATGCAAAATGAGGAGGAAGTGTTGGAAGGACAATATAAGAATCTGCTCTTTGTGTTGGATTCAAAGACGAAGCTGGTGCGGGTGTTAGATTGGGAGAATAACGTAGAATTTGACAAAGCGGAGATACTCGGAGAAACATGTGTTATTTATTCTTACACAGATGGAAGCGGACAAGAGTGCTTGTTTGAGGAGATATTTGATCTGGGTGCGGACAACAGAAGGATCAGGGAGGCTGTTGTCAATATGAATCTTTCAGTCAGAGGCAACCCTTTGAATTGGAGGAGCTTTGACGATGGGGAGTATCGGGAGCACTATTACCGGGTGCTGACAGGTCAGGAGGAGTTGTGGATATCGGACACTTATTCCATTCCTTTTTTGGAGACCGCTTACTCCAAAAAGCGGGAAGCTTTCAGCGCCTCCAACACAGCGTGGAAAGTGCGGCAGAGGCTGGCGAACGCGATATGGCGAATGATATTGGAACAGGGGGACTACCATTATCTGGATTATGACGGGGACGGTACGCCGGAGCTGGCGGTGGATAATCTGCAGGATAACGGAATCAATATGTGCATATTCAAATACATTCCGGAGGAGAGCCGTGTGCAGAGACTCACCGGTTTCCTTGACGATACCTGGCATCTGTATGATGCGGGACGGCTTTATCGTGAAGATGTGATCCAAAGCGGAGGTGAAGGCTACTATTGGCTGGAGTTGGGGGAAGGCAGCTTCAGCAGAGATTATCCATTGTCCCTTTTGAAAGTGTTTTCTTATGAGGAGGAAGCGAAGCCGCACTATTACGTTAAAGTCCGGGGAGACAATTATATGACAGAAGTATCGGAGGAGGTTTGGCAGGAAATTTTGGATCTTATTCTGGAGGGAATTGAGAGCGGAGAATCCCGGAATAAAAGTCAAAGCTTTGAGGAATTGTTTGGGGAGTTCGTCACAAAATTATAATATATGAAATTGCATGTTATTTATTTGCTGGTAGGACAAATGAAAAAAAGGATAAAGAGAATAAAATGTAAAAAGAATAAATGGCTGCGGATATTTTTTTGCCTCTGTGTACTCGACCTGTCAATCGTAATTTTTACCGGCTGTGCAGAGCAGGACCCGTTTATCCGGAGAGCAACGAGAGCCATGGAAGCGCTCCCCGAAGAGCAGCGGGAGCTTGTGAATGTGAGCAGACATGAGCTTGCCGGACAAGCCTTTGACGAGTATCTTCGGGACAAATTAGATGCGCTCCGCGAGCTCTACCCGGATGCGGAGATCGTCTGCTACGTGGACGGCCTTTCTGCCTCTCCGTGGATCGTGCAGGTGGAAGTGACAGAAGGTTTGCAGGTGTCGGAAGTGCCAGGATCCGACTTTTCTCCCGATCGTTTCCTGTATCTTGCAACCGGCGAGAATATTCCTGAAGAAGAACGTGTGGTATATGAGATTGCCGGCTCTCTGTCCAAGTGGAACTGGAAAGACTATCTGAAAGAACTGTTCTGCGAGGAGACAGTCTACCTTGGGGAGGATGCGGTGGACAGTGTTATGTTTGATTACTCGCTGTTTCGGATTGGTGAGAAGGAAGTGGATACTCCCATCCGATTTATGGCTGTCTATCCTTTTGCAACTTTTCAGGTGGATGAGATAGAATTTATGGGGAGCGCTCAAGGTGGAGGACCGCTGATGCGGCGATTTTTGAAGGCGGATACAGAGCAGGAGATCTTTCAAGTGTGCTCGGGATCGCTTTTTTCGGATATAGACATAGCAGAGATGTCGGAAAAGGAGATAGCTGATCTGGCGGTGGAGCGTTATCCACAGATGATGGACTATCGAGTGTATCTTTTAAACCTGGATGTGGAAAGTAGCGCCAGAATTCGCACTCTGCAGCTTGAAATAGGGGAGAACTCACTGCATCAGGCTGTGTACTTTTCTTGGCAGGGACAAGACTATCAGGCGACAATACAGGGGACAGGGGAGAAGTTTCAATGGTATAATAGAGATGGTCTCTGGGGCCGCTATACCAATGAGGAGGATATCTACCGGTATTCCTCCGGCATATTGTGGGAAATTATGCATCGGGCAGGGTATGCTATTGCCTCCGGTACGAGTTGGCTGGAGCAGATCCATTCCGATCTGCCAACCTGGGTATACCGGCATCCTGCCTATTTTTGGGAACGGCATGAGGATGGAGGAACATTGTGGCAGAACCGGGTGGAGGGCTCCTACTGTCTCACACAGGACGTTGGGACGGGTGAGACTTTTACTTTCCGGCTGTGTCCGATAGAGCCCAAGGAGAAATGGGGGGATGCGGATTATCGGGTGGAAGTGTATCGGGAAGGGGAGGAGATCCCCTTTGCGGAGTGGAATATGGATACCTATGAGGAGGAGGCTCCTTTCTTTGAAGATCTGAATGGGGACGGATATCTGGATGTCTCTTTTTTGCACAGTGATGCGCAGAATTGTACTTACTGGCATTACCTGTGGAGCCCGTCCGGACAGCAATTTGTGGAGGCACCGGAACCGTTCGACGAGCCCTGGAGGAGCTACTGGTCGAATCAGGATCAGCGGAGAACATACATGACCTTTCACTCTTCCAGCGACAGCGGTTTTCTCTATGGCGTTCAATGGGTCGGTGAGGCGGAACTGGAGCCGGCGACATCCGTTGAATATTATTATAATTCCCGGGAGGACAACACCGTGACGGTTGATCTGGAAATCGTGTTGGACGGAGAATGGCAGACCGTCGCATATGATATTATAGACGCCGGCATATTTGATGCGGCCCTTTATTATGAATGGGCCCAGTCCGTTGTAGTCTGGTATCAGGACATACAGGCAGACGGTGAAACCTGCGGTTTGTACTATGCCCAAGAGCGGCTGTACGAGGACGACGTGTTTACCGGCTACGAAGGACGGCTGTGGATCGTGGACAGCGAGGCGCGTCCAACGCGGCGAGAGGATGGAAGCTGGGTTGCGAAGGAAAGGGCGCACCTGATCAAGTACATAAGTATCCCCGGAGATGTCCCTTACGCGGAGCTTGCGTGGACAAAGAACGATTCGGGGCAGGAGGAACTGGTCATCATCTATGAGGACGGCAGAGAGGAACATTTAAACAAAGAAAAGCTTTTCTGCGAAAAATGATCGGAGAAAAGAGAAATGATAGTGGGAGGAAGTGCCGCCATGCAGCAAAAACATATTCTGTGGTTTCGTGTTTCTGCTCTCCTCTGTGTATTTTGCTCATTAATCGTATTGTGCACCGGCTGCGGAGGAGGATGGACTACGGTTGTGCGGCAACTTTTGGAGACAGGAGATCCTTTGCTTACAAAGGCTGAACAGACTCTTCAGGAGATACCCGAGGAGTGTCGGGGACTTGTGACGGTAGAGAGACAGGATCTGGCAGGCCGGAATTTTACGGATTACCTGATGGAGAAGCTGCGTACCACCAACGAAGAATATCAATCCCCGAGCGATCCTGAGATTGTCTGTTATGTGGACAGCCTCGCCATGGGTACATGGGTTGTGCTGGTGGAAGTTTCCGACTCGTCGGTCACCACCGTGCCAAATCGTTATCTCTATGTGTCGCCCGCTGCGTCAGAGGAAGAGCGTGTGGTGTATGAGTTCGCCAGTCTTATGCCGGAATTTTACTGGAATACTTATCTGCGCAGTCTTTTTACGGGGAAACCTGTTTCTTTGAATGGAGAAACCATTGAGAGCGTGCTTTTTGAACCACTTTTTTACACTAAGGGCAGTAAGGAGGCCAATGAGGAGTATGGTGTTACCTACTGGCTGGCGGAAGGCGTACCGGACAATGTCCGTTTTATGGCAGTGTTTCCGGTGGGCACCTTTCAGGTGGACGAGGTGGAATTTCCGGAAAATGCACAGGGGGAGGGAGCAATCCTAAGACGTTTCCCCAGAGGGAACTCGGGAAGCATCCACTACCGGGTTGTGGAAGAGGCGCTTCAAGTGTGCGAAGGCCAGCTTCTTCCGGACATAGATATGACATCAATGTCGGAAAGAGAGATTGCCGATCTGGTGACAGAGGATGATCCGACACTGGAGGACTATCAGGTGTACCGCTATGTGGACTATCCTTATATTGCGGGCACTATGGATGCTGAGGAGGCGGGAGCAATTCCCTTTCGAACTTTGGCGAGAGGCAGCATGGAGAAGGGCATTTTGACGCGAATGGAGTTTATCGACGAGGAGGAGACTCGGTCGCGGTCCCTGACTCAGACCGCGTACTTTGCGTGGCAGGGCAGGGAGTACCAAATCAATTTTTGGGGGTTGGGTGACGACTACCAGGCTTCCATGCGCGGACTCAGTCAACAGAAGGGTTCCGGCTACGAATCTTACTATCGCTATCCTTCCAGCATGCTGTGGAGGCTGGCGGAGGCGCTGGGGTATGATCTCTCCGCTCCTGTCTGTTCCATGGAGCGGCTTGCGGGCGGTGGAACGCTGTGGCGGGATGAGGCAGATAACCACTACACCTATTGCTTGGATATCGGTACGGGTGAGATGTTTTTGATTGACATCAACCGCACGCTGAACTATCTGTATGAAATTGCTGTTTACAAGATGGGAGAATCGGTGCCCATTTGTGAATATTCTGTAAAGACCGATCTGGACGATCTGCCCTTCTTTGAGGATCTGAATGGGGACGGCTGTCTGGATCTGACAATAAGGCGGGATGAACTTGCCGGTAATTCCTTATGGCGCCACCTTCTTTGGAGTCCGGCGGAGCAGACCTATGTGGAGGCACCGGGACTTCTCAATCAGTTTTGGAAAAGCTATCATATGAACGGGGATGAGAGGAGGATAGCCCTTCAATATTGGACCTCCCAGGATGAATGGCATATGGAGGTCTATCAGTGGAATGAAAATTTGGAGTTTGCGTGGGTGGGCAGTTACGTATTTCACCGCGTGGATGATGACAATGTGCGCATCACGGTAAATGCTCTTCCGGACGGGGATGAACAGGCGGCGGCCAAACGGGTGGTCACAGATGCTGTTTACGATTATTGGGATTATAGATATAACAGGGACAATCTTTATGGCACCGATGTCCTCTTGGATTGGGCGGAGGCAAAAATTCTCTGGTACTCGGACGTGGAGGAGAGAGGGCAGAACTACAGTCTGTACTACGCTCAGGACATTCTTCGGGATGAGGCGGGGGAGATCAGCGGCTATAGGGGACGGGTATGGATCGCGGACGGTCAGAAAAGACTTGCGAGTTACAAGGAGTTTCCAAGTGACGCTCCCTGCTCGAAAATTCAGTGGATTCGATCCGATCAAAAGCAGGGAATGGTCATCACATACGAGGATGGCAGCAGACAGGAGCATTCCCTGACAAAACTGCTGATCAGAGAGTATGTAGACTGGGGTGACATCATGCATGATGCCGGTCAGCCCTATGTGGATGATGAAACCTTTGCGATCATCCGAGCTGCCTATGAGGAGGTGGATTATTCCGGAGAATTCAAGACGGGAGACTTGGAGAGTTATGATCTCTACATAGAGAAATTTGACCGTCTGCTTAAAAACGAGGTGCCTTTCTTAGAGCCGGAAAGCGGAAAGACCTATTATATGGAGGAGTATAATGACACTTGGAGACATCTGGACATGCGTCCGGAGCTTCGGGAGACATTTGATGTAAATAATTTTATCTATTATTTCTTTGATATGGACGATGACGGCGCGCCGGAGCTCGGTGTCCGGGAAGCGGGCTGGGGAGCTTATGTGCTGTGCTTTTTTAAGTACGACAAGGAGAAGGATGAATACAGCCTGTGGTACACCTATGACTCCGCTTCCTGGTATGATCTGCTGGGCACCAGAAAGGTCGCGTGGAACCACGACGGCAACAAGTTTGCCTTCTATCAGTTGGACGAGACAGGTCGCGAAGATCAGCCCGAGTGCCATACCTTTTTCTTTGAAGGATATGTCAGTGAGGAACAAACGGTGCGCATGGTGGGGCTTCCACAATATGCCGACAAGTCGAAGGAGGTCAAAGTGACAGAAGAAATGATGCGGCAGGGAAGTTACGCGCGGTACTCCGATGAATGGTTCTTTCGTGTCACCGAGGAGCAGTTTGATGCGATCGCAAAGCCTTACTGGGAGGCAAACAGACTGGCAAGTGAGAAGGAGAAGGAATGTCTCTACACCTACGAGGAACTATTTGGAAGGATCCGGCCTTAGTTGTAAAACAGGCAGAAATATGATAGAATCTCTTTAATATTTCTAAGATGCGATGACAGTCTGAAAGGCAAGCCGTCATAGCGGGAGGAAAGAATGCGATGAGAGGAAAAATTTTCGGTTTCGTGAGCACGGCGCTGCCGGTGGCCTGCCTGCTGTTTGGAGGATGTGGAGCACAGGAGGATCAGCAGGTAAATGACACGCTTGTGGAAAGTGGGACAAAACAGTCCGTGGAGGAGAGCGGCACGGGAGTAACCGGGGCAGCAGAGGTGTTAATCGCTCCCGATTCCACAATAGAACGTTTGATGCAGGGAAGCGTTGTTTCTGTCGATCTGGACGGAGACGGGAATCAGGAGGTACTCACCGTAAGCAGTGAAAGCAGCGCGGAAGAGCCCTCTTTCATCGGCGGGGAAGATCTTCCTGAGATTCAGGTGAGCGATCAGGTCTTTACCGGACAATATCTCTATGAATTGGGCTGTTACGGAGAAAATCCTGACTGGGAGTCATGGTATCTGTTTGACATAGATGTAAACGACTCTTATAAAGAGATCGGACTCTATTTTGACGGCCCCAGCGGCGATCCGCAGACGTATCTGTTTCGATTTGCGGAGGGACAACTGATCAATCTGGGAAGCTTTTATATTTGTCCATATTCCTATTTTGATGAGAAAATACAGATCACCGTGCCGGGAGACGGCACGATCACCGGCGTGGGCAGGGTTGATCTCGTGGAGACCAACTTCGCCACACGCATGTGGAAGCTGAAGGAGGCGGATGAGCCGGATGCCTACCTGGAAGAGGTTCCATTAGAGGTCTATGAGCTGGCTCAGTATGACCGCACTATGGGGATAGGTGTGATCACTACCAGACAGGAGATTGCCGTGTACGCTGACAAGAGTCTGGACGCTGCGGGAGTGTCAATCTCCGAGGGGACGGAGGTTGCTTTCCTTCGTTTCCATGTCAGTGCATGGGGGGAGGACGCCTGGCCGGAGGAGGGTTGGATGGAACTTACCTGGGGTGACGGACAGACAGGGTATTTCTTTTGGAGCGGCTATGGGGAAGATGGAGTGACTACCCCAGACGGAAGCTTTTTGGCGGAAGATCTGTTTATGAATTTGAGCCATGCGGGATAAGGAGATGGTTCTTTCCGGATGGTTGGAAGAGATATATAAGTATAATCGAATCATAAAGGGTGAGACTGAGTGAAAAAGGAACTGGATTATTTTATCATCGATGGCTGCTACGGCGGCAATCAGGACTGGTTTACCGACTGGTGGATGAACAAGGGCGGCTGTGGCGCAGCCACCTGTTGTGACAGCAGTCTTTATTTTGCGATCCATCGAGAGATGACTCACCTGTACCCTTATGACGTGAAGCAGCTTACCAAGGAGGAATATATTCAGTTTGCCATGCTTATGAAGCCTTACTTAAGCCCGCGCATGCGAGGTATTGACAAGCTGGATATCTACATAGACGGTGCGGCAAAGTACTTTGCAGACCGGGGAGAGCCGGGGATCACAATGCTTCCCTTTGCGGGGGAGTCCGACGTGGCGGACGCCAGACGGATCGTCCGGTATCAGATCGACCACGGCTATCCCATCCCCTACCTGAATTTGAAGCACAAGAACAAGGCTTTGGACGACTACGAGTGGCACTGGTTTCTGCTGACCGGCTATGAGCTTTTTTGTGAGGAAGCTGCAGGGCAGCAGGAGCCGGATGGCACCATGATGGTCAAGGCGGTCACCTACGGAAACTGGAGGTGGCTGGACTTTGACGATCTCTGGGATACAGGCCACAGGGAGAAAGGCGGCATGGTACTCTACCGGTATACACCGTCATAGGATATAATGAACTTATTCTAAAGTAATATAAAAAGCGTGAGGACAGGAAATGGGTTCGGGAGAAAAGAAATTTGCGATCAAAGAATATATGCCCCCTGTAGGAATGCGGATCATCAAGACTGTGATCGCAGTCTTTTTGTGCTTTGTGGTGGAGATATTGCGAGGGGATGTGACCGTGGCATTCTACTCCCACATGGCTGCCATTTGGTGTATGAGAGACTCGGCCAAAGAGACTAAGATCAACGCCATTCAGAGGATCATCGGCACGGTGGTAGGAGCGCTGGTCGGACTGGTGACGATCCTGTTATTCCCCGATCTGTCCATAGAGACCAAACAGCATCAGTTGATACATGGCGTGGTAATCTCTTTGATGGTGGGGGTGGTATTGTATGCCACTGTGGTGATCCGCAAGAGCGAGGCGGCCTACTTTTCCACCGTGGTATATCTGAGCATTGTCATCAACCATATTTCTGATGCCGATCCATACATTTTTACATGGAATCGTTTTTGGGATACGATGATAGGTATTGTCATCGGTTTGGCAGTAAATTCTTTCCGGCTGCCCAGAAGGCGCAATCGTAAGGTGCTCTTTGTGTCCGGTCTGGACGATACTCTCTTGAATGCGAAACTGGCATTGTCCGGATACAGCCGCGTGGAGTTGAACCGCATGATTGATGACGGGGCCCAGTTTACCATTTCCACAGTGCATACGCCGGCGATCCTGAAGGAGCTTTTAGGAACCATTGAGCTGAAACTGCCCGCTATCGTCATGGATGGGGCGGCGCTCTACGATGTGGTGGAGAACCGCTATGTCCGATCCTACGTGATCTCACATAAAAAGGCGGATGAGATGATCAAGCTTCTGCGGGAGCATCAGGTCAACTGGTTTTCCAATGTAATAATAGACGACACACTTGTCATTTACTATCAGGAGTCAGAGAATGAAGCGTACAACCAAATGGTGGAACAGGACAGACGCTCTCCCTACCGCAACTATGTGAAAAGAGAACTTCCTGAGGGAGAGGATGTGGTATACTTCCATGTGGTTGAACGAAGTGAGCGAATTGAGAGTCTGTATCGGAAGCTGGAGGAGAAGGGTCTTTTGGAGCAGCTCAAGGTACTCAAATACGATTCCAGAAATCATCTCGGTTACAGCCACCTTAAGATTTTCAACCACAACGCCACCAAGGAGAATATGATCAGCTATCTGCAGGAAATGCTGGAGGTGGAAAAAGTGGTTACTTTCGGCAGCATTGAGGGGAAGTATACGCATGTCATTGCGCCGGAGGAGAGCGATCGCGTGGTGAAAATTATGAAGAAAGAGTTTGAGCCGCTGAAATGGTCCCGCGGGTAAAATTGTCTATTGAAATACTTTCCCAAGTATCATAAAATAATAGATAGAAGTGATTTACGATAATCCTATGTGAGAAGGAGGTTTCCCAATGGAGCATTACAATCCACTGTTACGCGACAACGACATCACCAACAAGTTTATCACCATCGGCGAGATCATGCTGAGACTGACACCGCCCAACTATGAGAAGATTCGTATGGCTAGCAACTTCGAGGCGAGCTACGGCGGGAGTGAGGCCAACATTGCGCTGGCCTTGGCAAATCTGGGTATTGACAGCACCTTTTTCAGTGTGGTGCCCAACAACAGCGTGGGTAAGAGTGCTGTCCGTATGCTGCGTAGCAACGACGTACACTGTACCCCTATGATCCTGAGCTCTCCGGAGGAGACTCCCACTCATCGTCTGGGCAGCTATTATCTTGAGACCGGCTACGGGATCCGCCCCAGCAAGGTTACATATGACAGAAAGCATAGCGCCATCACCGAGTACGATTTCAGCAAGGTGGATCTGAACCAGCTTCTGGAAGGCTTTACCTGGCTGCATTTGAGTGGTATCACACCGGCCCTTGCGCCCAATTGCCGCCAGCTGATCATGGACTGTTTGAGAGTAGCCAAGGAGAAAGGCCTTACAGTCAGCTTTGATGGTAACTTCCGCAGTAAGCTTTGGACTTGGGAGGAGGCAAGGGACTTCTGTACGGAGTGCTTGCCCTATGTGGATGTGCTTTTGGGAATCGAGCCTTATCATCTGTGGAGAGATGAGAACGATCACTCCAAAGGCGATGTGAAGGACGGCGTTCCCCTGCAGCCCAGCTATGAGCAGCAGGACGAGATCTTCCGCAAGTTCGTGGAGCGCTATCCCAACCTGAAATGTATTGCCCGCCACGTGCGCTATGCACACAGCGGTAGTGAGAACAGCCTGAAAGCGTTCTTGTGGTATGAGGATCACACCTTTGAGAGCAAATTGTTTACGTTCAACATTCTGGATCGCGTGGGCGGCGGCGATGCTTTCGCCAGCGGTCTGATCTACGCCATGATGCACGGCTACAGGGCTATGGACATGGTAAACTTTGCCGTTGCCAGCAGCGTGATCAAGCACACTATCCGCGGCGATGCCAACATCACGGACGATGTGCAGAGCATCCGAAACCTGATGAACATGAACTATGACATTAAACGATAAAATTACAGGAAAAGTCATCTGACTTTGAAGGGGCCGGCCGATATGCCGGCCCTTTTTATGTGGGGAATTATATTGGACAACAACTTTCCATAATGTTATACTAAGATTGGGTATGGTATGCAAATCTGTTGAAGGAGATACAGATGACAACAAAGAGGAAGGGATTTCATTTCAAACTGCATCAACTTTTTGTCGTGGCAATGGCGGTAGTCCTTGTCGGTATCATGGTCTTAAATGTCCTGCTGATGTATGATTTAGCGGCGAAGCAGACCGAGGAGATTGGGCGGATGCGTGTGCAGAGCATTGCGACAAGATTTCAGGAATCATTGACGCGGGCAGAGTATGCGCTCGAACGGGTCCGCAGCAGTCTGGAGGGAACACTTCAAAGCGGAGCTACAGAGGAAGAAATCCGTCGTTTCCTCTCGCGACAGAAGAGGGTTGAATATAGCCTGTCTGATGGGATATGTCTGAATGTCTACTGTGTTGTGGACGGTGTAGTAATGATATCGGACATGGAGACACCAAAGGACTATGTCCTGCAGGATCGAGTATGGTACCGTGGGCTTCTGGCAGCCGGGAGGGGCGAAACCTATATATCCCCAACCTACCATGATGCATTTACCGACGATATGTGCTTCACCGTTGCAACTATGCTTGAGGATGGGGCAACGGTAGTAGCTTTGGACTACAGCGTGGCAGAGATCCAGTCCTATGTGAATGAGATGGGCAGCGATGCATATGGCGACGCGATGATCGTCGATGCGAATGAGGTCATCGTGGGATATACGGATCCGGATATGATCGGGAAGAAGCTTTCCTCGGAGCTGCCGCAGTACCGCGACGCTTTTCTGCGTGCGGTGGCGTCGGACGAAGAGAGTCTGTCCTTGCGGACTTCCACAGGGGGAGAGGACAGCACGATATTCTGCAGCAGGACGGAAAACGGCTGGTATATGATGTGCAGTGTCAGCAATTCGACGCTGTACCGTGAGACTTATAGCCAGATGTTCCGCAATTTTGGCTTTATTCTGTTGTTGGTGTTTGCAATTGTAATTGTCTATTATCTGGGGCTGCGTGAGCGGCACCGGGTTGAACGTATTTTGCAAGGCAGGGAAGCGTGGCACGAGGAGGATAAACGGAAAGAAAAAAAGAAGATCGATCTCACGGTGTGGGATCAACGTAAATATCAGATTGTGATCACCAGTATTTTTGTCGTCACAATGATCATTGCAATATATGGCAGTGCATCAATGTCGATCAATGAAAGCCGCATTAAAATGGAGGAGGAATTGCGGGAATACAATTACGAGGTCGGTGACTGGATCTTAGAGCAGAAAAGTATTCTTGACATGTTTGACAATGTCGTTGTGGCAAAACCGGAGCTGCTTTTGGACTATGATGAGATGGTGAAGTTTCTCGATGACATCACGAAGCATTATCCGAAGATTTCCGCCACCTACATTGCGAACCCGGATTTCCCGCACGGGCATCCGATGGTCATGAACAACGGATGGGTGCCTGAGCCGGACTATGTGGAGGAGGAACGCATCTGGTATATCGGCGCGCTGACGGCGGAGGACTTTAACATCACAGAGCCGTACTATGATGCGAGGACAGGTGAGTATTGTATAACCTTTTCCAAGGTGGTGAACTCGGACAGCGGAGAATTTTATGGGGTGTTTGCCATCGATTTCTATCTGGATGTGCTGGTGGATATTCTCGGGGAGGGCTATTCGGAACAGGGATACGCATTTCTGGTGGATAAATATGGACTGATCATTGACCACCCCAATTCGGATTATGAGTTTTCGGATGAGGATTCGGTGAATATACATGATCTGGTCTATGACAGACTATACAGTGAGACGGGAATGGTTGTGCTTAAGGATTACGATGGGAAGTACAAGGTGTGCGCCTCCATGGATGAAAATGTCTCCGGCTTCCGGATCATAGTGGTAAAGGACTGGTGGAGCATATATGGCAATGTGCTGCAGTATGCAGTTCTTTTCCTGGGGTTGTTTGGCGGATGTATCCTGGCAGTCAATGTGGTCATCAACAGGATGATACGGTGGCAGTCAAAGGCGAACGACAACCTGAAGGAGGCAGCTGAATCCGCAATCCGGGCAGAGCAGGCAAAATCACGTTTTCTCTCTAACATGTCCCATGAGATCCGAACGCCGATCAACGCTGTGCTCGGTATGAATGAGATGATACTCCGCGAGTGTAAAGATGAACTGCTCCTCTCCTACGCGGAAAATATCCAGAGTTCCGGGAAAACACTTTTATTTCTGATCAATGATATTCTGGACATGTCAAAGATCGAGTCCGGCAAGATGGAAATTGTCCCGACGGAGTACGAGGTGGCAGACATCATCATAGATTTGTGGAATATCATCTACCTGCGGGCGCAGGAGAAGGGCCTGACGATTGATTTCATATTGAATGAGACAATGCCTCGGACGCTCTTTGGGGATGAGGTTAGGATTAAGCAGATTGTGACGAACCTTCTTACCAACGCAGTGAAATATACGCCCAAGGGTGGCATAGAGCTGCATGCAACCTACAAGAGGACCGGTAAGGACAGGATGGATCTCATCATATCCGTGAAGGATACGGGTATGGGTATCAGGCAGGAAGATATGGGGAAGCTGTTTGAGAGCTTCCAGCGGCTGGAAGAGGAGAAGAATCGGAATATCGAGGGAACCGGACTGGGTATGAACATCACAATGTCACTGCTTAAGCTGATGAACGGTGACATGAAGGTGGAGAGCGAGTACCAGAAGGGCTCTACGTTTACGGTCACGATACCGCAAAAGGTTCTCCACGACGAACCCACAGGTGATTTTGGGGCGATCATGAGCAGGCAAAGGTCGAGGACGGAGCAGAAGCGGGAAAGCTTTGAAGCACCGGACGCAAACGTCCTTGTGGTCGATGACAATGAGATGAACCTTGCCGTGTTTAAGGCGCTGTTAAAGCGTACCAAGATGAGTATTGTCACGGCAGATTCCGGAAAGAGTTGTCTGGAGCTTGTAAAAAAGGAGCCGTTTCACATTATTTTCATGGATCATATGATGCCGGGGATGGATGGGATTGAGACACTGCATGAGATTCAGAAACTTGAGCATTTCCCAAATGAAAAGACGCCAGTGATCGCTCTGACGGCAAATGCGGTTTCCGGAGCGAGGGAAGTCTATCTGAAAGAAGGATTCGCGGACTTTTTGACAAAGCCGATCGACGCTGAGCGGCTGGAGCAGATGGTTGTTTCTTATTTGCCGGAGGAGCTCGTGCAGATAAGGGAGGACTCAGACGATTCCGATGTATATGCAGAACAGGCTGATGCGAAGGAGACGTTTTTGGAGGATGCCCCAAGAAAAGAGGGTTTTACCAGGCTGGAAGAGAAAGGCTTGCATACGGAGGCCGGACTGCGGTACTCCCGTGGTGACAGCGAGTTTTATGAGGAGATGCTCCTGGCGTTTGCAAAGAATTCAGAGAGCAAGATAACAGATATAGAAACTGCTTTCCAAGAGGAGAATATTGCGGATTATCAGACTTTTGTGCATGCCCTGAAGAGTACTTCTAAAATGCTGGGGGCCGATACGCTCTCGGAGATGGCAAAGGATGCGGAAGAAGCTGCAAAGAATCAGGATGTAGCCTATATCAGAGAGAATCACGAAGAGCTCATTGGCAAATATCGGGAAACGGCACAGTACATTTCAGATGCGCTATATCTGGCTGAGGCGGTTACGTCGGAGGAGACTTCGACAGCCGGCACAGAGGTGTCTAAGGACAAACTGCTTGAGAGTCTGTCAGAATTAAAGAAAAGTCTTGACACCTTTGAGGCGGATAAGGCAGAAGCCAGCCTCACAGAGATGAGCGGGCTTGTATATCAGGGAACATCGGTGAGCAAGCTTCTGCGTGACGTCAGGCAGGATGTGGAGGACTTTGAATTTGGTGCAGCAGCTGAGAAGGTGGAAGGACTTATTGAGGATGTGGTATCTCAACTATGATGTGTCAATGCTAAAATGAAAAAATATGGGAGGTGCTTCTTATGATAGATATTTTCTTTGATAAACTGTATCGCTGCGACAGAGTTGCAGAACCCTGCTATATCGGCATTCCGGTGAAGGAGGGTGAGCTTCGGGAACTCTCCGGGGTCAGGGTGTATCAGGAAGGTAGGGAACTGCCCCTTCAGGCAAAGGTGACTTCCCGACATAAGGATGGGTCCGTGCGTTTTTTATTCCTGCGCTTTTTGGCGGATCTGCCTGCCAATAGAGGTGCGGTGCTGCAGTGCAGTCTGCACGGAGAGGCGGAGGGAGCAGCATCTTCCCGGTCGGGAGAGGCAGCACTTCATGTCAAAGCGGACGAAATGGGTGTTACGGTGTCCACAGCCTGCGGCGGAGAACAGCAGCCTTTTTCCTTCCGGGTACAGAATGGCAGCAATGCCCTTTTTGAAAAACTTCATGCCCTCGGCAGGGATTATGAGCAAAAACAGTTTGTTGGCCCGTTTCTGAAAGACGGTGAGGGGCGGGAATATCAAGTGCAAATTGACGATTGGCAGGTAGTGGAGGAAGGGCCTGTGTGTGCCATTTTGAGGGCAAGAGGCAGCAATGTTTTGAATGCAGGGCAGAGTGGTATGCCACATGTGGATTTTGAATGTAAGCTCACTGCGTGGGCGGGAAAGCCCTGGGTGGAGGTGTCCTATCGGATCATCAACACCACAGACGAACCTCTTCACGTGGCTTCGCTGGCATTTCAGCTTCTCAGAACCCCTGACGAGGTTGCAGGGGGAGAACTTGTGAAGATGAATACATACGAAAAGCTGGATTCCACGGGGTGCGGGGATCATTTGGATGGCCCGGAGCTTGGCGATGGCCCTGTTTTTCATGTGACGGGTGTGGGAGAGCTTAAGCAGGCCGTGGATAGAACTCCTGTGGAGAAGGTGCGAACCTGTGTGGGAAACTCCAATTATAAGACAGACTTTTATCTGGGACAGGATGGCACTGCCGTGAGCCGCACAGTGGACTCCAAGTGGCTTCTCAGGGAGGCGAATGAGCATTTTGCCGAGGTACTCTACGGAACCTTTTTTGCAGATGTAACGGACAGCGAGGGCGGTGTGTGCGCCACGGTATTTCAGGCGCAGCAAAATTACCCCAAGGCGGTGCAGGCGGATCAAACGGGAATCTCTGTGATGCTGGTGCCCGAGAATGTTGAAAAAGTGGTTATGCAGACCGGCATGTCCAGAGAGCAGAGGTTTTTGCTGCACTTCCACACGGCGGAGGAGGATCTGGCGGAGATTGATAACCGCAGTCTGATCTACCAGATGCCTGACAGACCTTATCTGTCGCCTGAAACTCACAGGGACTCAGGGGTGTGGCTGAATGTCTTTGCGGACAAATTGGATATTGATGTGGAGCAATGTTTGGTCGGAAGGGCCGACGGTCATTGCCGTGCCTATGGAATGCTGAATTTCGGTGATTCTTACGACTCCGGCTACACGGCTCAGGGGCGGGCCGGCGACAATCTGGTCTGGTGCAACAACGAATATGATTATCCCCATGCCTGCGCACTTTTATATGTGCGTACGGGCATTCGGAGGTTTCTGGATTATAACATTGCATCCTGCAGCCATTGGATGGATGTGGATGTGTGTCACTATCACCCCAACCCTCTCTATGTGGGCGGACAGTGGGAGCACACGGGCGGACATTGTATCGACGGAGTCATGGTCTGCTCCCATGAATGGGTGGAAGGGCTCTTGGATTATTATCATTTTACAGGTGACGAGAGAGGACTTGAGACTGCGATTGGGATTGGAGATAATGTGCTTCGGCTTCTGGACAGTCCCATGTACGCCCAGGTGGGAGAGGCCAACGCCAGAGAGACCGGCTGGGCGCTTCGGACGCTCACGGCGCTGTATGTGGAGACCAGAGAGGAGAAGTGGATCGCAAAATGTGCGAGGATCCTGCAGGATTTTAAGGTTTGGGAGGAGCAGTACGGCAACTGGCTTGCCCCCTACACGGACAATACCGTCATTCGCGTGGGATTTATGATCTCCGTTGCGATCGGAAGTGTCATGCGTTATTACAGGGAGTTCCCTGATCCTGAACTGAAGGCGATGATGCTTCGCGCGGTGGATGATCTGATTGAAAATTGTTATATGGAGAAGCTGGGCTGCTTTTATTACAAGGAGCTTCCCAGCTTAAACCGCATCGGAAATAATACTCTGCTTCTGGAGGCACTGGCCATCGCCTATGAGCTGTCCGGGGATGAGAACTATCTGCGGCCCGGGATACTGACATTTAGGAAGACTATATCAGCGGCGGTTCCCGGCGCTGTGGGAGGCAAAAAGATCGTGGGCGATGCGGTGATCGTGGGCAACGCCAGCAGCAAGAATTTTGCGCAGAGCATGATACCTCTGGCAACCTATTACAGAGCGGCAGCAGAGTGCGGGCTTCTGTAAGGAAGCAAAGATGTAAAATAAAGATCATGGAGGAAATGCAGATGAAAACAAAAAAAGACAGGATATGGAATTACAATGCCGAAATCGAAGGCGAGAACGGCTGCGAAGGTGTTGTGCGCAAAATACTGGCCTATACGGATGAACTGATGGTTGTGGAAAACCACTTCACAAAGGGGGCGGTCGGCGCGCTGCATTACCATCCGCATACACAGATCACCTACGTAGTGAGCGGACAATTTGAATTTACGATCGGTGATGAAAAGAAGATCGTCAACCCCGGGGACAGCATGCTGAAAAAGGATGGGATCCCGCATGGCTGTGTATGCCTGGAGGAGGGCGTGCTTTTAGATATCTTTTCGCCGATGCGGGAGGACTTTATAGGAAAAGCGTAGGAGATTTGCATGAAATACCGCCGATCGATTCATCGCATCGCCATACATGTGACAATTATGTTATTTGTTTGTTTGGGTGTATGTGCATATGATTTTTTTAGACAGGAACCGGCTTCGGGTCAGGCGATCACCGATGCTTCTGCGCCGTTGCCCACACCTTCACGGAATCCGGCTCCGGAACCAACGTCAGAACCAATTCCGGAACCCTTTCAGGAGTACGACATCACTCTAATGGCTTTGGGGGACAATCTGATGCACATGGGTGTGGTACGCACCGGCAAACAGAACGATGGCAGCTATGACTTCTCATTTTTGTTTCAAAATATATCAGAATATATTAAAAAAGCGGATATACGCATGATAAATCAAGAGACTATTTTTGGCGGCGATCAGATCGGTTTCTCCGGATACCCATACTTTAACTCCCCCACGGAAGTGGGGGATGCCATTGCGGCTGCCGGCTTCAATGTAGTGCTTCACGCTACGAACCATGCGGCGGATCAGGGAATTGACGGATTGAAGAACTGCGTCTCTTTTTGGGAACAGTATCCGGATATTCTGGTGGCGGGCATTTCCGGCGACGAACAGCCAGAAGAAATTCCGCTTCTCGCTATAGACGATGTCACCTTTGCCATCCTGAATTACACTTATGGTCCCAATGCGGCAACAGTGGATCAGTCCTTGAGGGGGCATCTGAATACGCTCTGCGATTGCAATCCTAAAACGGGTGCAATTGACTTTACCACTCTGAACCCCAAGGTGATCCAAGATATCCGGGAGGCAAAATTTAAGGCAGACATTGTTATTGTCTGCCCGCACTGGGGTACGGAATATGTGACAGCTCCTTCCCGTTACCAGAAAGCTTTTGCGGAGGAGATGGCAGCTGCCGGTGCCGATCTGATCATCGGTACTCACCCCCATGTGCCCCAGCCGGTGGAATGGATCACATCGGAGGATGGTCACAAAACCCTCTGTTACTACTCCCTGGGCAACTATGTGTCCACCCAGAAAGATGCTCTCTGCATGTTGGAAGAAATGGCATGGGTACGATTCCGTGTGACGGAGGATCAGGTCTTCATTGATGAAGACTCCAGTGGTGTTCTCCCGTTGGTCTGCCATTATACAAGCGGGCCTGTCCGTCTGGGAGGTGTTTACCCCCTGGAGGATTACACGGAGGAACTGGCCAGAAAACATGGCATTTGGAACTATGGAGGCGTTGCCCTGCATATGGAGGATCTACAGCAGAAATGTGATGAGATCCTTGGGGATATGATCCTGTCAAAGTCAGATATCCTCTCGCCCTGACCGATGACGCCATTTATCTTTTTCGGTTATGTTCAATCAATTACGTTCCGAACGCCCAAAATCGTATCGTAGTCTGCCTGACCTATGATGACGCCCTTTCTGGAGTTGGCGGAGTGGATGATCTGTCCGCCTCCAATGTATATCGCCACATGGGTACACTTTCCGCTGGAGCCATAACAGATGATGTCGCCGGGCTGTGCCTCGCTGTAATCGATACCGCGTCCGGCGCTGCTAAGCTGGCTTGCAGGCGTTCTGCCGAGGGAGTAACCAAACTCCGCATAGATCAGAGATGTGAACCCGGAACAATCCGTACCGCCGGCCAGCGACTGACCGCCATGAACATATTTGTTGCCCAAAAACTGCATGGCATAATTGATGATTTCCTGGCGGAGTTCCTCGTTGGTGGAGTAGGAAGTGTCGGGAGGTGTCGCCGTTATGGTCACGGCAGTGTTCTCTGCCGCCTGCGCCTCCGACTGTCTCTGGCGCTCCTGCAACGCCCTGCGCGCAGCAAGTTCCTGAGCTTCCTCTTCCAGAGTCTTCGCATAGACAAATTCCTCTGACACCGTCACATATTCTGCGGACACGAAACCGGTAATGCTTTTAGTGTACTGTACTTTCAGCCACTCTCCCTGATCTTCCAATATCTGTACACGCTCACCGTTATTGATATATCCCACACGGGAGGACTCTATGTCAGGCTGAGATCTCACATTCAATCGGTCAGCCAGTACGGTGGCATAGCGGGTCACATGATCATCGATCACAGCCACAGCCGCATCTCCATACAGAAAAAATTCCGCTTTGATATAACCTTCCACGTTTCCGGATATCACCTGGAACCAGTCGCCGTCCTCTTCTTCCGTCACTGACAGGATCTGAGCCACGGCACCGTCGTAAATTTTGCCCACGATATCGCTGGCCGTGTTAGGTTCGGTGCGTACATTTACATAGTTGGTTACGTTTGCTATTGCAAGATCCGAGTATTCGCTCTCCTGGTGGATATCGTATTCTGCGTACCCGGTCCCAAGAGTGTTTAGGAAGGGCTGTATCCCGCCGCCTTCTCTAAAATCGGCGATGACGTTTTCGCATCTTGACATATTCTCTGTATTTGCTTCCGAAGCCGTTTCATTTTCTGTTACATCTCCCATTGTGGTTTTTGCGTGAGGGATGATAGTCAAGCAACCCAGTCCGCTTACAACGACAAAAACACAGGCAGCAATGATCATTTTGTATTTCATGTTTTTTCTCTTATCCTCTTGATAGGGGGTGTCTGTTAAACAGAGTACATAATAACATATTTTCCCGGCAGCTTCAAGTATGAGACCAAATGTTCTGAAAGCACTGAACAAATTTCAAGTAGTGTGATAGGATGATCCTGACCGACAACCATTGATTTAATTATTTCAATCGCATATAATTAGAGAAAAGGGAGAGATATAGAGATATAAACTATATGGGGGAGATCGTTATGAGTACGCTTGCAGCTAATTTGGCACTATTATCAACTATTCCTGAAGAATGTCAAAAAGAAATACAGAATTAATATGCAACAAATTTTGAACGAGTAATACGGGATAATACTTCCATGTACGTTCATCGTTGTGCTGATACATTCTAATATTTGTGCTACAGGATATTTTTCTATAATAGAAACTGATAGAAAGATGTCCTTTTTGTTGTGGCCGATCAAAATTGGAGGAAAAATATATGCGATGGTCATATTGAGGTCACATTTTTGGGGTAGGATGAAAACGGCAGAAAGGAGAATGGAAATGTTCACCATTTTAGTTGCAGAGGACGATGTTTCCCTCAATAAAATGATATGTGCGAAATTAAAAAAGGAACAGTACAAAGCCATTCCTGCTTTTGATGGCGAGGAAGCCCTTGAAGTTATGGACAGAGAGCATATCGACCTTATCATCAGCGATATTATGATGCCTAAAATCGACGGATATGAGCTTACAAAGCTGTTGCGGAATACAAGGTATTATCTTCCCATTTTGATGATCACCGCAAAAGACCAGTTGGAGGATATGGAAAAAGGATTTGTGGCGGGCACTGACGATTACATGATAAGGCCCATCAATCTGAAAGAAATGATCCTTCGGGTCAAAGCGCTTTTACGCCGTGCCCAGCTTGAAAACAAAAAACATATCAAAATCGGAAATACAGAGCTGGACTATGCGGGGCTGACAGTCAATGTGAACGGTGTGAACCACGAAATGCCGCCAAAAGAGTTCTATCTGCTTTTCAAGCTTCTCAATAATCCCAACAAGATTTTTACCCGTCTGGAACTTTTGGATGAAATATGGGGCATGGATTCCAATACCGATGAAAGGAATGTGGATGCCCATATCAAAAAGCTCCGCAAAAAATTTGAGGGTGTATCCGACTTTGAAATCATAACAGTCAGAGGGCTTGGCTATAAGGCAGTCTTTAAGAACGGATAAAAGATAACAGGACTTTGCAGCGATCAAATGAACGGATGAAGAAAGAGAGGCGGCAATGAAACATCAAAAAAAATACAGGGTTCGTCTTCGGGTGTATTTTGCTGTTGTATCTATTGTTACACTGTGTACCGCATGCCTGCTTTCCGGCGGTATAGCGCTTTACCATGGAACGGTATATTTTGTAAGACCCATTGAGGAAGTCGATCATGCAGTAAATCAGATTGCAAAGGGTGATTTTGGGGTCAGAATCTCCCGCAGGCAGCAGCGAAGCAAAAATGCCGCATATGTTCATGAACTTGATGAACTGGAGGCAAATGTGAACCGTATGGCTTCTGAACTGGCCGGGATGGATTATATGCGAAAAGAATTTGTAAGCAACGTATCCCATGAGATAAAAACGCCTGTATCCGCAATGATGGGTTTTGCAGAAATGATGTTGGAAGATGGCGTCCTGCCGGAAGAACAAAAGGAATATCTGTCACTGATCTATGACGAAGCTGCGCGGATTTCAAGGCTTTGCGAGAATATGCTGCGTATGTCGAGACTGGAGAATCAGGAGCTTGTCATGCGGCACGAACAGGTGGCGGTAGACGAGCAGATCCGTAAGTGTGTGATTCTTTTATCAGAAAAGCAGGAAGGACGGGAGCAGGAATTTGATTTAAATTTATCGCCTATGTCTGTCGAGAGCGATCCTGATATGCTGCAACAGATATGGCTCAATCTGATTGACAACGCCATGAAATATTCCGAACCCGGAACGGTCATTCACATTTCCGGCCGGAACGAGACGCATGGCATTACTATTTCTGTGCAGGATGAGGGAATCGGTATTCCGCCGGAAAAGCAGGCTCACATTTTTGATGCATTTTATCAGTGTGAAGAATCGCATAAAAAAGACGGAAATGGGCTGGGACTTTCTATTGTAAAGAGAATTTTGGAACTGCTGAATGGGAGTATTGAGTGTCAAAGCATTGAGGGACGCGGTACAAAAATGACAGTGAATATACAAAAATGAATGGAGGACCGATCACATGGATAACTATAAAATTACATGCTGTTCTACTGTAGATATGAGTCGAGAATGGATGGAAACCAATCAAATTCCTTTTGCAATGTTTCATTACCGATTAAATGGAAAAGAACATCCGGATGATTTATATTCTTCCATTTCCCCTGAAGAATTTTACAAATTGATCATAGATGGCGCCCAACCGGTAACTTCGCAGGTCAATACAGAGGAATACCGCGCCTTGTTTGAGCCTTTATTGGAGCAGGGGATGGATGTGCTGCACTTGACGCTTTCCAGCGGAATTTCCGGTACGATCAATTCTGCCAACATTGCAAAAATGCAGCTGGAGGAAGAGTATCCGGAACGCAAGATCATAATAGTTGATTCATTGGGTGCTTCTTCCGGTTATGGGATGTTGGTGCTTCAGGCACTGGATAATCAAAAGCAAGGCATGAAACTTTTGGAAAATGCAGCCTGGCTGGAAAAGAATAAATTACGCGTGCAGCACTGGTTTTTTTCCACGGATCTGACCAGCTATATCCGGGGAGGCCGCATCTCGAAAACTGCGGGATTGGTAGGCCAGGTGCTTGATATTTGTCCACTTTTGAATGTGAACTGTGAGGGCCGCCTGATCCCACGGACCAAATACAGAGGGAAAAAGCGGGTGATCAGGGCTATGCTTAAAGAGATGGAAAATTGTGTGCAGGATGGCTCCGACTATTCCGGCAGATGTTTTATTTCACAATCCCTTTGCCGTACTGATGCAGAAGAGGTTGCAAGGCTGGTGGAAGAGCATTTTCCAAAGCTGGACGGGAAGGTACTCATCAACGACATTGGTACAGTAATCGGTTCCCACACCGGTCCGGGTACTGTAGCCTTGTTTTTCTGGGGAGATGAAAGAAAATTATAATCGGATGCTGGACCTGGCTGATCGTGTCTATCGTCTGGAAAATGGCAAGTTGACCTGATAGAAGTCATACACAGGTCACAAAGTCAAAATATAATAGAAAGAATGAAAGGAGCGATACCATGAAAGTAGCAGTCAGATATTATTCTAAGACAGGAAACACAAAAAAACTGGCCGAGGCGATCGCGTCTGCGATCGGCGTGACGGCAAAGGGTGTAGAATTGAATCCACTTATAAACAAATGAAAACCCTTGCGGCGGAAGCCGGGATTCCTCTAGATGAGAGGGAATTTCATTGCAGAGGCAGTTTTACGGCTATGCACAAAGGGAAACCTGATCAAAGCGATATAGAGAATGTGAAGAAATTTGCCAAAGAAATAATAGGCTAGGAGGTTTTATGATGGACGAAAAATTTGATATTCAGGCTTATATGACACGGGGCGTTGAGAGGATCGTCGCCGATTCTTTGAAAGCTACCCTGCGCGATCCGAGAGAAAGCGCATTTATGGTGAAATTTGCGGCGGCAAGCCGGAAAGCTTCCAAAATCCGTGCGGAGGCAGAAAAAGCAGGAGAACACATCCCGCCTTTTTTGATTGCCAGCATTACAAGCAGCTGTAATCTGCACTGTGCCGGATGCTATTCCCGTTGTAACCACGCAACCGAAGATACGGAGCCGGTGCGTCAGCTCACCGGTGATGAGTGGCTCGCTATTTTCCGGGAGGCGGACGAGATCGGCATCAGCTATATTCTGCTTGCAGGCGGGGAACCGATGCTGCGCAGGGACATTATCGAAGCGGCGGGGAAGATGCAGAATATTATCTTCCCGATTTTTACCAACGGTACATACATGGATGACGCATATTTCCAGCTCTTTGGCAGATGCCGCAACCTGATTCCTGTTATGAGCATCGAGGGAGGAAAAGAGGAAACCGATGCCCGACGCGGCGAAGGTGTCTATGACAAATTGATCGCCAACATGGATAGTTTCCATGAAAAGGGACTGTTATTTGGAGTCTCCGTAACTGTTACAACACAAAATGTAGAAGAAGTTATTTCCGCTGATTTTCTTGATACGCTGGCTGCACGTGGGTGTAAATTGGTGGTTTTTGTGGAATTCGTACCTGTTACGGAGGAAAGTCAGGAGCTGGCACCGGGTGAGGAGGAGCGCACCATCCTGAAAGAGGGTATCGACAGACTGCGGCAAGATTACGATGAGATGGTCTTTGTATCCTTCCCCGGAGATGAGAAAAGTTCCGGCGGCTGCATTGCGGCGGGCAGAGGCTTTTTCCACATCAATTCCCACGGCGGTGCGGAACCCTGTCCGTTCTCACCGTATTCTGACATCAACGTACGCGACACATCGCTGCGGGAGGCATTGAGATCAAAACTATTTCTGGCCTTGCAGGATGGCGATATGCTCGTGGATGATCATGCCGGAGGATGTGTTTTATATGAGAAGCGGAAGCAGGTGGAAGAGCTATTGCAAATAAAATGACCACTTCCATTTATGAATTTTTTGATTTGTATCTTGAGATGTTTTGACAAAAACAGACATCATATTCTATTGACAAAAGTCCGAAATTGTACTATAATGTGATATAGTACAATTTCGGACTTTAAATTATGGGAGAAAATATGGACAATATTCGTGGGGCAGTCAGGAAACTGATAATAGCCATAAGTAAAATTGAAAGGACTTATGCCGCGAGATCTTCAAAGTTTGGAAGCCAGGCATCAGAACTGTGGCTTATGTATACCTTAGATGATGGTGAGTCACATTGCCAGAAGCAGATTTGTGCCGAATGGGGAATGAATAAAACTACTTTAAATTCTGTTACAAAAAAGTGTGAAGCAGCAGGGTATCTTACCTTAATACCCATTCCGGGAAAAAGGCGTGAATTGCAGATCTGCTTAACTGAAAAAGGAAAAGCGCATGCCAAACAGTTGCTGGAGCAATTTAACAGGGCTGAAGACAGGGCAATGGAGAAAACGCTGAAGGTATATTCGACTGAGTTTATTGATGCAGTGAAATATTATGGACAGTGTTTGTATGAAGAATTTAACGAGGAGACAAAATCTGATGAAGGAAAATGAATGGATATTGTGTCCTGTGTGTAAAAATAAGACAAGAATTAAAATACGGCGGGATACTGTACTTATAAATTTTCCGCTATTTTGTCCAAAATGCAAACAGGAGACATTAGTAAATATAAATGAATGGAATATGTCACTTGTGAAAGAGCCAGACGCAAAGACGCAGAGCCAATGATCCGCAGATAAAAATGAGGGTTTCCGGCTCTTTTTTATTGGATTGCTCCGATAGGAACGAGAAGGAAAGCTCAATGGTGAGGCAATATGAACAATAGCATGGATGATCAAAGTACATACATAGCGTTAAAAGAAAGCAATTATTTGTTTGCTGTTCCCATGGATGCCGTCCGGAGTATTTTGATGGGCGGACAGAACTTGCCTTATACCATGATACCCAATGCGCCGGATAATAAGAAATATGTTTTGGAGTTAAATAAACAGCTCATTACTGTCATTCAGATACCGGGAGTCTGTAGAGATATCCCGATAGAAGGAAGTTTTATTGTATTGCTGGAACATTCGGGTCGGAATATTGGAATACTTGCAAGTGAAACACATCTTGCCAGCGTATCAACAGATAAAATCTTGTATGATAAGATTTCAGGACAAAAATCTTTTATGTACAATGGGGCAATACATATTGTATTGGATATTTGCCAGTTGTATAAGGAATTGGATCTATAAAAACGCAGAGAGGAATTATTCATGAAAGCAATAAATTTTGATGTTATGGAGAAAATGCCCATACATAAGGCTATTTTAAAGCTGTCAATACCGGCACTGATCACAACGATTATATCATTGATATATAACCTGACCGATACTTTCTTTATTGGGCTGTTGGATGATCCGGTACAATTAGGAGCCATTTCTCTGGCTTTTCCGGTTTTTATGATATTTCTGCATATGGTGTTGCAACCAAGATGATCAGCATGGCGTTCATGCTGGTATTGGGATATGTTTCTGGCTATCAACCCTTCGCAGGATATAATTATGGTGCGAAAAATTATAGACGCATGCTGTCCGCACTAAAATTTGTAGCAATTTCATCAACCTGTATCTGCATTGTTTTTTTGATTCCTTTTATATTCTGTGCACGTGCATTCATGAGTATCTTTACACCGGAAGAAGAAATCATTGGGATTGGAATACAGTTTTTACACGCATACGCATTGTGTCTGCCTGTTTTGGGTATACAAATTTCTTTAATGTGTACATTTCAGGCTTCTGGTGCCGCAGTAAGAGCTCTGATCGTCAACTTGGGCCGACAGTGCATTTTCAACATGCCCTTGATCGTGATCTTGAATGCCCTATGGCAGTTTAAAGGATTAACATATGCAGGTCCCGTAGCAAATATTTTTACAGCCATTCTTGCAGCTTTGCTTGGTATTCCGCTCCTGCGTCAGCTTAGTGGTGAGTCCGCAGAGAATATAATTCAAAAAGAAAGCAAATAACAGAAAAGGAGGAGCAGGCATGAAGATTTGTTATTTTACAGCAACAGGTAACTGTCTGTACGTTGCGAAAAGGATTGGCGTGTCGTTAAAGATGGCGAAAAATAAAATCGATCATGTATTCTACAGAGAAAAGCGGGTTGTCCGTAGGAATTTGCAACTTCAGTGTGGTTTCTGGAAAATAGTCGAACATTTTTACTATAACTTTTGGAGGTGAATTGCTCCTGTGGAGTTTAAATTACATTCA
>JAFLRM010000032.1 GCA_022511465.1 Acetatifactor sp. | reverse complement strand
TAACGGATAACTTTAAATTATTCGTTATTAATAATAAATAGTTATATGTATTTGAAATTATTATATCATATAATTGTATAAATGTCTTCTATTTTTTTATTTTCTCGACACAAAACGGACAATTCTAAATTTTGGATATACTCCAGTTCAGAATTGTCCGTAAAATTGACTTTTTTAGATAGATCAAGTAGTGTACAAGCGTGAAGCTGCCATATCTGTTTAGTATCTTTAACTATAGGCCCCTCCTGTCTCCCACTTGGATACCGCCTGCTCGGAAACTCCCACTTGTCCGCCACCTCCCGCTGAGTCAGCTTTTTTTACGCAAATTTTTTATTTTTTTGCCAAAAGGTTTTGATCTTCCATGCTAGTTGATACAGACATAAACAGCCTTAGTATTTCTCATAGCACGTGAAGATTTCAAGTGGTGTAACCCGCTCAACACAAAACCTGTGCCATTTTTCTATAAACCTCCATGGCATTCAATGGCTTTGCAATATGAGCATTCATGCCTGTAGCAAGACATTTTTCCACATCCTCCGTGAAAGCATTGGCTGTAACGGCAAAAATAGGAATTCGTTCCGCATCCGGACGTTTCAGGGCTCGAATGTTTCTGGTGGCCTCATAGCCATCCATATTGGGCATCATTATATCCATCAAGATCAAATCATAATAATCCACTGGAGAACCTGTAAACATCTCCACAGCCTTTAATCCGTCCTCCGCCTCCTCTATGATGGCACCGGTGGCCTTGCCTACGAGCGCACACACAATCTGCCGATTCAATACACTATCCTCTGCCAGCAAAATTCGTTTCCCCGTAAAATCAAACACATCCTTAGTCACAGGGGGCTTTGCCTCTGCCACGCCGGATTCCGGAGTCTGTTTCAGACGCCCCTGTACGGTCTCCAGAGCCCCTTCAATAGAGGACGCGAACAAAGGCATTTGCAGCGTGCCATTCGCCTCTGCTTTTTGAACATTAACTTCTGCTCCCAACACATCGTACGTACACAGATAAATAGCGGTAGTATCTTTCCCGACAATATGGCGGATCTTCGCTGCGACATCTTCTCCGTCCGGACTTTTTAAAGGTTGCTTTAAGAAGCAGACATCATACTCCCGCCCTGCTCTTCCAGCCTGACGCACCAGTTCCACTGCCTGAGTGCCGTTTGCTGCAACGTCAATGAGCGCGACCTCCATACGCTCCAAAATCTCCTTCACATAAGCCGCATTATCCGCCTCATCTTCAGCTACAAGTACACGCAGATTTTCAAAGGTTTTCCGTCTCTCCTGCTCTGTCCGTCCCAGAGGCACATCCACAGTGAAGGTACTTCCTTCGCCTAACACGCTGTCCACTGACACGCTGCCACCCATAAGTTCCACAGACCGCTCTACGATAGAAAGTCCCAGGCCGATACCTCCATACCGCGTCGCAATGGTCTTATCTGCCTGCTCAAAACTCTCAAAAATTTTACCTAAATCTTCCTGTCTTATGCCGCACCCGGTATCAATGACCTGAAACCTCATCCATGTCAGGTTTTCTTCACGTTCCCGAGTTGACACCTTCAGACGGATTTTACCTCCGGACGGGGTAAATTTCAGCGCATTGCGCAAAAGATTCATCAGCACCTGATTCAATTTCGCCGCGTCTCCCACAAATTTTTCGTCCGTTTCTTTTTCTATTACGATTTCAAATTCAATCTGCTTATCCATCGCCTGGGCATAACAAATATCACTGATGCCCTCCATAAAAATTCTAAAATCAAATTCCTCCTGATCTACCTTTATATTGCCACGCTCAATTTCTGAAAAATCCAGGATATCCTTGATAAGCAGCATCAAATGCTTGGAGGACAATGCAATTTTCCCCAGACTCTCCTCAACCATTTCCGGATTATTCAGATTCTTTCTGGCAATGGTACACATGCCTATGATACCGTTCATGGGCGTACGGAGTTCATGGCTCATGCGCCCCATGAACTCACTCTTTGCCAGGCTGGCACTCTCTGCCTTCTGCTGCGCAGCTTTTGCCGCCTCATTCATATCAACAAGCGCCTGCTCATTCTTCCTCATATAAATGAAAAAACCGGCAAACACAAGCATCATCAACACAATGATAAGCGCGGACACCATCATGGTCGTTCCGTTCATATCGTCAATCAAGCCACCTATCATTCCATAAGGAATCTCTATCACAATAAACCAGCCGGTAGTCTGCATGGGTGCATAGTAAATAAACCTATATTCGTCCTGAATGGTATAGGCTATCATCCCTGTCCTGCCCTGAGCCAGATTCTCCTTCATCTGTTCCAGATCCGCCTCGTTCTCCAGATGAGCATATTTTTCCATCTTGGATAAAATATTGGTACTGACCGGCATATCCTGATTGTAATGGTTCTGAATGATATAGCTGCCGTCTGCTGTAATGATACTTATGTCAGTCTGGTTCGATTCCTGCTGATATGTCAGCTGGCTGCTGAAATTCGCGTTGGAAATACCTGCCACGACAGCCACCAGCCGATTCTCACCATAATCTACCGGTTTCATGGCGCTGCCCAGCAGCACCATATTGTCACCCCATATAGCCTCATCATAGGAAATCAGATTCGTCTCACCCTGCAAAAGCTTTGCCAGAAAGCTTATTTTGGAAGCTGCAGGCCTCGTACCCGCCAGACTATGATACATCCCTGCGTCATCGATAAAGACGAGAAAATCAAACTGATTATGCTCCTCCATCTCAGCAATAAAGGATTTAAATCTTTCTTCATTTTCCAGATCCTCAGCCTGTATGCTCTGAGTAACGGTCCACAGCTTTGCAAAGTTATTATCAATACTGCTTTCCAGATTTATAAGAACTCTGGCGGATATTTCCTCCAGATACACTGTGCTGAGTTCCTCCGTGGCCTTCCAGGTTCCATCTCCTGCACGCCTGCCAAGTATGGTAAAACTCACGATGCAAACCACGAACAATGCGACTACGCTCAGGAAAAAGGCAAACTGTATGCGCCTGGATCTTTTTTTACTCACTTCTATCAACACTCGTTATCCTCCCTTCAATCTGCGCAGTTACAATATCCTTATGATTTTGAAAATACAGACGCATTGCATCCGCATAGGTAAGCCCCGTTTCTCTCATCAAACGGACCTTCTCTGCAAGCGGCACCGTATCGCTGTAAATATTCAGCATAGTGTAGTCATCTCCGTTGTTGTAATATCCACTGTGTCCGGCCATATAATCGGTGACTGCGATCGTATAGGTAGCCTCTTTGGAAAGCTCCCTGCCATCCGGCAGCGTAACTGAAAGGAGTCTGGCCGGGTGCTCTTCATCCGGCTCCGTAAAAGAATAACAAAGTCCGGACACATTCAGAAAACGTCCCCCCGGTATGTTCGTCTCCTGGTACATCGTGGAAATTCCATTTTCCAGCATACTCCATATGGTATCCGCATCCACCTCCAGAACGACTATCCTATTTCCATAGGGGCAGACGATATCCATATCCAAATTCAGTACATCACCTTCATAAAGACTTTCCCGGATGCTTCCGCCATTCGCAAAAGCCATTTCTGCCATGGCAGCCTCCCTCACCGCATCAGCGACCAGGTTTCCCAAAGCCGTCTCCCTCAAACGTACGTTATAATTTTCATAGATCAGATCCTCTTCTAAAGTGCCAATGACCGCTATGTCACTGTTACTATCCACACTGCCGTGATAGAAATAGTCATCCACTGCCTGCAGCGCATCCTTAAGTCCTGCCTCTCCGGTCAGAACCGTAACCATCTGTGCGCCAAAATACTGCAAGACATCCATTGGAAGCCACACTTTATACACATAGCCCTCCTCCACACACTTTCGGATTCCCTCAGGCACAATGTTTTCTTTCTGGGTGTCTCCCAGCAGATAGGACCGGGCCGCACCGTTATCCGCCATAAAGGCCTTCTGGCCTTCAGGCGTGGACAAAAGCCCCAATATCCGATGGCAGGCCTCCAGTTTTGCCTCATTTCCCGCTTCGCCCAGCGCCGCATTCAGGGCCAGAAAGCCGTCCGGTATGCAAAGAGTCCAGCTGTGGTTCCCATCCTTACTCAAAAAAGGAAGCATGGCGTATTCATACTCCGAATTGCTGTTCTCCAGCGTATTGTACAACCGAGCATTTCCATATGCCATCATCAAATTGCCGCTTTGCATATCCTCCAGCACCGGCGTTGCATTGTTCAGCTTCGATAAGATCCGGTCTGGATTCATATATCCCCGCTCAATCAATTGCATCGCAAAAGCCACACAGTCCTCCATGCTCCCTACGAAGTTCCCTTCCCCCTCCTGCATTTCCCCGTCCCATATAATGCCTTCGGGAAGCGCCAGAAAATCAGGGACCTGAACTCCATAGAAATAAGAAGCGATAGCATAGATATCCATCGTATAGATACCAAACATGCTGCCATCCTCTTCCATCCCAATCCCCTGCCCATGGGCCGAGTCCAGCATGGCCAGTAATTCCTCCTGTGTCTCTATCTCTGTAATCCCGGCCTTCTCTGCCAGGGTCTTATTATAAATAAATCCCATATACTGGCCGGGCAGCGGTATGTATTTGATCCGCCCGTTCTCCAGATAAGTATTCATGACCGTAGACTGATAATTGGACACATAAGACTCCGTACTCAGATCCAGCAGATACTGGCCGGCCTCTTCTGAAGGCAGTGCGATTGTCACAATATCCGTCCCATGACCATGGGTGAGTTTCCGCACACTGGCGCGATTTATTGTCGTACTGATATTACTCTGCACCTGCAGGTCAATATCCGGGAACGTATTTTCCACCAACGCTTCAAATTCCGGAAGAGCATTTACGTACATCATGGTGACCACCGTCCGCTCGGAATCTTCCTTCGCTGCCTCCTTCCCGGCACACCCTGAAAACCCTGCGGCGCAGGCCCCAAGGAGCATCGTGGCGATCATCGTTTTTAGTAATTTCCCATAAGTTTTATTGCGCTTCAACTCATTCCCTCCCCAATCCGGTTATACATGGTTTTAGCCAATTCCTGTTCAAACGTAAGATCCGCAAAGCTCTTTGCGTTTAGTTTATCATTTTTATGCATTAAAATCCACCTTTATATTTCCTTTAACCCCCTCGAAAGTGCGAAGTTTCACCTGTTCAGGCGATATTCAATGCCCACCACAACATCATTCTGGGTGATAATGGACAGTATTGTATCCCCCCTTGTATAAGCGTAGGAGGTTCCGACCACCTCATAATCTTCCCCGTAGAGGGATTTCATATCACCCACAGTATCCCCCAGGCACAAACCTTCCGTCGTGGGCAGGTTGGGATCGATAAAATAGATGGAATAAATACGCTCTTCCTTCTCATCAATGTAAGCCGTCAGTTCAAACTTCTTATAATTATATACTCTGTCATTTCCGTCAAAAGCACAGCTGGGAACCTCTGAGACAGCGGAATACTTTCCCAGCGCAGACTGTTCAAAAACCTCCCCTGGGATCAATGTGACTCCCTCATATAGAAAACTGAATGCACCTTCCCCTTCTTTTTGTTCTCCCTGGTTTAGTGCCTCTGACTCTTGTTTTACCTCGTTTCCATTGTTGCTGTGGCTGCCGTCAATGCCCACAGTGATCTCCTGTGGCAGATTTCCGACCGGGATAGCCTGGCTGCATCCCGCTAAGATAGCAACAATCCCCCATGCCAAAACTGTTAAAAATACCTTATTTATTTTCTTCATTATCTTCTACCCTCATTCTTTCTTCAATTGTCTCGTCGTACACTTGCAGCTTTTTATCATAGGCAGGTGCGATCTTCGGATCCTGACGGTGATCCGCCACCCCGTGTTCTTCTGTCAGAATATCGCCGAAATATTGGGACAGCTTGACCGCACCAAACAAATTCAGGTGGTAACCGCCGTCATAGGTGTCCTTTGTGTAATCCAGTCCGATCTCCTCCGACCGTTCCGCGAGGTTGTAAAACGCAAGTCCGTACTCTGCAGCATATTCCCTTATCTGCTCATCGTATTCATCATACCAGTATGGATAAAGGCTGGGTGCTTTGACGAGAACCAGCTCTGTCCCATTTTCCTCGCACAGCAGACGGATCTTATCCAGATATTCGTAACAGATATCCCCAAATTGATAATCAGGCAGGGCCTTTTTAACCGGAAACGTCCCTTCCGGCACAACTTCCGTGTGAAGCTGATATCCGCTAAAGGTATTATCCCTGACCTGAAAAAGATAGGAAAAATCTTCCTGTGTCAGCTTATCAAATCGGGAATGATAGCGAAGGATAGGAAAGACATAAGAGAGGAACTGTTCTTCTTCCGTCATAGAGGCGGTAATGATCCCCACCTTGCTCCCAGACCAACGCATCTGATCGATGGTCAGGCGATTATATGCCTCACTGACCGGCTCAGAGTACCGCATGGCATTCACGTTAAAAACAAGTACACGGGGTGACTCATACCGGAATGTTTCTTCAGCCACATAATAGCTCATCCAGACAAGCTGCTGTGGCGTTCCCCTGATATATGCTGTTATGCCGTTATTCCTATACAACTCCATCGGGGAAAAATTTGCATATACCTCACAGTCCCCAAGAAATATGACATCGTGTCCGCCCGCTTCGCGGTAATACTGGGAGATAAAGCTGCCTTCCTCCAGATCCGTCATATATTTAGGCTGGAGAAGCCTGGATATCAGCACAAACGCTATACAAAAAGTGATCAGGACGACTCCTATGGAAACAACCGTCTTTCCCTTTTCTTTCATACTTCCCTCCATCAGAATCGACTGTATATAAACTCTGAAGCCGTAAATCCGAAACCATACATTCCAAAAGTAAGAACCGTAAGTGCCAGCAGACATATCGTGCCGAGTTTCGCTGCCGGAGGAAATGAGCAGAATCTTGTCTTTAGCTTGCTGCTTTTCCAGTCATACAGCCCAAGCAGCAGACAGGATCCTCCTAAGACGACCCAGTCTCCCGCGGTAAGCCCCATCCCGCTGATTTCCGCAAAGAGAACATTATAATTAAAAACAGTAAACACAGAGCCTAGCATCCGCAATATGGTAGTCGGTTCCGGCCAGATGAAAAATGACCACAGAAAGCTGACCAGCAGGAATGTAACTATGCGGTTCAAGGTCCTATTCTTTGTCTTGAGTTTCTCTCCGAAGGCGACAAAAACACCGTGCATCAGCCCCCACAGGAGAAACCCTGCGCCATGCCAGAGTCCGGAGACCAAAAATGTTACTATAATATTGAAATATTTCCGCAGTCTTCCCTTGCGGCTGCCGCCCAACGGAAAATACACATATTCCCGAAGCCAGCTGCCCAGCGTTATGTGCCAGCGGTGCCAAAATTCCTGGACAGACTGGGAAAAGTAGGGCGCATCAAAATTCTCGCTCATCCGTATGCCAAACATCCGGGATACCCCCAGAACAATGTCAATCCCTCCGGAAAAATCGGCATAAAGCTGAATCGCATATAGAAGCATCGCCGCGAGCGCAAAGGCGCCGTTAAACCGTTCCGGTTCCGCGGAAATTGCGGATACGATCATGCCAATCCTGGCAGCGATCACCAGTTTCTTAAATGATCCCCACATCGCACGAACGGCGCCTTTCAGAAAATCATCCCCGTTTACGCGCCTCTCTTCCAGTGCTGCACGCATCCTTGGATAGGATTCTATCGGTCCAATGAAGATATGAGGGAGATAGGTGACAAAAAGGCCAAACCGCAACAGGTTTTTTTCCGGCTCATATTTGCCCCGGTATAAATCTACATGATATGCTATGATCTGCAGCGTAAAATAGGAAATACCGATCGGTGCGATGATCGATCGCCATGGCAGCCATTGCTGAACCCGCAGAAAGAGAAGGGGCAATATCAAAAATGCCACACTGATCCACATGATAAAACGGTGCCTTGGAATCAGCCGCCCCACCAGATAACTGAGCAGAGTTACGGCTGACAGATACAGAACCGATATGCCATATCCGGCATAAACCACCAATCCTACAATTAAAATCAGAAAATTTATCATCATGTATTCCTCATCCAGCGCACAGACAATCCCGCCGTGTCATTCGCACTTTGGCCATGCAGAACGATCCCAGTCTCTTCCCTGCAATATGGAATATCTCTGTTCATCCGTCATCAGGCTATACTTCGTATGCAGGGTGCCGGGCGTCGCGTCGATGTGCCGCCAAACTCCATCTAAATTAATAATGAGCCAGTAATGCGACTTATTGGTCACCCAGATCAGTTGCGTTTCATAGCCCTTCCTCGTCAAGAGGCTCTGCAGACAGAGGGCATGAACCAAACAATCTCCTGACTTGTTGGTAAAACCGTACCATACCGGATCTTCTCCGCCAGAGTTATGGCTGTACTTGATGGTATTGCGGACATAGTCCCGAATTTCCTCCGGGTCACTGCCAAGTCCCGCCGCAATGGAATCCGCCAGTGCATCCGTATCCTCCTGATTATGCCCTACAACCACCGTTCTCCTCGCCTTAGCTGTATTCCCGTCCTTGTCCTGTGACATATAGGTGACGTAATAGGTTCCGGCAGTGGTAAGATCCACTCCGCTGGAATCGTATGACACTTCGCAAACCCCATCCACCTTATCCACTGCGCGGACACCCGAAAGGTAATTCGGGTTAGATCCTTTCGCGACGGTTAAAGTGGAGAGTCCTTTGATAACCGGCGGCTTCTTATCCTTAACTACAGCCAGCGAGGCCGTGGACGCGGTGGTATTGCCGTTGATATCCGTGGCTTCAATCACTATTGTCTGAATGCCCGGAGTGTCCACATTCGGCTGCGTTAAGAAGCGTACCTGTACATCCCCGGAGACATCAAAACAAGATTCTACAAAGCTGTTCAAAGTCACTTTTTCGCCCTTAAAAACCGAAACATCTGTTAAAACCAACTCCGGCGGCGTGGTATCTACCACCTGGATCCGGCAGACATTTTCGTCCACAAGGCTGGTAACCGTATATTCTCCTAACCCGGAATCATTGACTGCATCAATCTCCTCCTGATCGAGCCTATAACTGTCTCGTTCCGGATTGAAGAGCAATTTCTCCTTACTCAGCAGTTCTCCCAATTCCAATGTATATTCCCTTTTCAGCCAGACAATGGAGAGGGTACATATCTGGGATACAGCATTCCCATATGCATCTTCCACGACCACGGTAAAGGTCTGATCTTCATAATCAAGCGGAACAACCACATTCCCCACAAAATGAGCGGTGACCGGAGAAAAATCATAACAGGACGCCACAAAATCATATGGATCCGGCTTATAATCCGGCGTTTCCTCCAGTCGGGGAATAAATTCCACTTCCGGAGGGGTGGTATCCTCCATTGTCAGCGTGACTGTCTCAGTCTTAAAACCGCTTCTCAACGTCAGAGGAATGCTGCCCACGGAACTGATATCTACGGTAGAAAGATCTGTGACAAAACCGACATTATTGACATCCGCAAACTTTGTCATAAAAGCCTCGATGTTTATGGTTTCCGTCCCCACTTCCACTGTCAAGTCATGGAATCTCGGCTGAAAGTACAAGGCTGCGGCGCATCCTATTGCCACTGTCACAACAGCAATGTGGAGTACCCATCCGCGATTTTCTAAAGAGACATCCCCTCTCCGATTTATCACTTCTGAAAGTATGTTTTTCATTATTTACTCTGTTTCTCCTTGGTTCTGTACATATCCTTCAGGATCAAAAGTATAATCTTTACCATCGATAGTAAGCATACAATTTACGGCATAGGTTCCATCCGCATATCGGTACCTCCATCCAAAACCATTTGTCATCCAGCACTCCGCCGTGACGCCGTTATTTACACAAGGCAGGGAAAGTTTGCTTCTTATCTTGTCATCCTGAAAATGCCACCACTCGCTGGAAATGCCATTAAAACCTGCCGATATCATGATATCGGACAGTAGTTTTGCGTTTTCATTATTTTGAGCCCGTGCAGAATACCAGCTCAGGTCATGTATATCCGTCTGCATCGGCAGCTCATATCCGGTATCCGGGTATTCCAATGTCAGATCCAGCGCCACGCCGAGATTATGTCTTGAAACGCCCGCACTGACAAAATTGCCCAGGATAAAATTATTGCTACCATTCATCAGTTCCCAATAAGTTTTGCGCCTCTCGATGAGCGATCCATTCTCATCTATCTCCCTTACATAAGGAATAACCCCCGGAGTGTCTTCCCAATAGGCACTCTCTGGCAGTGTCATATACTGAATCTCCGATGCTTTCTGGTACATATAAACAGAGGCCTCGTGGGGACGGAATGCGTCGTAAATCTTCAGCCTACAACCGTTCTCACGAGCATTTTCAATGGCTGTCTCCAGCCTTCTGGCGGCGGGATAAAGAAGCGGCACCAGAAAACTGTCATCCATTAACCGCACATTTTCAAATCCTTTTACTACCTCTCCCGTCAGGTCGGGTATCTCAAAACCATGCGCCATAAAAATAGAATCGTAACTGTTCGTAATGTTATAGCTGCACAGGGCACCCACATATTCCTGCAGATCGATCATGCAGTAATTGCTGTCTATATAACAGACACTGTCATTCACATTGATGCCAAACATATCGTCCTGCGCCTCGACCACACAGTACGCGTCCAACGCCTTCACTTCGCCCACCACTTTACTTTTGGCTGCATCACTGTATGCCTTCAGATCTTTGACCGGCCAAACGGTGCAATATAAAGGGGTAACGGTCATCTCACATTCTCGCGTCTCTGAAACCGCCGCATAGTCTCCCAACACTACAGCCACGCGGAAAGAATAACCCGCTCCCGGACTCAGCCGGGGAGAAACATATGTACATTCATCTTCCCCGGCGACTGTTTTGACTGTTTCCCAAACGCCGACATCTCCATCCATCATTTGAATCTCGTAGAAATCGCAGTCCATTTTATTCCACTCCAAATAGCACACACATCCATCAATAACCTCCAGCGCCAGATCAATATCGCGGGAGGCAAACTCTTCCCATGTAACGGTCATCTCTTTTGATTCACCGCCATAGAGAGCCATACCGTTTGCACGGTTGCCGGGCATAAATGTTAATGTGCAGGGATTTCCGGGTGTAGGCCTCCACAGTCCTTCCTCTTCATTCAGATTCAGCTCAAGGCTGTTCCCATCTACAACCTTCAAAAACCTCTTTTCACCGCTTTGCTCCGTAACATAAATGCTGCAACTGTTGGCCTCCTGATAATCCAAATTTATGTATGCTATTCCCGCATCCGGATCAACTTCCCAATCCAAATTGTTGATCATGGCATCCCATATGTAAAAATAACGTTGGATAGATGCCAGCTTCAATGTATGTTCTTTTCCCAGCACGGAATAATTCTTGATAAGTTCCATCTCAAGAACAAGACCTTCGCCCGCCGGCAGCTTGGGCAGATGGCAGGAAACATCGTCAACATATCCGCTAAAGAAAGTTCTTCTTCCATTCTCACTGAATACCGCGAGTGTACCGACATCCACATAATAGGAATCCGCACCTGTATCTTCCAGGCTTGACCAGCTTAATTCATAGGTTCCGTCCTCATTCTCCCGTAGCACTGGCGTAGCATTATCCGCCAGTTTTTGCATTTTCGACAAATTTATTTGAAACAAGATGACTACTGCCGCAGCGATGATCGCAAGCATGCCTGGCAGGACATAAAAGATGTATTCCGCCATTTTGATCCTTCTTTTTCTGCCTTCTACTTTTATGTCTCTTTTTGTTTTTTCTACTGGTATTAGTTCCGTGTCATCCTTTCTTGTATGAAACGGATAACCCGTATGATTTTCCGGCATCCTATTCTCCTTTTGCGTCAGTACATTTCACAAAATAGATAACGTGAAACAGAGCCCATATGCCATTTAAATAATGAATTTCTCGTAAAAAAACCACCATTTCACATTATAAGTGATGTGCTGCAAAAAGTCTACATTTAGAACAATTGTCATCGGTCATCTTCTGTTGTTGCCTGCGTAGCATCATCCAGTGCATTGGCCATATGCTCCGCCATGTGGGTTTCGCCGGATAAAAAGGCACTCAGCTTTCGCTGAGCGCCTCCTCAACCTTTTCAATAAACTCATCCGTGCTCATCTTGCCCACAAAGTTGGCTGCAACCTCACCCTTCTTAAAGATTTTAAAGCAGGGAATATTGGCCACTTTGTACTTCTGAGTGAGAGGCATGTTCTCATCCGTGTCACACTTGCCGACCTTAAGCCTCCCCTCAAATTCCTCCGCTATCTTCTCCACGACAGGGGCCATCATCTTGCAGGGGCCGCACCAGTCCGCATAAAAATCTACCAGCACCGGCTGATCGGACTTTAAGACCTCCTCCTCAAAATTTTCTGTGGTAAATGTATACTCCATGATAGGCTCTCCTTTCTCTTTTGCCTTTATTCTTTCCCATTTTACCTGTAAATAATGTATTTGTAAATGGGATTGCCCAGACTTGAGAATTTTTCTTCATATTCCGTCATCACATTTCCCCGCATCAGCTCCGCATCACCGTGCAGATCATAGGTGATCGCCTCCACCTTCCATCCTGCAGGCTCCAACTCTTCAACCGCAAAATCAAACAGGTCTCGATTATCCGTCTTAAACTCCAGACGACAGTCTTTTTTCAGGATCACATCATATCTTGCCAAAAACTGCCTCGAGGGAAGCCTCCTCTTTGCATGGCGGTCTTTCGGCCAAGGATCGGAGAAATTCAGGTAAATCTTGTCCACCTCTCCTCTGCCAAATACTTTATCAATATCCTCCGCATCCATGCGAATAAATTTCAGGTTTGGCAGTTCTTCTTCCTGCATCTTCTGAATCGCCCTGAGAAGCACGCTGGAATATTTCTCAATCCCCACATAATTGATCTGTGGGTGCTCTTTTGCCATAGTGTATATAAATTTTCCTTTCCCCATACCAATCTCAATATGGATGGGGTGATCATTTCCGAAAATATCTTTCCATGTCCCCGGACACTGCTTCAAAATTTCCTCTTTCACCACGCAGTGACTTTCCGCGATCACTTCCCGGGAACCTGTGATATTGCGCAATCTCATAATGGTATGATACCTTTCTCCTGCAAAAATTTTGTTCTCTGCTTCTAATCTACGCTATAGAACCATTCCTGTCAAGAAATGGCACGATCCTTCCCCATTACTATATCATTACTATTTATATGATATTAAAAAGTTTTTGTTAAAAAAATATCGCTTGACAATATAAGAGACAGATTATATAATTTCCTATGTTTTAAAAACTTTTAATTTGGAGGAGAAAACATGAGAAAAAATTTATTGAAAATGATGGCACTTACATTTGTTCTTGCCCTGTCCCTGACCTTTACAGGCTGCGGCAACAAGAAGAACACAAGCACACCTTCTACCAATGCAGGAAACACAACCACAAATGCTGCAACGCCTGAGACAAAACCGGCTGAGACCACTCCGGCTGAAACAAAGCCTGCTGAGACTACTCCCGCCGATACCACTGCTTCCATGACTCCGCTGGAGGAGTTCCTGAGCGACCCTGAGGCGCAAGCTTTTGCAGATCAGTATAGCACTGACGAATTTGCCGTAGAGTTAGACTCCGTAGATGGCAATATTTTAGTGTTCCGCTTTATTTGCCAGGAACAGTTAGACGTAACCGATGCTATTGTCGCTGCTATGGATGCGCAGCTTGACGGGCAGGCTGACTTAATGTCAAGTCAGGTCAATATCCTTGCAAACGCTATTGGTGCTGACGATCTTGTAATCCGTTTTGTGTACATCAATGCTGACGGCACAGAATTTTTGACTAAGGATTTTAAGTAATTTAATCGCAAACATAGTTTTGTCAAAACCGGTATGTTGAAAAGCATGCCGGTTTTTATTATGTAATATATATATTAAGAGATGACATTTAACATTCTTTGTTAAAAACTTATCGCTTGACAACTATAAAAGGACGTTATATAATGCTTTTTGTTATTGTAATAAGTTTAAAACAAGTTGGAGGAGAAATGACATGAAAAAGAACTTATTTAAAGTTGCAGCGCTCACTTTTATTCTTGCCCTGTCCCTGACCTTTACAGGCTGCGGTTCCAAGGCAACTCCCGTAGAGAAGTTCCTGAACACTTCTGATGCAAAGTCTTTTGCAGCTCAGTACAGCAGTGCTGATTACTCTGTAGAGTTAGACTCCGCAGACGGCAATGTTTTGGTACTTCGCTTCACTTCCACTGCGCAGTTGGATATCACCGACGATGTAGTCAGCCTTATGGATCAAGCTCTTGACTCACAGTCTTCCGTAATGTCAACTGCAGTTGCTCAGATCGGCGACGCTATTGGCGAGGATAATCTGGTAGTACGTTTTGTATATGTCAATGCAGACGGCAAAGAATTCTTGACAAAGGATTTCAAGTAATTCGATAAGGTACATAATTAAAATTTAAGCAGCCCCCAACATGGCAGATGTCATGTTGGGGGCTTTCTTGTAAGATCGCCCATTTTCCTATGGTTTTTCCCTTCGCTATATGCTAAAATTATCATAATCGCAATTATTTTCCGTATTTGAGCCCGGCGGCGCCGGGCGATCTCGATAAGAAATAAGAAGGAATTTACCATGCAGCATCGTACAAAACCCTTTATTCATAAATACCTGGCACACTCGTTATCCGGGCTTCTTGCCATCATCCTGTTCGCCGGCCATACCTTGCCCATCCACGCTATCATCAACACCTCCGACTCCACTGCCGAGGAGCGCATTGCCTTTAACCAGTCCCTCACCATCCAATCCAACGAGGTGCCGAACTGGCCCCAAGGTCCTGTGGTCAGCGCAGAGTCCGCCATCCTCATGGAGTCTGAGACCGGCGCAATACTCTATGCCAAAAACATACATGAGACAGAATACCCTGCCAGCACTACCAAGATTTTGACCACCCTGCTTGTCTCCGAGCTCTGCTCTCTCAATGAGGAAGTTGTTATGACCAGCAAGGCCGTTTTTGGCATTCCAAGGGGCAGCAACAATGTGGCCATGAATCCCGGCGATGTCCTGACCGTGGAACAGTGCTTGAACGCTATCTTGATCCGGTCGGCCAACGAAGTCTCCTACGCAATTGCAGAACACATATCGGGCTCCTGGGATGACTTTGCCGACCTGATGAATGAACGCGCCGCGGAACTTGGCTGTGTGGATTCTCACTTCGCTAATCCCAACGGGCTTCCCGACGAGAACCATTACACCAGCGCCTATGATATGGCCATGATCGGGAGAGCTTTCTTTGCCAACGAAATGCTCTGCCGTATCACTACCACTCCCATGCTTCACATCCCCAAGAAGAGAGGCGACCTCTATGATGCCAATCAGATGCAGCTTCTCCCCGGCAAGGAGTACGCTTACCAATATCTGATCGGCTGCAAGACCGGCTACACGGATGCCTCCAGAAGTGCATTGGTATCCTGCGCAGAGAGGGATGGCCTGAAATTGATCTGCGTGGTTATGCGGGACGAGAATCCCCAGTACTACCAAGATACCATCTCCCTTTTTGACTACGGCTTCGCTAATTTTGAACGCGTCAATGTGTCCCAGACGGAAACCAAATATAATATTGACACTACCGGATCCTTCTACAGCGACAATGACATCTTCGGCAACTCCCAGCCCATCCTTTCCTTAAACCGCGAGGATTTTATTGTGCTACCCAAAACTGCTACCTTTGCGGACATCGATTCTACCATCTCTTACGACACGGACAACCAAAATCAGGCAGCTATCATCACTTACACCTACCACGATGTGTATATCGGTTCCGCCTCCGTAGATCTGGCTGTCAACACCGAAGAAGCCCATGCTTTCGATTTCTCCATCGATGCACAGACTTCGGTCAAGGAGGAGACCAAGCGAGAGACTCCTGTGATCTTTGTCAATGTGATCAAAATCTTGCTGGGTGCCGCAGCTGTGGCTGCTCTGGTCGGGCTGGTCACTGTACTGCGCATTTTGTTCAGAAATTATCGTCTCGCCAATCCGGGTACCAGCACCCGCCGTGGCTGGCGCAGGGAGCGCAGAAAACGCAGCGGTACGCTGCGGAGAGTCTCCAAGGACAAGCTGATCCAGCACAGAGAACAGATTCGGGCTGCCAGACGCAGAAGAAAAGAGACACAGCGGCATAGGAGAAGATAAAATTTGAGACCATGATCACTCATCATGGTCTCTGTTCTTTTTTCTTCGTTTTCGCATTTCCTTGGCGTGTTGTCTGCGCTGTTCAATCTCCTGCGCATCCGCCTCCGTGATCAGCTTTGTGGTCTTGACTATGTAGATGCAATCCTCCTCCGTCTTGCGGATACGCACTTTTCCTTTCAGGTAACCATGCTTATCACAATACGCCACACAGTAATAATGCTTTCCGTTAGGTGTAAACCATTTCACTCTCTTGCGCAGATTGCAGTGGCATCGGTAACATTTGCTGGAGACCACTTCACGATCCGAGAAAGCCTCCGTCTTGTTCTTAAATTCTCTGGAAATGTATTTCATATAAGTATCAAATTGGACTTTTACCTCATCTTCACGACTCTTGGGCGGATGAAAAAGATCGTAGGACACATTGGAAAACAGCCCCTGCTTGTACCCCCTCAAAATGGTCAGCACCTTCGCCGTATAGTAGGCATCACTGAAAGCTCTGTGAAAAGGGATGTCTTTCTCAATCTCCAAAAAATCAATGGCGTACTCCAACGCTCTTCTACTCTTTCGGTCTTCGTAGGCAATGCTGAACAGCTTCTGTACATCCAAGAATGCGATAGGCCTGTTGGATAACGGCGTCATCTGATAGAACTGCATATTGCGCTGCAGCTCCGTCAGGTCGAGTGTGCCCCATGTACAGAATTGATAATCCTCCCCGCACCACTCTAAAAACTGCTCTACCACCTCAGGGAATGGCCTGCCTCTCTTCAGTTCCTGCATCTGAACGTGAATCAGCCTGCTGGTAACTCGATGCATCTCGCGGTACACCTGTGGCTTTACCACCTCGCTAAACTCGCCGATCATCTTGCACTTTTCATCGAGCTTGATTGCACCAATCTCAATGATCTCAAAGGGAAGTTCCTGGATTTCTTTCTCCCGACCGGTGTTGCTCTGATTCCACTCTAAATCTAATACAATGTAATTCATTTATCCATCCTCAGAATTGTATCACTATATTTAGTGTATCACTATATCTAGTGTATCACATATGGGATGAATTTCAATCATTTTTCCTTGATCTCTTTTTTTCTGACCTTCTGCTCATCCTCTCCCTCTTATCCAAGATCAGATAAAAAGTGGGGATCAGGATCAGGGTAAGCAGGGTGGAAGCGATCAGACCTCCGATGATAACAAGAGCCATACCCTGTGTCATGCGGGCATTTCCGCCGCCCAGCCCCAATCCCATAGGCACCATAGACAAAATGGTTGTCAGGGTAGTCATCAAAATAGGGCGAAGTCGAATGACACCTGTCTCGATCAGTGCGTCATCCACCGGCATCTCCTGCCGCAGCATGTTGGCGGAGTCCACAAAGAGAATACCGTTGTTCACCACAATACCGATCAACATCAAGAAACCCATCAGGGACACCATGCTAAGGGTAGATCTGGTCACTGCCAAAAACAAGAAGGAACCGATCATGGCAAAGGGGATACACAGCATGACCATGATGGAAAATCTGGGGGACTCAAACTGCATTGCCATCACCAGAAACACTAGGAAGACCGCCGTCAAAATTGCCTGAAAGAGGCTGGTGAACTCCTCTGTCATCATGCTGGTCATCATGCTGTCTGCGGGGGAGATACCCTCCGGAAATACCACATTGTCAATCAGCGCATTAATTCCTGCCTGCGCCTCAAAGATCTTCTCAGAGTTCAATGTCGCCGTCAGACTCACCTGATACAGACCATCCTGCTTGGTGATCGTCTCCTGACTCTCCACATACTGAATCTCCGCAATATCCTGCAGCGGCACAGTAGTGTTAAAGGCTGTCGTAAATCCCATATCCATCAGTTGGTTTAAATCATCATAGCTTCCTTCAGGGTACTCCAGCCGCACCTCGTACTCGGAGCCTGCGTTGGTGATCGTCAAGGGACTCACGCCGCTCAGTGCATGGTTGATCTCCATTCCTATCTGAATCGGCGTTAAACCGTACTGCATCGCTTTCAGGGGATCCACTACCACTTTGGCCATCGTTCTGGAGTTGGCCAGAGAGTTGTCTGCCTTAACAACACCATCCACCTTCGCCAGCTCTGTCTGCAGCGCCGAAGCCACCTGCCGCAGAACTGCAATATCATTTCCCTGCAGATCCACCTCATAACTGTCCGAACTCATTAAGCTGCTCATACTGCTGCCGGAGGAGGTCACGGTAATATCCATGTTAGTCATAGTGGCGGCAATCTCATTCCATTTGTCCACCATTTGAGCGGTGGTCATCGACCGATCGCTCTTAAGAGTCGCTGTCATCGTAGCGCCGGAGCCGCCCCCCAGCATTCCGCCGGAACCGCCGATGGACACGGTATAACTCTCCACATTTTCGTCCTCTCTGGCAATCTGCTCCCAGATCCGGATCGCCTCATCCTGCGCCTCCAGACTGGTGCCGGAGCGGAAGCCCACCGACACTGCAACCATGCCCTCGTCGGAGGAGGGCATCAACTCCATATTCAACGTGGATGCCAAAAGCAGAGAAATCACTACGATCACTATGGAGGTGAGCACCACCAGTCCACGCCTATGTAACAGTTTGCGGAGCAGCTTGCGGTACCCTGCCGTAATCCACGCAAGAAACTTATCGATGGGTAGATCCTCCTTAGCCACCGGCCGAAAGATGCTGTAAAACAGAGGAACCAGCATCATCGCCACGATCAGGGACGCCAACATGGCAAACACGATGGTGAATCCCAGCTGGGAGAACAGCTGACCGGACAAACCGCTCATCACCGCCAAAGGCAGATACACCACGACGGTTGTAATGGTGGATGCCACGATAGAGGCTGTCACTTCTTTTGTTCCTTTAAAAGCGGCCTCTTTAAAATCGACGGTTCCTATATGCTTTCTAAAACAACTCTCTATCACCACGATAGATGAGTCCACCATCATACCGATGGCGATGACCAGAGCACCCAAAGTGATAATATTCATGGAGAATCCCATGAAGCTCATAAGGATCAAAGTCAAAAACAGCGAGATCGGCATGGACGCGCCCACGATCAGACTGGCCCTGAGATCTCCAAAGAACAAGAATAGCACAAGCATTGTCAACACCACGCCCAACGCCAACGTCTGTCCCACGGAGAACAGAGAGTCCAAAATAGACTCGCTGGCATCGTAGGTGATATCAAAGGTGATCGCAGGGTTCTCTGCCTGAATCTGATCCAGTTTCTTTTTCACATCCCGGCACACGTTCACCGTACCGTAGCTGCTCTTGTTCAAGAGGCTGATGCTGACATTTTCCTGCCCATTATAGCGGCTGACACCCGATGCCTCACCGGAAGCAAGCGTGACGTTCGCCACATCCTGGAGGGTGATCACGCTGCCGGTAGCCGTCATCAGAGGCACCTCCCGCAACTTTTGAACCGTATTATATTCCATGGAAGTAGCCACACTGACATCCTGTGACCCCTGTTTCACGCTTCCCGCCGGATAGGTGAAATCTACCGCTGCCAAAAACTGCGCAATGGAGGACATGGTCAGACCGTACTGTTTCATCAGCGTTTCATCTAACTCTATCTTAATATATTCCTCACTGCCACCGCTGACACTGACCTGTGCGACGCCACCCAGAGACTCCAGCTCCGGCACCACCGATTCATTTACGACTTTTAAGAGATCCACGTCGCCCGCCTCAATGGCTGAGATGCTGATGATCGGTACATTGTTCATATTCATCTCAATGATCGTGGGCTCCGTGGCATCGTCCGGCAGGCTCAAAGATGCCACCTCCATGGCTGCTCTCAGGTCATTGTGACACTCGGCAATATCCACACCGTACTCATAGGTAAAAAGGACAATACAATAGTTTTCGGAGGACATGGAAGTCACGGACTCCACGCCGCTCAGGGAAGCACCGGCATCCTCGATCACGGATGCCACCAACTCATCCACACTCTCCGGGTCCGCGCCGGGGTAAGTGGCCATCACTATCAGCATCGGCATCTCAATATCCGGAGTCAGCTCCAGGCGAAAGCCAAAGATGGAGGAAATACCAAACACTGCCAGTGCCAGAATCGCTAGGAAACAGGACACCGGACGCTTCAGGGCCAGTCTCGTCAAATTCATCTGCCTGCCTCCTTACTTTTGTGCTGTGGTGCCGGGCGCTGCCACCTCCACACCGTCCAACAGTCTGGGCGACCAGCTGGTGATCACCATATCACCGGTGGAAATGCCGTCCAGTATCACAATGTTTGTGTCATCAAAAATTCCGGTGGTAACATAAGTCTTCACCGCTTTGTGGTCCACACACAGATACACATAGGCGGAATCATTATCATAATATACAGCATCATAAGGAATCACTACAACATTCTCCTCAGAGTAAGTGTCTGCCGTAATTTTCGCCGACACTCCGCTGGGAAGAGTCCCGTTGCTCACGCTGACACTGGCCTTCACCTGAAACAGACCGGTCGCCTGGGTAACTGCCACACCTACTTCCGTAATATGTCCCTCGTAGTTGACGCCGTTTCGCTCCACCGTGACGGAATCGCCGACCTGAAGTGTATTTCTCACAGCCTCGCTGACCGAGAAGGTGACAGTCATGCTGTCCTCGTTTGCAATGATGAATGCGGGGTTGCTGCTGGCGGCAATGCCGTTCACTTCCACGCTTCGGCTCTGGATCACGCCGGAGATGGGCGCCTCCACTGTGTAGTAGGACAGAGCCAGCTCAGCGCTGTCTACACCCAACTGCGCCAGTGACAGACTGGTCTTTGCCTGTGCGTTTGCATCCTGCCGGATCTGACCTTGTGTCAAATCTTTAGACTTATTAGCAATGTTCAAGCCTGACTCCGCTGCACGGTAAGCGGACGAGGCCTGAAGGAAGTAATCGTGCGCAGTATCGCGCTGGGACTGATACCCACTCAACTGTGCGTTTGCCACCATTGATACAACAGACGGGTTAGTGATATCAATATCTCCCGATGAAACGCTGTCGGGAGGAAAAGAAGCAACCAACTGAGGCAGCAGCTCCATAATTTTTGCATAATCATTGCTTGCTATGGCCTGATCAAACTGCTCAACTCGTTCTTTGTATTCTTCTGTCAGATCATCTAACTTCTCATACGCATTCTTCGCCTGAAAATACCCAATCTGCGCCTGTTCATATCCGCTCTGGGCCTGAACAATAGCGCTGTCCAACTGCAGATCCGTGGAGGATTGCTGGCTGCCTGTGGCCATGTCCACCTGCTGTTTCGCGCTGGTAGCGCTAAGTTTGGCCTGCTGTAGCTGCAGTCTGGCCGCAGAGTCGTCAATGCGAAACAGCACATCACCCGCATTGACATGATCGCCCACGTTATAATTGACCTCCGTGATGGTGCCGGAGGCAAAAGGGATCACATACACCATCTCCTGGGGAGTAACGGTTCCCACAAAGCTATTCTGCAAAGTCAGGCTTCCCAGCTGTGCTTCCTGCATGTCTACCACCACCGCCGAAACCTCTGTATTACTTACTTCCGTACTTCCACATCCGGCCAGTGCAACACTTCCGCCCAACAGGATTGCCATTCCTATACCGCATTTTCTCTTTCCTGATCCAAGCATTTTTCTTTTCCTTCCTGTACTATGTTTACACCAATCTGCCCACGGTCTTCCACCGTCCGGCTGTTACTTCCCTCGATAAGAATTATTGTTTTTATGTACACTTCTCTGTTTGCGCAAAGAAAAGCGCTATTTTATTATAAAACAAATTTGAGAAAAAACAATGAAAAACTGTTGGAAAACTCATAAAAAATTTATAAACCCAAGCGCCGCTTGAATAATCTGGACACAAGTTTCCACTCCCAGCGTTCCACTGTCCAGTATAATGTCGTAATTACTCCAGTCGTTCCACTTTTTCCCCGTGTTGACCAGGTAATAGTTCTTTCTTTTCCTGTCATACTTTGCCATAGTACTGTCTGCCATATTTTCCGGTATTCCATACTCTCTCACGGCACGCTGTTTTCTGATCTCCGGTTCTGCATGGATATATACCTTTAAGACTCTTTTGTCCTCCAGCGCGCTTGCAGCGCATCTGCCTACAAAGATTGCCGGCCCCTGCATTGCATATTCTCGGATCAGATTTTGCTCCTCCAGAAAAATATGGTTCTCCTTGGACAGAAAATTTCCCGATCCGTCATTCATTTTGCCGAATGCGTAAATGGAATACAGGAAGCTGTTTGTGGTACTTTCCTCATACCGCTGAATATCCGAGATGGGAATTTGCAGTTTCGCGGAAACGCCCTCCAGTATCTCGGCTCCATAGCAGGGTATATTTGTTTTTTCAGAAAGCAGTCGTCCGATTCCGGTTCCGCCGCTTCCGTATTCACGTTCAATCACTATATGATCATATCTCATGTGATACCTCCTATATTATGCGAACTGAGCATTATAAAGCTCTGCATAGAAACCTTGCTGTTCCATCAGTGCATCATGGTTGCCCTGTTCGATGATGTCGCCATCCTTCATGACAAGGATCATATCAGCGTTGCGGATGGTGCTCAGTCTATGGGCAATGACAAAGCTGGTCCTTCCCTTCATCAGATTATCCATGGCCTTCTGAATTCTGTGCTCGGTCCTTGTATCCACGGAAGAGGTTGCCTCATCCAGGATCAGCACCGGATTGTCCGCCAGAATCGCTCTTGCAATGGTAAGAAGCTGCCTCTGGCCTGCGGATACATTGGTGGCGTCCTCATTCAGTTCAAAGTTGTAGCCGCCCGGAAGGGTACGGATAAAGTGGTCTGCGTGGGCTGACTTTGCCGCCGCGATCACTTCCTCATCCGTGGCATCCAGCCTTCCATAACGGATATTTTCCATAATGCTTCCCTTGAACAGCCATGTATCCTGCAGAACCATGCCAAATGCGTTGCGCAGCTCATTGCGGTTGTATGCCTTCAGATTGTGTCCGTCCAGCTCGATCGAACCACCGTTCACATCGTAAAAACGCATGAGAAGCTTTACCATGGTAGTCTTACCGGCACCTGTCGGACCGACGATAGCAATCTGCTGTCCCTGGTTCACATGGGCATTGAAATCCTTGATGATGACCTGATCCGGATCATAACCAAACCGCACATGCTTAAAATCCACAATTCCCTTTACATTCTCCACAGGCACGGCGTTTACCGTGATCTGATCCTCCTCTTCCTCCTCCAGAAACTCAAACACACGCTCTACTGCCGCAACCATAGACTGCATCATATTTGTCACCTGTGCCAACTGCTGCATGGGCTGTGTAAAGTTCTTTACGTAGGTAATAAATGCCTGAATATCGCCAATCTCAATGCTTCCCCTGATGGCCAAAAATGCACCGGAAATTGCCACACCCACATAGCCAAGATTGCCAACGAACTGCATAACCGGCATCATCAATCCGGACAAGAACTGCGACCTCCATGCAGATTCAAAAAGAGTGGCATTGGTGCGGTCAAATTCCGCTATGACATCCTTCTCTTTTCCAAAAGCCTTGACCACCAGATGCCCTGAATAATTCTCTTCCACCTGCCCGTTGACATGGCCCAGATAAGCCTGCTGCTGTTTAAAGTATTTCTGAGACTTCTTCATCACCAGACTGATAAAGGTCAGGCTCACCGGCAGGATCAGCAGCGTGATCAGAGTCATCAGCGGACTGATGGAAAGCATCATTATAACAACGCCGATCATAGTGGTCACGGACGTGATCAGCTGTGTCACGCTCTGGTTGAAACCGTTTCCAAAGGTATCAATATCGTTTGTGATCCGGGAAAGCACTTCACCGTATGTCCTGCTCTCAAAATATTTTAACGGCATGCGATTGATCTTTTCCGCCAATTCTCTGCGCAGCTTGTAGCAGAGTTTTTGCGTGATGCCGGACATGGTAAAACCCTGGATCATGCTGAAAACAAAGCTTACCAGATGTAAAGCTAACACAGTCAGCAATATTTTCCCAATATAGTCAAAGTCAATTCCTCCGGTGCCCGTGATCTTTCCCATCAGCCCCCCGGACAAAGCGGTCGTCGCCTTACCTAAGATCTTAGGGCTTACGATATGGAATATGGCGCTTAATACTGCGCAGATCATAACCGCGATGACCCCAATCTTATATCCGCCAATGTAAGTAATGATTTTTTTGATGGTGCCTTTAAAATCCTTTGCTTTTGCGGTCGAAAATCTTCCACCGTGTCCTCCCATTGGTCCCGGCATTTAACATTCCTCCTTCCCTGCGATGCTGGCATGAAACTCTGCTTCCGACAGCTGGGACTGCGCGATCAGTTTATATTCCTCACAGTTTTCCACAAGCTCCCTGTGAGTTCCTTTGCCGATCATCTTTCCATCCTCCAGCACAATGATCTGATCCGCGTTCAGAATGGTGCTGACACGCTGAGCCACAATGATGACCGTGGCATCCTTGGTATTCTCGGAAAGAGCCTTGCGAAGCGCCGTGTCCGTCTTAAAATCCAGTGCGGAAAAGCTGTCGTCAAAGATATAAACTTTGGGCTTCCTTGCAATGGCTCTGGCAATGGAAAGCCGCTGTTTCTGACCTCCGGACACATTGGTGCCGCCCTGGGAAATGGCACTGTTATATTTATCCGCCTTCTCCTCTATAAAGTCGGCAGCCTGGGCGATCGCTGCTGCCTCCTCAATATCCTTTGTTGTAGCATTCGGTGCTCCGTAGCCAATATTGGAACGGATATCTCCGGAGAACAGTATCGCTTTCTGTGGCACATATCCAATCTGTGCTCTCAGCACCTCAAGGGAATAGTCTCTAACATCCGTTCCTCCCACAGTGACAGAGCCTTCCGTCACATCAAAGAATCTGGGGATCAGCTTCACCAGTGTGGACTTTCCGCAACCCGTGCTTCCGATGATCGCAGTGGTCTGCCCGGGCTTTGCAACAAAATCGATGTTCGTGAGGACATTCTCCCCGCCATCCGGATATTTAAAGCTGACATGGTTAAAGCAAACGGAGGCGCTGACAGGCGCTGACAGTACCGCACTATCCTTGTCAACAATGGTCAACTCCGTATCTATGACTTCCTGGATACGATCTGCGGCAACCCCGGCTCTGGGGAGCATGATGGAAACCATGGTCAGCATCAAAAAACCCATGATGATCAACATGGAATAAGTAATAAACGCAGTCATGGCACCGACCTCAAGTACACCGCTGTCGATTCTCTGTGAGGCAACCCATATGATCAGAGCAGACGCACCATTCATGATCAGCATAAGCGCAGGCATCATCATCGCCATGGTCCTGTTTGTAAAAAGCATGGTTTTCATCAATGATCTGTTCGCCTCATCAAAGCGCTCCTCCTCCTTTTTCTCCCTGCTAAAGGCACGGATCACGGGGATACCGGTGAGGATTTCTCTTGCCACCAAATTTACCTTATCGACCATTATCTGCATGATCTTAAATTTCGGCATCGCTATAAACAACAGTACTGCGATCAGGCATAATACCAACGCAACGGCCAGAACAATGATCCAGTTCATTCCGGAATTGTATTGACGGATATTGATGATGCCCCCGATAGCCAGGATCGGTGCATACAACACCATTCGAAGGAGCATGACGGTTGCCATCTGAATCTGCTGCACATCATTGGTCGTTCTGGTGATCAGGGATGCCGTGGAAAATCGATCCAACTCTGCATTGGAAAAGCTGATCACCTTGTGGAACACCTTGCTCCGCAGGTCACGCCCCACGCCAGCCGCAGTTCGGGACGCCAGAAACCCCACCAGAATAGCCGTCAGAGCCATAATAAGCGCCATTCCCAGCATCTTGCCACCTGTAGACCATAAAAAAGCAGTCTGCATCTGATTCATATCAACTCCGCAGAGTTCGTACTGCTCTCTGGAAAACCGTTTCGCCATGGAGCTGATAATGGAATCTCCCAGAGACCCCAGCTTTTCCTGGAAAACGCCCCTGATTTGAGCAGGATCCACCGCGGACATATCCATATGAGAAAAGTCAATGGATGCCATATTCACGTTTTCAATCCCAGAGTTCTGCCCCGATGTCATTGTATATACAATCGCAATGATCTTGGAAAACTCCTCATCTAAACCATCCCATTCCTCTTCCTCTGTGGAAGCCAGCGTATAGTATCCGCTTCCCTCCTGATAGACGTAGGCCGCATCCCAGTCTGCCTTTTCCTCATCCGTCAAAAATGTGCGAATCATCTGGAAACCACTTTCCGACAGATATTCAGGAACTGCATGTTCGATTCCCAAATTGGCAATTCCGACGTCAATCAAACTTGACGTATAGTCAGGCAGGGAAAGATCACAATATGCCTGAACAAATAAAAGCACCAGTATCAGTAGAACAAAATACCAATACTTTTTCAAGTTGCGAAAAATATTTCTCATTCGAGCGATTCTCCTTTTTGTTTTTCTAATAGGGTTAGATATTCAATGTTTATATAACAGACTCCCCTCCGGAAGTCTGCCACTTATTCATCAAGGGCTTCCTTGATCTTCATTGATATTCGAATAAACTCATCCAGTTCCTCTTTACCAACCTTTTCCAGCAACAACTCCGCTTTTTCCAAAATTTGCTTTTTCATAGCGGCTGAGTAGTCAATCCCCTTCTGCGTGATCTCAACCACAGTCTGCCTGTTATCCGTGGCAGACTGATACCGAATGATAAGCTCGTTTTTCTCCATTGTTTTGAGCAGTGCTGCAATCCTCGCCGTACTGACATTCAATTCTCTGGCAAGGTCTCCCGCGATCACTTCTCCACTTACTTCTTCCAAATAGGCAAGAATAAATCCTGTGCCCCTTTGACATTCATCAACCTTGCCAAAAAATGACTGCGGCCTGCAACATCTCAGCTTACTTAGAAACTCCTGCGCATCTTTTTGTGAAGCCATATGATCCTCCTTTTATTTATCTAACCTAGTTAGATATTATAGCACACAAAATCTCCCTGTCAATGGAAGACTCTGCATATTTATACTTTTTTAATGATCATTATAAACCTCACTCTTCAAACAGATGCTCCAGCCATGTCTTGGCCAGTCCCACCCATGAGGTACACTCCTCCTGAACATGCCTTCCGTCGCTGGTCTGAGTCAGACGGCTCGCCAGTGCAAGCCCGTGTCCCCCCACGGGATACATATGAAACTCTGTGGGAATACCGGCCTTTCGCATGGCGCTCACTAAGAGCAGGGAATTTTCCACCGGCACGGAATCGTCCGTAAAGGTATGCCAAATAAATGCCTTTGGGGTCTTATCGGAAACCTGCTTTTCCAGAGACAGCTTCTCCGAGAGCTCCTCCACCCTGTCGCCCAGAAGATTTTCAAAAGAGCCTTTGTGGGCAAACTCTCCCGACGTGATCACGGGATAACACAAAATCATCCCAGCCGGTCGAAGGATCTCATGGTCAGGTTCCTTCAGCTCCAGCTCCTCGGCCAGAAAATCTTCGTCCCAGAACATTCCTAAACAAGCCGCCAGATGACCGCCGGCGGAACACCCCTGCACAACGATCTTCTCCGCATCCACATGCCATTCCTCCGCATTCTCATGAATCAGCAACATGGCGCTGGCAAGCTCCAAGAGGGACGTGGGATAAGTCGCCGGCGCGCAGGAATAGCGCAGCACTGCCGCATGATAACCCATCGCCAGAAACTGCAAAGCGATGGACTCCGACTCTCTGTCCGAGGTGTACCGATAACCTCCTCCGGGACAGATCAAGATCAGCGGTCTCTTCTGAATCGCCATAGCATCTGAGTAGTCCTGAATGTAGGTCACCAGCTTTGCATCCGGCAGCGACCCTTTTACTTGTAGCTGATAAGTTATGTTTATCATATTTCCTCTCAATCTTCCGCACTGGCGGACATCTATTCCATTTATCGCTGGGTACATGCCCCGTCTTTATGGAAGCTGTAATTCCATACCGGTCAATAGCAGGTTAGGATCTTCGCCTATGATATTCTTGTTGACTTCATACAGCTCTCCCCAGCGGGCACCGTCCCCAAGCCGATCCTCCGCGATATGCCAGAGGCAGTCACCCTTCTGAACCACATAAAACTTTTCATCCGACTTTTTCGGCATTGTCTCTCCGCTTACAAGATCCACAGCTCTCAGCGTTACCGCTTGTTCAAGCTCATTTATCCATTCCAAAATCTCAGGGTGTTGCATAACAATTTCGTTAAATCTTTTGTTTATGTCATTACTCATATCGCGGATTTCCGCTGTCTCCAAAATTTGGAGTATCTCATCTCCCATAGAAGGATCCGCAACATTGAAAATAAGCCCGCTGTCGCCCTCCGGCATTTGTATCAGCAAGCTTTCCCATCCCGGCAGAGGGCTGTCAATTCCTTCCACCAACATGTCATAGGCTACGGTGGCTACCCACCAATCCGCCTCCCTTAAGGGATATACATTCACCATCAGGATATCATATCCCTGAAAACCGTACTCCGGCAAGATCTCTGCCAAGGCTTGACGGTGCACTTGATCAAACCCATCATCTTCCATACACTCCCATATGACATCGATCTCACCCTCTGCACATGACTCATAAAAGCTTCTGACAAACTCCTCTACAGACTCTGCCTGTTGCTGCTCAGTGGCAGCCCGTGCCGCCATTGGATCGGAACAGATCAGAAAAAACGCTGTCGCCAACAAACCTGTCCATATAAGACAAAGACACCTGCGGCATTTTTCTTCACCCAAATCCAAAAACATGACTCCCACCTTTTCTAGTATGCTCTGCCCCAGTAAACCATTTTTTTTGCGGGTTTGCCGCAGCAGACACAGGTGTCCGCGATCTGTTCCTGCTCAAAAGGCATACAGCGGCTGGTAACACTGAGCTTTTCCTTGATCTGATCCTCGCAAGCCTGATCACCACACCACATGGCCTTCACAAATCCGGCCTTCTCATTGAAGATTCGCACAAACTCTTCCATGTTGACGGCAGTAAAAGTATTTTCATCCCTGTGGGCTCTGGCTCTCTCCAGCATTTCCTTCTGCATGGTCTCAAGAACCTCGCCGACCTTTGTCTCCAGTTCCTCCAGGGCAACCTCGATCTTCTCTCTGGTGTCACGGCGACAGATAATACACTTTCCAGCCTCTATATCCTTGGGGCCGATCTCTATGCGGATAGGATAGCCCCGCATCTCCGCCTCGGAGAATTTCCAGCCGGGAGTCTTGTCGGAATCATCCACCTTGACGCGGAAATCTTTAGCAAGCCGGTCTCTCAACTCGTACGCCTTATCCAGAACGCCCTCCTTCTTCTGCTGGATGGGAATGATGCAGACCTGAATAGGTGCCACTCTGGGAGGCAGCACCAATCCCTCGTTGTCGCCGTGCACCATGATGATCCCGCCGATAATACGGGTGGACATGCCCCAGGAAGTCTGATGAACATATTTTAAGGTATTGTCATTATCCGCAAACTGGATGCCGAAGGCTTTGGCGAAACCATCCCCAAAATTGTGGCTGGTGCCGGACTGGAGTGCCTTGCCGTCGTGCATCAGCGCCTCGATGGTGTAGGTGGACACGGCGCCCGCAAACTTCTCCTTGTCCGTCTTCTGTCCCTTGACAACGGGAATTGCCAGAACCTCCTCACAGAAATCCGCGTACACATTCAGCATCTGGATGGTTCTCTCCTCCGCCTCCTTGGCGGTAGCATGAGCAGTATGTCCCTCCTGCCACAAAAACTCTCTGGAGCGCAGGAACGGTCTGGTCTCTTTCTCCCAGCGCACCACGGAACACCACTGATTGTATACCTTGGGCAGATCTCTGTAAGACTGCACATCATTTTTATAAAAATCGCAGAATAACGTCTCGGAAGTAGGGCGTACACAGAGTCTCTCCTGAAGCTCATTCAGGCCGCCGTGGGTCACCCACGCCACCTCGGGAGCAAACCCCTCCACATGATCCTTCTCCTTCTGAAGCAAAGACTCCGGAATAAACATAGGAAGATATACATTCTGCACGCCGGTCGCCTTAAATCTCTCGTCCAGCTGTTTCTGGATCAGCTCCCAGAGCGCATATCCCGCTGGCTTGATCACCATACATCCCTTCACGCTGGTGTAGTCGATCAACTCAGCCTTCTTCACCACATCCGTGTACCACTGGGCGAAATCTTCCTCCATGGAGGTGATCGCCTCTACCATTTTCTTGTCAGCCATGATTCTTCTCCTTTTCCATAATACATTAAAAACGCCGAGACTTAAGCCCCGACAAGGGACCGAAAGCTCGGCGGTACCACCCTAATTGATATATCTTCCCTCTTTAGAAGCGGAACGATACACCCATCTTTAATGCCTATAACGCAGGACTGCGCTGTGTTTCGCTTACTCTTCACACAGAAGCTCCAAGGCAGGTTCCGGATCTTCCACATGGGGACGTCTCAGCCCGGCTCTGTCATCTCCTCCCGATGCAAAGCCGCGTCCTCTCTCTGGGATGCTTCCCATCCGTACTAACCCTCTTCATCGCTTTATCTGTATGTGATTTTAGTGCATGGACGGGATGTTTGTCAAGGGAATTTTGGTTCAGCTTCAACCCAAACTCGCCATATCGTAATTTACGTTGACCTCTTTGCGGTCGTACATTTTATAAAATTCTTTGATGATCAAACTACGGAGCTCCTCCACCTGCTTCTCCTCCATGTCAATCATCAGAACCAGCTGCTGGACACTGCTGTAGCGAGTGGACAATTCTTTGTCTGACATGGAATTCGAGATTGCCCGCTCTAAGAAGCCTATGATTTCCTCTCCATCCTCCACCGTCAGTTTGATGCCCTCATTGGTGCTGATGGTGAACATCAAAAGCTGAATCTTCTGCCTCTCGATGTCCGCTTTACTTTGAATAAACTCATAAATCCTGCCAAACTCCGGATAGATCAGAGACTGGCCGTCCTCATATTGCCCATTGTTTTGGATAAACTGCACTAAGTGATCTAAGTCTACCTTGGAAGGATTACTCTCCTCCGCAACAGCTCCGTCCTGATGAATATAATAACTTCCTCCGCCCTGCTGCTTTACATAGTAAAGCGCCTTGTCAGCTTTCAGAAACAACGTAGTGAAATCCATTTTGTCGTTGTTACGTATCACGGCACCCACGGACACGGACAAGCCTTCCAGCTCCTTATTTCCTGCGATTTCACTCGCAATTTCCCGCTGAAAGTTTTCCAGAGCCTGCACGATCTCCTCTTCCTTGGACAAGCTGGGGAACAACACCGCAAACTCATCTCCGCCGAATCGGGCAATAATGATATCCCTTCCCATGTTCTGGATGCACTTTGCCGTCACTCTCAGGAAGAGATCGCCTCTCACAAAGCCTGTCCTGTCGTTGATCTTCCGGAAGTGGTCCAGATCGAACAACATCAGACTGCCACCCCTGACCTCTTCCAACGCATCCCGCATCAGCTTCTCGCCGCTGCTGCGGTTGTAGGTACCCGTCAGATCGTCGATCAGCATATTCTCCGTGATCTGCTCCTTCTGCTTCTCCATAACTCTGCTCAAAATCTGGGTAGTCTCTTTTACGTGCGGTTCTTCCGCGGCCTCAAGATCATGATTGTCCATGCGGCCTTCCCTGATCATCCGAATCAACGCCCGCGCTGCCGCCGGATCAAATTGAGTCCCAATACCCTTCTCCAGCTCTGACAAGACCTCTTCCTCGCTCAAATGCTTGCGGTAGACACGGTTGCTGGTCATGGCATCGTAAGCATCCGCCACTGCGATGATACGGGCAATAAAAGGAATCTGCTCTCCCATAAGTCCATCCGGATAGCCCTTGCCGTCATATCTCTCGTGGTGGTATTTGGCACCGATGTCAACGCCCTGTATCATATTGATATCTTTTAGGATCTCGCCGCCCATGACAGGATGCTGCTTCATCAGGCGAAACTCCTCGTTGGTCAGCTTGCCCGGTTTGTTCAGCACAGAATCCGGTACACCGATCTTGCCGATATCGTGAAGCAGTGCAACCGATCGGATATTCTGTATCTCCTTCTCAGGCAGCCCCAGTTCGCCGGCAATCTCCACGGAGTACTCGGACACTCTCTTCGAATGCCCCTGCGTATAACCATCCTTGGCATCTATCGTGTTGGCGATGGTGGTGATGGTCTGCAGTGCCATCTTCTGGATCTCATCGTTCTTCTCATTCAGTATCTTCAGATAGGAAATATTCTGTTTGGTGATCTCATCGTACAGACGGGTAGCAGCATAAGATCCGGCAAAACAAAGTACCAAAAGCGCAACTTGGATCTCCGCGTCCTTGCTGTTGGACAGGTTCATAACACCGGTTTGAAATTTGTGATACAAGGAGATCAGGTTGACGATCAAAGACGCAATGCCGGTAAACAAAATCAGCTGTGGCTGATGGTACAATACTAAGAGTGATAACATGGGCAGGATATAGCTGAACACCATGCTGGTACTCCCCGTCATCATGCTGAAGACGTACATGACAAAATAGCCCACCACGATATAATAGCGAAGCTCTTTTCTATCCGGTTTGCGCAAAAACAAAACCAAACAAATTACAGCAGGAAGGGCCGTTGCCAGCATAAACATGCAAAAATACCCAATCGTTCTCTCTCCCTTTAACACTTCCCCAAGATAAGATACAAACAATACGGCAACGATCACCATCCAGCCGATCACCAGATCCCGATTGATTTTATGTACATGCGAGTTCATTGGATTTCTCCTTTGCTTCTTTCATCCGATGCCAATTTTAATCCATACATAATTTATTATAATAAAATTTCTGCATAGCCACAACAATTTTTCTACCCAAATTCAAAAAAATCCTATATACTTCTCTTTGGAAGAGAGGGCATCATGGAACGAATATTGACCTATCACATCACCAAACAGGACGCGGGAGTACGCATACGCACCTACTTAAAACGGCAGGGTTACTCCTCCCGTAACCTGATCGAACTGAAAAAGTGCCCCGATGGCGTTCTCCGAAACGGCTCTCCCATCTATTTGAACCAATATCTGCAAGAAAATGACACTATTGTCGTTCGTATTCAGGAGAATGCCTCCTCCGAAAAGATTTTGCCTGTAAAACTCCCCCTCCACATCCTCTACGAGGATGAAGATCTGTTGGTGGTCAACAAGCCTGCCGGAATGCCTATCCACCCTTCCCTGAACAATTACGAGAATTCTCTGGGGAACGCCCTTGCCTGGTACTTTGCCGATCAGGGCATCCCTTTCGTGTACCGCTGCATCAACCGTCTTGACCGGGATACCTCCGGGCTGACTGTCATTGCCAAGCACATGATCAGCGCAAGCATCCTTTCCTCCATGATGGCGGAAGGCCACCAGATCGGACGAGAGTATCTGGCCATCGTGCGGGGATGCGTGGAGCCTGCCGCAGGCACCGTCACTGCACCCCTTGGCCGCAAAGAAGGTTCCATTCTGGAGCGCACCGTAGACTTTGAACATGGCGAGCACGCCGTTACCCACTATCGCACTCTGGAAAATAAAAATGGGTACAGCCTGATCTCCCTGAAACTGGAGACCGGACGTACCCATCAGATTCGCGTGCATATGAAATATCTGGGCTATCCTTTGATTGGAGACTACCTTTACAACCCTTATGACACAATCGTCATTTCCCGCCAGGCATTGCACTCCCACCGTCTGACTTTCACCCATCCTATCACCGGACAGATCATGGAATTTACCGCACCTCTGCCGGAGGATATGAGACGTGTGCTGGAATTGTAATGATCTGCATGTTCATCTTCCGTAGAGGCTGCGTGCAACGGTTATCCTCAGAAGCTGTGGCCTCCGCCTCCGCCGCTATGGCCTCCGCCTCCACCACTTCCGCCTCCGCTGCTTCCACTGTCGGAGCTGACCGGATCGTAAGTCTTGGTCTCGTGGGCGTAGGTGATAGTGGGCTCAGTAACATGAAAATATCTTACCGAGTTACTCAATAACTCTGCATCTTTGGGTTTTCGCAGTCGGGACATCCAGCTGACCAACCCGAAATTGACAAAGAGAGCAAGAATCAGCGCAAGAAACACATTGCTGATATACTTCATGGGTTGGGCAATGCGATCCCCCTCCAGAAGAGCAAAGATTTCCTGATAGACCTCTGCGGCACATTCGTAATACTCTCCCCGAGAAGCGTAGCGGTATACGTTGTCCGTGATAGTGTTGGCATAACTCTTGGTCACTACCCGATAGATGGCGCCATCACTGTAGACCCAAATATTTCGGTTGTCCATATCGATCAAAAACAGCGTGCCGCTCGATCTGCCAAACAGATCCCGGAAGCAGGCTGCCGCATAGTCATCCGTATCTCTGTAATTTTCCCCTATTGTCACAAAAGCCACATTTCCGTAGGCGGTAATCTGACGCATCTGCTCCGTCAACTCTCCCCGTTCGCCCTCCGTGAGAAGTTCCGCCTTATCCTCCAGGATCACCCGGTAACCGGTCTCCGGATTGGTATAAATTTCTCCTGTCGTCGCGCAAACCACTGACACACTTGTCATAAACAGGAGGAACACTGCTAAAAAGGTTGCACCAACTCTACGCATTTTCATCCCCTCCCCTCCGATTCAGCTGTGGCAGCTTTCTGGTAGTCAGGGTATTGTGATGGCGAATGATATCAACGAAAGACCAGCACACCATCCCCATACACACAAAGGAGCCTATGTAATAAAATTCGTCTCTGACCGGATGGATCAGGAGAATCAAAATTGCCAGCGCGATAGCACCCATGGGCTTGACCAGCGTGGGAATCTTTTGTTTGAAGGGCATTTTAACAGCCTTTCTTCGTTTATTTCCGGAAATATTCCACCAGCAAACAAAAGCGAAACTGACGAACATCAGACCTACTGTTATAATGGGCATGATATTCAACACCTGCAACACAAGACCGGCGTCCAAAAACTTGGCCACCGTCACAAAAAACATAGGTAAGAGCATTCCTATCAGCATAATTCCACACATTATGAGGATAAAGAAATAACGCGAACCAATTCCCAAATTCCCTGCTCCCTTCGGCTTCTCAGGCTGTGTCTCCTGCAGATCGCCTGGCCGCACCGCTTCCATACCAATGTCCTCCGCACCGGTCTCCCTTTGGAAAATGTCGGCAAACTGCCGGTTGGAGACCCAGATGCTGACAAACGCCAACAACATGGCAAACACCAGGATCCGAGTGGGCGTGATGGTGAGAAACATATTGAGCAAAAGAAAGATCGGCACCGCCAGTATCAGCGATCCAATCAAATATTTCCTGATATCCACGGGAAGGTCGGCAGCCGCCTTGCCTGTCTGTCCGTTGACCACTGCATAGGCCACTCTGTCGTCCTTCCGATAAGCCAAGAACCACACCGGCAACATAGCCAATTCCTCGGACACCGTCTCCGGATCCGGACGCAATGCTCTCTCCAGACCGCTTCTGTTGCCCTCCCTGCCCACATGATAGCGTGGTTTGCCAACTGCTTTTCTGGCCCGTTCACAGGCATCGCTGAGAAAAAGTTCCTCTGCCTCCGAGTGATAGGCCCCTTTGTACACATCACTGGTGTCCGCATAAAAACCGCTTAAGAAAGAAGGCGTGAACTCCTTCCCCTCCCTCAGATCAAAGGGCGCTATGGCACTGCTCAAGCTATCGGAAAAGGTGGAGGATGCATCGTAGGCAATCCCCTGATAATCCTCCTCCAACTCACAGTCCAAATTATAGTGTTTGGTGATCAGATAATCACCCCTCCTATGTGTCCTGCTGCCGGGGATCCTCACCGCCCCTTTCTTCGCAAATCCATACACCCAGTATGGCATATATATCCCGCGAAACTTTTCAATATGGCCGGCGTCTTTCAACTCTTTCGGTGTAAAGATCGCCCTCCGCATCATTTTGGTGTAGGATCTCTTACAGTCCTCTTTGGTCTTGGTAAAGGGCACGATGCAGCCGGGTCTGCGCTCTCTGCTCATACGGCTGTCCAAGATGGTCGCTGCTCCACAGTAGCTGCAAAAGGTAGCTGCCGTGGTATCTTCACTCAAAATCTCACCGCCACATTGGGGGCAGGTGAAAAGTATGACCTCGTAATCAGTGGTCTCCTCTGCGTCCCGCTCCTTGGTGATACTGTAGGGATCAACTGCTGTTCCGCAGTACTCACATGTCAGCATCTGGCTGGCAATATCAAATTTTAAGTTGGCTGCACAGTTGGGGCATTCGTACATAATGATTTCCTCCATAAAAAAAGACTCATATACGCTGCAATACATATATGAGTCTCTCTTTAAAACAATTCCTTACTGCTCTCTTGCCTATGTTTAAGACAAACGCAGCTTCTTCAACGCTCTGTCTTCGATCAGGCACTCGCCGTGCTCACGCAAAAGCAATAAATGACTCTCATCCGCCGCGTAGAGTTCTCCGAATTCCAGCGCCTGAACACATGCTCTGCTATAACGCTCGTAGGAGGCACCGCTCTTTTTCAGGTACAGGTAGAAGGTATTCCCCAACTTATACAGACTGCTCTGCACACGCAGTGTTGCGGGCATGGCGGTGGCATACTCCATCACACTGCTCAGACTGTTGAAGGAAAAGATCGCATAGTCCGGCTTTTCATTTGAGGCAACCGCCTGACCCTGCTGTGACATATTGTCGGCAAACTGCTTCTTCCCGTGGGCGAGACTGCCCGCCGCGTTGCCCAGCTTCTCCTTCGCCTGCATCAACACGTTGCGCATCTGCTTTAAGTACTCTACAATCTGCTCCCCCTCCTTGCCCTCAAAAGGCTCCTTCTCGGAAAAGGTCAGCACCAATCCCTGCTCCGGCAGCATCATGATCTGCAGATCAAAGGCAAACTGAGGCGGCTTATAACCGACCTCCTCCTCCGCCTGCTCGATGATCTCCTTGACAATTTCCTTGGCCTTCTCGCTGCGAAGCACAAAATCTTTATAATCAATATCGTATTCTTCCAGTTCCTCATTGGAAAGGAAGCATTTGACGGTCTTATCGTCCACACGTTCAATTTTCATAGAAAACCTGCCTTTCCAGATTGTATACGCCTCTAAGTAAAGATAATTATAACATACACCAAGATATTTTGCTATAGGAATGTTTGGAAAAGGAAAAAGCGCATCCGGCCGCCTCTGGTAAAATCTCTTTTGCTCTGTTATAATAGGGGAAATGCTCATGTTGGAAAGGGAAAACCTATGGAAGTATATATCATCCGCCATGGCGAAACCGTCTGGAATGCCGCCGGCAAAATGCAGGGAAATGCAGATATCGAACTGAACGAAAGCGGGCGTGAACTCGCGGGAGAACTGGGACGAAGACTGGAGGAAGTACACTTTGACCGGATCTACTCTTCCCCACTGATCCGTGCCTACGAAACCGCCTGTCTGATCCGTGGCCATCGCAATATCCCCATTATCCGCGATGACAGGCTGCGGGAGATCTGTTTCGGAACTTTGGAAGGAACTCATTACAGCGAATGGATGAGAGAGGATAATCCCTACCGATTCTTCTTCAATGAGCCGGCACGTTACACGCCTCCTGAGGGCGGTGAAACCTTGGAGCAGGTCTGCGCCCGCGCCAAGGATTTTCTGCAGCAGGTGGTGGAGCCCGCCTGGGCGACCACGGAGCGCATTATGATAGTAGCACACGGCGCACTGAACAAAGGGCTGATGTGCTATATTGAGGATCATGGCACGGACACTTTCTGGGGAGAGGCCCTGCAGCAAAACTGCGAGGCCAGTATCTTTACCTACGATGGTACTACGTGGAAGTGATTTTTATCATAAAAGATTTATGACTTCTCCTTCAAAAGTTTTTCATAGGCTCTCCGCAGTTCCTCTAATTCCGCATTCCTCTGTTCCAATTGAATCTGCATCTGGCGCTTTTCTGTTTCTATTTGTTGCCTTTCTGCCTCTATTCGCTGTTTTTCCGCCTCTATTTGCTGATTCTTCGCCTCTGCCTGTTGTTCTTTCCTCTCCGCCTGCATTAACTTCTCATCTGCCTGTGCTAACTTCTCACCCAATTGCTTGTTTTTTTTCTTATATTCTTCTGCAAGTTCATTTCTCTGCTCTGCAAGTTCATTCCTCTGCTCTGCAAGTTCATTCCTCTGCTCTGCAAGTTCATTCCTCTGCTCTGTAAGTTCATTCCTCTGCTCTGTAAGTTCATTTTTTTGCCTTACAAGTTCTTTTCTTTGCTCTGCAATCTCTCTGCGACGTGCCGGAATATCTATTGGATCCATATTTTCAAATAGTTGTCCCATGTTCTTTTCCCTCAACTTTCCTACAACTTCTTCCGCCTCATCGGCAGAGAGATTCGTTTTCAGCAAAAAAGCAAGCAGAACATCCGCAATAATATCCACCAAGTGCTGGGGTGTTGACTTTAGTATCGACTGAAGTCTCTCCGTGGGGAGTCTCCGAAATTCCGCAATGTCTTCCTCTGTCTGCATACGGTTGATCAACATCAAGAGAGAAATCTCATCTTCCCTGTCCAACAGTTCCTGACTGCTGTAACTGCGCAAGGGCACCAGATAATATTCAAAGTCCGGTATGTATCTGGCAAATGCTTCCCCTTCCATGATGCGGCTCTTAAAATCCAGAGGAACCGTCCATTTTTCCTTCCCTTCATAGTAAACAATTGGTAAGATTGGTGGATACTTAAACCCTTTCTGTCTGGAAATTCCCTTTTGTAGGTTCTCCGCTTCTTTTTCATATGCTTCCCAAATATAAATCATATAGCGGAATATCTGCATGACTACATTATACTCTACTTTTGTTTTGTGTTCAATAAGTGATACAAGAAAAAACGGTACATCATTTTTAATATTTACTCTTT